>CAZFLQ010000111.1:0-6762 GCA_964519935.1 uncultured Puniceicoccaceae bacterium | reverse complement strand
GGGGGGGCACGGTGGGCAGGCCAACGCATTTGCGGTTGTCTTCTCCAATCCCGGAATCAGGTCCATCTCACGTCCACGGCACTCCGTCGCAATCGCTGTATTTTCAAGGATAGGTCAGGATGTCTGAGCCTTGGGGGCTTTGTTCAGCCAAGGGGGTAGGGGTGCTCCAGGGAGATCTCGTCGATGCGGGTGAGGGTTTCTGCGGAGATTTCGAGGTCGGCGGCAGCGAGGATGTCGTCGAGCTGTTCGGCGGTGCGGACGCCGATAATGGTTGAGGCGACAAAGTCGTGCTGTTTGCTCCAGGCGGTCGCGAGGGTGGTGAGGGAGATTCCGAGGGATTCGGCGATCGGTTTGAGGGCCTCGACAGTCGCGAGGCTGCGTTCATTGACAAACCGGTGGGCCATTTTCTTTTGGCGATCGGCGCTCTTCATGTACTCGGAAAAACGGGCATTCCCGGGCGGGGTCGGCTGGTTGTATTTTCCGGTCAGGACGCCGCCGCCGAGGGGGCTGTAGGGAATCAGGCTGATCGATTCGCGGCGACAGATGTTGGCGAGTTCGTCCTCAAAGCGACGGTTGATCAGGCTGAAGTTGTTTTGGATGGTCTCGTAGCGGGCGGTGCCGAGAGCCTCGGAGGTGTGCTGAGCCTTCATCATTCCCCAGGCATTCTCGTTGCTGGAACCAATGATCCGAACCATTCCTGATTGGACCAGTTCGTCGAGGGTCGTGAGGGTTTCCTCGTAGCCGAAGTCGTGATCGGGCCAATGGGTTTGGTAAAGATCGACGTAGTCGACGCCAAGCCGTTCGAGCGAGCCCTCGATGGCGGTGCGGATTTGATGGCGGTCAAAGCCGGTTCGTCCGGTGCGGACGGGGGCGTTGAACCAGGCGTGGCTGGGGCCGGTGACCTTGGTGGCGAGGATGATGGCATCGCGGGGCTTGGACTTGAGCCATTTTCCGATAATCCGCTCACTCTCGTGAACGTATTCGGTCTTGGGCGGGACCGGGTAGATTTCGGCGGTATCGAGAAAATCGATTCCGGCATCAAAGGCTTTGTCGAGGATGCGAAAGGATTCCTCCTCGCTCGACCACGATCCAAAACTCATCGTGCCAAGACAAATGTCGGATACCCAGATCGCGCTTTTTCCGAGACGGTTTCGTTTCATGGCGTTGAGTTTTTGGCCAATCGGGGTCGGTGGGAAGCTTTTTCCTCTTGAGGGGTGGCGCTGGATGGAAAAGTTGAAATCAAGTCTCAGCTTCATCTATAAGGTTGGAGTTTTTTCGGTTGCGGAGTATTAGGGGTTCTGAGAGAACGGCGTCTATCTGCTTCTGTTGGATCCTTTCCCGGACGATCATTGGCAGCGTTGCTCTTCGTCCCATGCAAGTCGTCCTCCTCACGGTGTTTCTCAGTCTGATGCTCGCGGTATTTTTCTGCGTGATGTTCGTCTTTGACCAGCGGCGTGAGCGCGGGCGCAGTCCGGAGCAAAGCGCGCTTTTGCCGTTTCAGGAAGAGGGTTCACGGGATGCGGGTGACAGGCACGAACCGAATCGGAGATGACGACATCGACATTACGCATTGAATACAACGACCGGATTGTCCGGTTCTTCATGATTGCGGCGATCTTTTGGGGGATCGTCGGGATGGCGGCGGGGGTGCTGATCGCCTACCAGCTGAATTTCCACCAGCTCAATTTTGGAACATCCTTCCTGAGTTTTGGGCGTTTGCGGCCTCTGCACACGAATGCGGCGATTTTTGCCTTTGTCGGGAACATGATGTTTGCGGGGATCTATTATTCGACCCAGCGGTTGTGCAAGTGTCGGCTCGGCTCGAACACCCTCAGCTGGATTCATTTCTGGGGGTGGCAGCTGATCATCGTGGCGGCGGCAATTACCCTGCCGATGGGGTTGACGCGGGGGAAGGAATACGCCGAGTTGATCTGGCCAATCAATATAGCGGTGGTGGGAATCTGGGTGGTTTTTGCGGTCAACTTTTTCTGGACGTTGGCGAAGCGGAATGAGCCGACCCTCTATGTGGCGATCTGGTTCTACATTGCGACGATCGTGACGGTGGCGATGCTCTACATCGTCAATCACCTCTCGATTCCGACCAGTCTCGTCCACAGCTATCCGATCTTTGGCGGGGTTCAGGATGCGCTTGTGCAATGGTGGTATGGGCACAACGCAGTGGCCTTCTTTTTGACGACCCCGATTCTCGGGATCATGTATTATTTCGTGCCGAAGGCGGCGGGACGTCCGGTCTATTCCTACCGTTTGTCGGTGATCCATTTCTGGTCGCTGGTCTTCGTGTACATCTGGGCGGGCCCCCACCACCTTCTGAACACGGCTTTGCCGGGATGGCTGCAAGGGTTGGGGATGCTCTTCAGCCTGATGCTCTGGGCGCCATCGTGGGGTGGGATGCTGAATGGGTTGTTAACCCTGCGGGGGGCCTGGGACAAGCTGCGGACGGATCCGGTGGTTCAGTTCCTTGCCGCCGGGGTCACATTTTACGGGATGGCGACCTTTGAAGGGCCGTTGTTATCGATCAAGGATGTGAACGCCCTGTCGCACTACACGGACTGGACGATCGGCCACGTCCACGGGGGAACCCTCGGGTGGAACGGCTTTATCGCGGCGGGGATGTTCTACTGGTTGGCACCGCGTTTGTGGAACACCAAGTTGTATTCGAAGCAGCTCGCCCACATGCACTTTTACACCGGGATGCTGGCAATCCTGCTCTATGTCGGGTCAATGTGGGTTTCGGGGATTTATCAGGGTCTGATGCTGAATGCGACGAATGCGGAGGGGACGGGCCTGCGGTATACGAGTTTCATCGAAACCCTTTCGCAGATCCGCCCGATGATGTTGACGCGGGCGGTAGGCGGAACCCTCTACCTCTTCGGCTTTCTTCTTCTGGCCTACAATATCTGGATGACAGCAAGGTCGGGAAAGGCGGTCAACGGAACGGTTGAGGTCGAGAGGGAGGACATGTCTCCCTATCGGTTCAAGACCTTCGGGGCGTATCTCAACCCGCCGATCCTCTACACGACGGGAATCCTTCTGACGGCCTCGATGTGGGTATTCGGAGATGGGTTGGTCTTGCTCTTGGGGATGTTCGGGACCTTTGGGCTGGTCCTGGCGGCGGTGGCGCATTTTGAGCTGAGCGGAGCGCGCTGGGTGGACTGGTATGAGCGGCTGCTCGGGAACGCCCTTCCTTTCACGGTTTTGACCCTGATTGCGGCGGCACTCGGGGGGGCGATCCAGATCATCCCGACGGTGGTCAAATACAAGGACGATCATATTGAAACGTATTTGCAAAAGCCCTACACACCGCTCGAACTGGCGGGGCGTGATATTTATGTCCGGGAGGGTTGTTACACCTGCCATTCGCAGATGATCCGGACGATGGTTCCGGATGTGCTCCGGTATGGGGAGCATTCGCGGCTGGGAGAATCGATCTACGACCATCCCTTTCAGTGGGGGTCAAAGCGAACCGGACCTGATCTTGCCCGAGAGGGTGGACCGATTGTGGAGGGGCACGGGTTCATGCGCATCGGGTTGCGGAACAATGTCTGGCATTTCGAGCATTTTATGAATCCGCGGAGCACCTCGGAGGGTTCGAACATGCCGGCTTACCCGTGGTTGTATGAAAACGAGACTGATTTTGCGTCTCTCGAGCGGAGGATCGGTGTTCTGCGGATGCTGGGAACGCCCTATCCGAAGGATCTCGATCGCGCGGAGATCGAGAGACAGGCCCTCAAGCAGGCGAAGGAGATCGCGGTCGACCTTCGAAAGGAGCAGAAATACATCGATCCGCGGATGGAGGTTGTCGCTTTGATTGCCTACGTCCAGTCGCTCGGGGCATCGCATCAGACCCCGGCGGACCTGGCGTTGGCGAAGGCACCGGTGGAGGCCGATGCGAAAGGGGGGCGCGATTAAGGGAGCGTTGTCGTTATGTTCAAAGATTTGAATTTTGATGATACGGCGGCCCTCGCGGCCCTGGTGGCGTTTATAGTGACCTCGGGGGCGTTTGCCGCGATCGTCTGGCGGACGCTGCGGATGAAGCGGCAGAAGATCGAGCACCTCGCGAATCTGCCCCTCGAAGAAGATCCTCCGAAACCATTGAAGAAGGATGCAGAATGAATAAGTCGAAGGATTCAAGGGAACCGGAGCTCCTGATCCGGGATCACGTTTACGACGGGATTGAGGAATACGACCAAAAGTTGCCAAACTGGTGGCTGTTTACCCTCTATGGGGCGATCGTGTTCTCGATTATCTACTGGTTCTTTTTTGTCCAGGCGGGCGTTGGCAATAATGACGAGGTGCAGTTGGCGCGTAAGTTGGCGGTGATCGAGACGGCCAAGTTGGAGGCTCAGATGGAGTTGTTGAACGACGATACTCTGTGGCAAATGGCCGGAAACGAAGCGTTTGTGGCAGCGGGCCGGGATATTTATGCCAAGGAAGCCAATTGTGCCCAATGTCACGGGAACGAGCTGCAAGGGGGGATCGGGGTGAATCTGGTCGATAACGAATGGATTTACGGATCATCGCCGACGGTGGTTTACAACACGATCAACAAGGGAGCCCGCAACGGGATGCCGTCCTGGGAGAGCCTCGGACCGCAGAAGATCGCTCAGGTGACCGCCTTTGTTCTATCCCATCATCAACCCTGATTTGAGATGAGAGAGCGCCCAAACCGAGATTCCGTTACAACCATCCAGAGGGATGGGTCACGCAAGATGCTGCACCCGGCGGATGTTTCGGGGCGGTTTACGCTGATGCGGCGAGTGGTCGCTTACGGGCTTTTGGGGCTGTTTTTTTTACTGCCGTGGATTCCGGTTGGAGGACATCCGGCGGTATTTCTGGATACAGCGAGTTTGCGTTTCCATTTTCTCGGACTGACCCTCGCGGCGCAGGATTTCTGGATCCTGTTTTTTTGCCTGACGGGTTTGGGATTCACGCTGTTCTTTGTAACAGCCCTCCTGGGGCGGGTTTGGTGCGGGTGGACTTGCCCGCAGACGCTACTGATGGAGCATGTGTTTCGGCGGATTGAGCGTTGGATTGACGGGCCTCCGACCGAGCGGCGGAAGATTGAGGATGCCCTCTGGACCGATCAGGGAAAAGTGGTCCGGCGGGTACTTAAACACGGGATCTATGTGCTGCTTTGTGTGATTATCGCGCACATGGTGCTGGCCTACTTTATCTCGATCCCGACCCTGTATGCGTGGGTCCTCGGGGGGCCGGGAGCGCATGTAGGATCATTTCTGTTCATCGTGGCATTTTCGGGAATCCTTTATTTCAACTTTGCCTGGTTTCGGGAGCAGCTCTGTCTTGTGATCTGTCCATATGGGCGGTTGCAAAGTGCCTTGATCGACGACGATTCGATCATCATCGGCTACGATGAGCGCCGGGGAGAGCCCCGCGGGAAAGCGAGCGATCCGAAGAATGGGGATTGCATCAACTGCTATCGGTGTGTGGATGTCTGCCCAACGGGGATCGATATTCGGCAGGGGTTGCAGTTGGAGTGTATCGGGTGTGCGAACTGCATCGACGCCTGTGACGCAATCATGCGGAAGCTGAACCGACCGGAGGGATTGGTGCGCTATGATTCGTTGAACGGCCTGGCGGGAAAGAAGCGAAAGGTGTTTCGGACGCGGATCTTTTTTTACTGTGTAATGGGACTGATCGGGGCCTCGGTTTTCGCGTATGCGGCGACACGGATTCAGCCAGGGGTGATGACGGTGACGCGAATGGGAGGCTCGGCCTACTACGTCGATGAAACGCGGGTGCGGAATCAGTTCGTGGTTCGGTTGGTGAACAAGACGAATGAGACCTTGAACTATTCGATTCAAATGGAAACACCGGTCGAGGGGGTCATGCTTGCTGATCCGGAGATGCGGGTTGCGGTTGGGCCAATGGGGGAGGAAACCCGCACTGTGGTGGTGATTTATCCGATTGCGGATTATGCGGTGAAGGACTTTCCGATCACGTTCTCGGCGATGGCGCAGCGAGAGAACGGGTTTGTTTTGACGGAAAAGGTTGAGTTTTTGGGGCCAGACCCGGGTCTCCTCCGGGAAGACTTTGGACTGCCGGGGATTGAGTAGAGATAACGGCTTTACATTCTTTTGACAAAACCGGAAAGATCTTCCTTCCTGAGGGTTTCCATCTAATACTTTTGACATGAATTACGTCCGAGAAGAACGCATTGATGTGGTCGCGGTGCGGCTGCGAGACGAAGTTGAGGAACTCTTCCCGAAGGGGTTGAAGCGGGCGGACCGGCTGGTCGAGGTGGTCCGTAACACGTTTGAAGATCCGGCCCCGGATTTCCATCAAGCTTACGAAGTGTGTTATGCCCTGATGACGGAGATGATTCAAGCCCAACGGGCGGAGGCGACGGAGACGATCCCGAGGATTCTGGGAGGATACAAATTGCTGTGCGGACGATTGGCGGCGGCGGTAAAAGATCCTGATGAACGGAATTCAGTCCCGGTTTTCGTAGAGCGGTATACCTTTGGATTTATCGCGGTCTTCGAGGATCGGACGCTTCACCTGAGTTTGACGGACGTCGATTAGAGCGAAGGCGAGCGGAGGTTTCGTGATACGCTTGGAACGCTGGTTCTTTGCAACGAAAACCCCCGAGAAATACTGGCCATGAGGCCGAAAGAGATCAGAGACGGGTTTTGTGCACGAGGACGGGTGGTAATCCCTCAAGGGGGCGGACTTTGATGCGTTTATACTCGACCTCGGCACCTTCGGACTGGATCTGGAGTT
>CAZFLQ010000110.1:0-6872 GCA_964519935.1 uncultured Puniceicoccaceae bacterium | reverse complement strand
CGCCCCGAATTGCAAAACCCGCCCGAATGGACCTAGCCCGAATCGACCCTAGCCCGCATTTCTCAGGAAAGGCAGCTTCGCAAAATCTCCGCCGAGGACTTCCTTTCCAGGACAACCCAACCAATCCTCAAGAACCGTTGAATACACCCGCCTGAAATCGGTTTCAAAGGCGAGGTCGCCGTTCTCCGGAATGTCCAGATTCGGGGCCGCCCCGAGGATCCCCCCGGCTACTCCCGAACCCATCACAAACAAAGGCGCCGCTGTCCCATGGTCCGTCCCCCGGCTCCGGTTCTCCATCGGGCGTCGCCCAAACTCCGAGAAGGTCAGGGTTAAAACCTGCGAATCCAGTCGTTTCTCTTTCAAATCGGACTGAAACGCACCCATCACCCGCGAAAGTTCCGCCATCAACTGACTGTGGCGGTTTCCTTGATCCACATGCGTGTCAAATCCCGATAAACTCGAGAAATAGATCCGCGTCGGGGCTCCCGATGCAATCATCGCAGCAATTGATCGCATCGAGCGTCCAAAAGTCGTGTATCCGTAATCCACTTTCGTCTTGTAGCGCCGAACCGTTTCCATCACCCGCTGTTCCCCGATCAACGCATCCATCAGGGTGTGTTTCAGAAAGCCAGCATTCGGATTAGCACCCTCCGTCCGCGTGAGGGACTCGAGAAGATCGCGGTTTGCCGGTCGCCGACCGCTCTTCGCGGTAATTCCAAGCACCGGATGATGCCGTTCGCTTTCGAAGGTCTGCGGATAGCTATTACCGAAATAAATCGCCTGAGCCGCCTCACCCTCCGGAACACCCCCGCATTCATTGTCAAAAAATCGACCCATCCACCCGGAATAAACGCTCTCGCGACTGTCCGAGGCAGTCTCCCAAATCTCGGTCGAACGAAAGTGACTGCGATTTGGATTCGGATACCCAACATTCTGCAGAATCGCCAGTTCCCCATCCTTGAAACAGGAATGAAGAGCACCGCACTCGGGATGGAACCCGTTCAGATCGTCGAGACGCAGAACCGCCTTCCCATCCAGACCCAGCGTCGGACGCAGCTTGTGATAACGGTCATCCGCGAAAGGTACTACTGTATTCAATCCGTCATTGCCCCCGGCCAACTGAATCAGGACGAGAATGCTTCGGTCCTTCTCCGCCCGGGGCGCACCCACCTCTGCCGCCCGCGCCAGAAACGCCGGTGCCATATGGGTGAAGGCCATAAAGGAGGCCGCTTTCGCAGAGTTGGCAAAAAAGGCGCGGCGGGTCGTTCGGGGGAGGATCGTATTCATCGATGGGTGGTTGGGTGTGGGTCGTCGTCAGAAATCGTGTGTCAACAAAGCTGATACTCGGCGGTTTCGAGAATAGTCAGGACGGTATCGCGGACCGCATCGGCCGAGCCTTCCGCCAGCGCATCTCGCACCGCATCAAGATACGCCCTCGGGACCGATGGCGCGATCAGGCGGCGAATCAATCCTTCCGCCAGCGTATCCCCGGGTATCCCCGCCAGCCGCTCAAGCGTTTCGTCATCGACCCGCAGCGGGTGTTGGCTATTCGCCATTTCAGCCTCAAAAAGCTCGCGCTCATCCGCGTTCATCTTTGGGAGGTTCAGCTCCTCGAACCAAAAGCCCACTGTTTCTCTGCGGGCCGAAAGGGTCGCCCCGCTGATCCAGGCCCGCCCACCGACCCAGCCGCGGACATTCGGAGGCGCCAGCAGATCCTGCCCCATTGATCGGAGCGGATTGCGCAGATAGCGGCGGGTCGGATTGAGGCCCAGATTGAGGTCCTGAAGACTTCCAAACAAGACCTGCACGGGATCCTTCACCATGTTCCCCCGGTAACGCGGCTCGTAGAAAAGGCGGCTCGTAAAAACCGTCCGACAAAGCGCATCGAAACGAAAATCATTCTGCGCCCAGATCTCTCCGAGTGCCTGCACCAACTCCGGAGAAACCGATTCTTCATACAAGTAGGTTCGAAGAAATTCCCCGGGTAGGAACGTCCGCGCCGCCGGTTGCTTAAACAGCAGATCAATCACCCCGTCACCGTCAAAGTCGCCTCTCACTCCGAAAAGCGTCTTCTCTCCGCCATCATGGAGCGTCTCGGAAAATCGAAACCCATCCCTTACAATCCGGTACCCGGTAAAGGCCCGCGCCGCATTTTTGACATCGGCCTCTGTGTAATTCCCCTCACCCAAAACAAAAAGCTCCATCAGCTCCCGCGCAAAGTTCTCGTTTGGTCTCCCCTTCGTACTCCGGTCGAGGTTGAGATAACGGATCATCGCAGGGGATCGACTCACCGCCTTGCAAAGCTCGGGGTATGGCGAACGCAAATGCTCACGCAGAATCTCAAGATGGCCAAAGATTTGCCTCGAATCCCTCACGGTCTGCACCGAAACGACAAAGACGTTCAACAGAAAGATCACGAGGCGTTCCGCGACGGTTGTTTCGGGATTCAGAATCTGTGCCGCCCAAAGCCGAAAAACCTCATCCTGATAGGCCTCATCCAACTTGCGGATTTCCGCCCGCCGCGCCGCTCGCTCGTCTTTTGAGAGACTCCGCGCGACGCTCGCGAACTGTTTCCGTGCTTTGGCAATCCCGTCCGATAAAACATCGACTTCGACCTTTGGCGGAATTCGCAATAAACCCTCGACGGTGGACTCGGGACCCGCCGCAACCGCTGCCTCAATCAACTCAGGGGTTGCCGCCACTCCTGCCCGCCTGAACAAATGCGCCGCCGCCTGCGCATTGAAGCGTGAGGCTGGGAGGGGATTCCAAACGGCGAAGGCCGCATGGGGGAGATGGGTCGGACTCATGGAAGAACTGAATGGACTGGTAAGAGAATGAGGTCGGAAACGGAGAGTTGCAATTCCGAAAACGCTCTGATTGCCTCCGGGTTACACTGATACTTGCATTTTCCCGACATGGCCTACGAAAAACTCACCTCCCCCAAGACCGTCATCTTCGACCTTGGCCTCACCGCGATCTTCTACATCTCGATGACCCAGATGCTGACTCCATTTGCGGTCGGCGATAATCCTTCAACCTTTGTGCGGTATCTCCAGGCAGCTTTCTGCGCCGTCCCCATCACCGGTGTCTTCTTCATCGCCCTAGAGATGTTCCGCGTCACCCTGACCGACCAACTGCGCCGGAAAAAAGACGCCAAAAAAACAGCCTGAAAACAGAGCCCTCGGTCTCTCTTTGTGTTTCGGTTTCTTCACAACCTGAGGACTCCGGTAGGCTTGTCTTCCGGACGAGAGAGTCTCCTCATGTGGGGCGTCATGACCAACGCACTCCGCAAACTCCTCGTCTCCGGAATCCTTTCCGGTCTCGCCCTCAATAACCTCCAAGCCAGCGATCTCGATCCTCGCTTCACTGACGCCGACGGAGACCTCGTCGCCGACGCCCCGTCCGATCCTTCCGATTGGATCGACCCCAATCCCCTCATCTTCGCCTACACCCCCGTCGAGGATCCCTCGGTTTACCGCGAGGTCTGGGACGATTTTCTCCAGCACCTCGAGAAAACAACCGGTAAAAAGGTCATGTTTTTCCCCGTCCAGTCGAACGCCGCCCAGCTCGAGGCAATGCGCGCCGGACGGCTCCACGTCACGGGCTTTAACACCGGATCCAATCCGATTGCGGTCAATGCGGTCGGCTTTGTGCCCTTCGCCATGATGGCCGCTGCCGACGGCTCGTTCGGATACGAGATGGAACTGATCGTTCCCGCCGACAGCCCGGCGCAATTGGTCAAGGACCTCAAGGGCAAACAGATCGCCTTCACCTCACCAACCTCGAACTCCGGAAAAAAAGCACCCACCGCGATCCTCAAGGAAGAGTTTGGAATGATCGAGGGGCAGGATTTCGAATCCGTCTTCTCAGGCAAACACGACAACTCCATCCTCGGGGTCGCCAACGGAGACTACGAAGCCGCCGCCATCGCAAATTCGGTTCTCAAGCGCATGGTTGACCGCCAAGCCGTTGATTCCTCGAAGATTCGCAGCATCTACAAGTCGAAAACCTTCCCCACCACCGGCTACGGATACGCCTACAACCTGAATCCCGATCTCGCCGCGAGGATTCGCGAGGCCTTTTTCACCTTTCCGTGGGAGGGATCCAAACTGGCCGATGAATTCACGAAGGAAGACGGCTTTATCCCGATCACCTACCAGGAACACTGGGAGGTCATCCGGATGATCGACAAGGCCAACGAGGTCTCCTACAACCTCAAATAGGCACAGCTCCCGGAATGTTTTTGCAGGGCGTTCCGGTTCGATCCGGGCGCCCTGTCCATTTTTCATCCCGTTTGCCAAAATGACCGAGCGCCAACCGTCGAAAGTGCGGCTTCGGGTCGAGGATCTCCACGTGGCCTACGATCCCGCCAAACCCGTCCTCCGCGGCATTTCTCTCTCCGTCGGTGAGGGTGAGATGGTGGCGGTCATTGGCCCCTCGGGGGCCGGAAAAAGCACCCTCCTGCGCTCGATCAACCGGCTGATTCCATCCAGCCGGGGGCGGATCCTTCTCGACGGTCAGGATGTCCTCCAGCTCAAACGATCCGAACTCCGTGACCTCCGGCGTTCCATCGGGATGATTTTCCAAAGCCACGCCCTCGTCGGCCGGCTTACCGTGATGGAGAACGTTCTCTCCGGCCGCCTCGGATCGGTCGGTTTCTGGCCCTCCCTTCTCCGCCGCTTTCCCGCTGATGACATCCGCCGCGCCCTCGATATTCTCGCCCGCGTCGGAATTGAGGGCTTTCAGGACCAACGCGCCGATCGCCTCTCCGGCGGACAGAAACAACGCGTCGGCATCGCCCGCGCCCTCATGCAGCGTCCCGGATTCGTCCTCGTCGACGAACCCACCGCCAGCCTCGACCCTCGCACCTCCCGCCAGATCATGCGTCTCCTCCGCGAAATCGGTGCCGAAGAGGGCCTCACCATGCTCGTCAATCTTCACGATGTCCCCCTCGCCCGCCTTTTCGCCGACCGGATCATCGGTCTCAAGGATGGCGTCATCGCTTTCGAAGGGCCGCCCTCGGAACTCCGCGACGAGACCCTTAGCCTGATCTACGGCGAGGAAGACTGGACCGACGGTGCCGTCGTTGATGACCACTCCGGGGCCGAAGAACCCGCTCCCGTCCTCACCTGAGATCAATCGGATCGACCCTGCGGAAAAGCTATGCGAGCCAAGGCCGAGCCTCTCTGGACCCCCCCTCCGCTCATTCAGAGCAAAGGTCTCCGCTGGTTTCTCCGAATCGCAATCGTCGCCTACCTGATTCTCGCCGTCAGCACCCTCGACATCGATCTCGAACGACTCGTCAAGGGGATGGACCGGGCACGCGAGTTTCTCAGCGCATTTTTTTCCCCGGATTTTCAGTCCCGTTGGCGCGACATTCGTGAGGGTATGCTCGAAAGCCTCTATATGACGGTGGTTTCAACCATTCTCGGGGTCGTCCTCGCCCTCCCCCTCGGTCTCGCCGCCGCTCGCAACTTCGCCCCGCTCCCGGTCTATCTCACCGCCCGCGCCTTCATTGCGATCTCGCGTACCTTCCCCGAGGTCATCATTGCGATCTTTTTTGTCGTCGCGATCGGATTTGGCCCCCTCGCCGGAACCCTCACTCTCGCCTTCGCCTCACTCGGATTCATGGGAAAACTCCTCGCCGAGAAAATCGAGGAAACCGATCCCGAACCCATCGAGGGAATCCGCGCCACCGGGGCGTCCTCGCTTCAGACTGTAGTATTCGGGCTCTTTCCCGATATCCTCCCGCGCTGGATCGGGCTCAGTCTCTACCGGCTTGACATCAACTTCCGCGAATCGGCGATCATCGGCGTTGTCGGCGCCGGGGGCATCGGTGCCACCCTCAATACCGCTTTCGACCGTTATGACTACGACAGTGCTGCCGCCATCCTTATCCTGATCATTGTCCTTGTTCTGATCACCGAGAACGTTTCCTCGAAAATCCGCCGCCGGTTCCTCTAACGATGCCCATCTACCGTCAGAGCCATCCCCTCATCCCCCTGCGCGGTCGACCCGTCGATCCCTCCGCCTTCGCGGCCGACAAATCCATCGTCCCCCTCTGGCGTCGTCGCACCTCTGCCGAAAGACTCGGTCTCTGGCTTCTCGGTTTCGCGATTACCGGCCTCTCCATCGGAACCTTTCTGAAAATTTCCGAGAAAACCATCTGGCCCTTCGTTTACGATGCACCCGCCCAGGTCTCCGACATCGTCTCGCGGATGTTCCCCCCGGAATTTGCATACCATCACGTCCTCTGGAAACCGCTTTGGGATACCTTCAACATCGCCACTCTCGGAACCCTCATTGCAATCGTCCTCGCCGCCCCTCTCGCTGTCGGTGCTGCCTCCAACACCTCCCCCCACCCGATTGTACGCCAATTCTGCCTCCTCCTCATCGCCACATCCCGTTCGATTAACTCCCTCATCTACGCCCTCCTGTTTGTCGCCATCCTCGGCCCCGGTGTTCTCGCCGGAATTTGCGCGATCGGGATCCGTTCGATTGGATTCGTGGGCAAACTGCTCTACGAAGCGATTGAGGAAATAGCCCCCGAACCGGTCGAGGGACTTGTCGCGACTGGTGCTTCCCCCGCCCAGACCTTTGCTTACGGCGTCGTTCCCCAAATCCTTCCCGCCTTCGCCGGGATCAGCGTTTTCCGCTGGGATATCAACATCCGCGAATCCACCGTCGTCGGTCTCGTTGGTGCCGGGGGCATCGGTTTGCAGTTCAACGGCGCAGTCAATGCCCTGATGTGGCAACACGCCAGCCTCATCCTCCTGATGGTGTTCGCTCTCGTCGTTCTCAGTGAATGGCTCTCCGCCCGCGTCCGCCAAAAGTTCATCTAGTTTTTCGCCAGGACACCTCACTGAAAAGAG
>CAZFLQ010000109.1:0-7009 GCA_964519935.1 uncultured Puniceicoccaceae bacterium | reverse complement strand
GACGACGCCTACGACGGCGGCACCTCCCCCTGCGGCCCCGACTGGCCCTGATCCCGCCCGTGCACACCCCCTGCACCGCCAATGCAATTGCCCCTCACCGAAATGTAAAAATGATCAAACCTCTGCACAAAGTTATCAAACCTCGTGATCTGATACCCTATGAAAGCCGATCCGAAGACTGAAATAGGTCGAACGACTTCCGGGCGTGAGCGCGCGCGTCGGCGACATCTCGATACTCGCGGCGGTAGGTTTGATCGACAACTTTGCGGTCTCTGCGGCGACGATGCACCGCTTGGCTCCAGGAGACGATACCAAGCTCCCGACTCTCGCGGCTATGGGATTTTAACCAGTCGCACTCGACTTCGATCTGACCAATCTGATTGATGGTTTCCTGCTCCTTGAGCGCTTCCAAGGCCACCTTGGCCTTGAACTCGTTGCTGAATGTATGGCGTTTGCGGGACATTTCCGGACTCCTTGATTTCGAGGTTGTTCGCAGCTATGCCTCGTGTTCAGTTTTCGGGGAACTCTTCATCTGTTAAACGGTTACGCTCAGACTTGAAATCATCGTTTCCTCAGTCTTTCGATCACGATGTCGGGGCTTCGCAACTGTGAACCGTGCTACCCCCCCCCTTAAACAGCCTCCCAGTCAAGCCCAAGAGACGCTTTTTTAGATCACAAATTATTTTCAATCAACGACTTGAAATCCTTCCCACTTGAGCGAGAGGTAAGGGGTTATGAAAACAGCATTGATCTCAATCCTCTCTCTCTCCATCGCCACCTTCGCGGGTGCCTATTCCTCTGGAATGTCTGACATGAAGGACAAGGCCAAGAAGGAAGTCAAAATGATCGCTGCCAAGGCCGATGTCGTTGACACCGCCGTTGCCGCCGGAAGCTTCACCACCCTCGCGGCAGCCCTCGAGGCCGCCGGGCTCATCGAGACCCTTAAAACCGCCGAGGACATCACTGTCTTCGCACCGACCGACGAGGCTTTCGAGGCCCTTCCCGAGGGCACCGTCGAAACCCTCCTCAAGCCCGAGAACAAGGACACCCTCGTCCGCATCCTCACCTTCCATGTCCTCGGTGCCAAAGTCCCGGCCGCCGACGTTACCGCCGGTACGGTCGAAATGCTCTCTGGTGATTCCGCTACCATCACAACCGATGACGGGGTCATGATTGGCAACGCCAAGGTAATCAAGACCGACGTGATGGCCTCGAACGGAATCATCCACGTCATCGACGCGGTTATCCTCCCCGAGGGAATCGAGCTCTAATCCTCTCCATCCTCACTGCCTCATCAAAGACAAAGGCCGGGCATTTCGCCCGGCCTTTTTTGTCGCCCCATCCGTTCGGATTTCCGAAAACCTACCTCGCAATGATTGAGGTTATCCTGAACTTTCTTACCGTCTTCGGAATCGGGTTGATCGCTTCCGCCCCGCTGACCGTCTTCTTCGTTTCCCTCATCCTGCTCCTCGGACAGATCGTCGGACGACGCGAAGGGTGGACCCGCTTCGATGCCCTCTACTGGTCTCTCGTCACAGCCCTTACGATCGGCTACGGTGACATTGTTCCGACACAGAAAGCGACCCGAATCTTCGCCATCATCGTCGGCCTCTGCGGCATCCTCCTCACCGGCCTGTTCGTCGCCATCGCCCTCAACGCCGCCACCGTTGCCTATTCGGACTACACCACCAAATAAACGCTCTCCCCGTATCCAATTCTATTCATAATCGTAATTCCAATCGCAGGGCAGAAGCACTTCGCGAGCTGAATCTCCTCCACTAGCGATAAATCCGAACCGCTTCGACAACCAAACTTTCCGGCGTCGAGTTCGCTCCCACCGTCCCCTCAACCACAATCGACGCCCCTTCGAGGAGGCCACCGCTACCCCGGATTCCTCCCGTCACCGGTACCCCCGAGCCGTCAACAAACTGGACCATCAACCGACCGGTCCTGACCTTGTCGGGATCTTCACAACAGGCATCCCAGGGGGTTGGGCAATGCTCGTCACCCATTTCGTCGCAGAAAAGCAAATCCGAGTCCGCGAGGACAAACCCTGCGTAATCCGCCAAAAAGGGCTCCACGACCCCACCAATTTCCCCCGCAATCAGCGCCCGGTCCCCCGGTTTGAGCATCATCCGTGCCTCCCTCACCGGGATCGCTCCGTCCGGTTTGCCTTCGGCCAACCAAATCGGATGATCGACCGCGACCGATCCCGCATCCGCCGCCGATCCACCGGTTTCGACAGTGGACGACCCACAGGCTGTTAACAAAAGGGCAGCAATCAGTCCGCCCAGAATGGTTTCGTTTCGTTGCTTCATAAATCTCAAAAACAGTTCATCATCACGAACGCAGGGCCGTCGGCAGCGGCGATCCCAGACAGCGGATCGCCGGCGAAATCGCCCCGAGGACCCCGAGGAGCACCCCCGTCAACAAGGCCGCCCCGATGACCCCTCCCGAAAGGGTCAGCGCGAATGTTCCGATCGAGAAATAGACCGCCTGCCCGTCGATCAGGAAAATCGCCAGAAAGGCCGCTAAAAGGGTTCCCGACAAGGCCCCCACAAGGCTTTCCTGCAGGAGCGAGAGAAACACCGCCCGGCGGGAAAACCCGATCGCCTGAAGCGTCGCCAGCTCCCGAATCCGCGAGGCAAAGGCCGCGTAGAGCATATTGAACCCGCCGAATACCGCCCCCGCCGCGATCAATCCGGCCGTCAACCAGGTCATCTGCCGAATCGGTCCAAAGAATCGCCCCAATCGCCCATAATAGTCCGATTCCCGGATCGCCGTCAGCTCAAGGTCGAGGCGTTGTTTACTGAAAAGCTCCGCCCGCCCAAATCCCGTCGGATCCTCGAGGCGCACCACCACGCAGGAGAGCGTTTCCCGCTGGGTCAGGGTCATCAAGTCTCCCCGGTCAAACCAGATCTCCGACTCCATCACCGTTCCCGGTGCCTCGAAGATGCCCACCACCCGAAATTCCTGCTCTTCAAATTGTATCCAATTTTCTCTTACAATAGCCCGGGATTCCACCCCGAGGGTGTGATGCGCCAGTTTTCCAACAATAACCTCGCCCGACCCCGGAAACCGCCCCTCGAGGAGCCGCACCTCCCGATGAACCTCAAGCGCTGCTGGACGAACCCCCCGCAAAAGCGCCTGCCTCCCGGCAAAGGTCTCCCCGCTAATCTCACCCATAAAGTGAACCTCACCCGAAACCGCCGGTATCCCCATCCGGGTTTCGATCCCCGCAATCCCCGCCGTCGCGAGGGTTTCGGTCTGCACCGCAATCTCGCTCCGCTCGATACTTTCCTCCGATCCCGCCCCGAGCAGGATAACATTGCGCTCCGATCCACTTGCCCGGAGCAGCGATTCCATCCCCGCATTGAAGGCCCCTGCCGCAAAGACCAGCAGGACCACCACCGCCGCCCCGCCAGTCTTCTGCAAAAACCGCGACGGATCCCTCAACAGGTTCCGGGTCGCATAGCTGAAAGGTAATAATTTCATACGATTTCAATCTAACGCAGCGAGCTTACGAGGGGGCGACCAGCCGCCAGCACCGCTGGCCAGACTGAGGCCACCAGGCCGAGGGCACCGGCAATCAGCAAACCACTAAACACCCCCTCCGGTGTTGGCACAATCGCGAGGGTTAACCCTTCGTTCCCGAGGGTCAGTCCGCGCATATAAAAGAAAACACCGGCCCCGATGCTCCCGATCGCCCCGCCAATCAGCCCGAGGAACGCCCCCTCTGCGAGCAGGATTGCGCCCACCGCCCCCCGTGAAAATCCCACCGTCTGGAGGACCGCGCTCTCCCGAATCCGCCCCCGCGCCGCCAGGAGGAGCGCATTTGCGACCAGCCCGAGCACTGCCACGACCGCCCCCAGCCCGATCCAGCGGGTAAACTCGATCAATCCGATCATATCTTTTGCCGTCTGCGCAAAGAAGGCCTTCTCCGGTCGCGTGCTCGTCGGGGCGGCATCCGCTGCAAAAAGAGTATCGATTTCCCCAGCAACCCGATCCATCTCCAGTGGATCATCCACCCGGACATTGAACTGGGTCACCGTCCCCAATCCAACCCGCGAGGCCTGCTGCAGAAAAGGCAGGTGAACATAGGCTACGTTGTTGTCCTGCGGTTCATCCGAGCGGACGATTCCCGCTACATGCACCCGCACCCCGACCGCCTCAAAGGTGTCCCCCGGCTGCAACGCCCGACGGCGGGCAAAGACCTCGCCAACCAACGCCCCATCCCCCCGCGCCTTCCAGTCTTCAACCGACCCCGCCATCACCGCGAGGTCCGGATTATAGACCATCAGGTTCTCCGGTGGCACCCCCCGAAAGGTGATCACGTCGAGGCTCGCCCCGCAGTTGTTGACCCGAATCTGGATTGGGATCGCCTCCGCCACCCCCTCAATCCTCCGAATCTCCCCCAGATAGTATTCCGGAAGACGCGAGGTCATTGGACAAAAACGGTTTTCCCGATAGACCACGAGGGTGTTGTCGTCGGCATTGGATCGCACCGACACGTCCAGTGAATGCTGCATCGTCTGAACCGCCGAATACAGAAACATGCCTGCCGCCACCCCCGTAATTGTCAGGATACTGCGGACACGGTGGCGAACCACCTGCTTCAGCCCAAGGGTTAGAATGTGTATCGGCTTCATCCTGACACCCCTTCCGTTTCGACAACTTCCGCCCTCCGCTCAATCAAGCGCCCCTTTTCGAGGTGGAGCGTTCGACTCGCCGCCCCCGCCGCCGCCGGATCATGCGTCACCATCACGATGGTTTTTCCAAACTCGCCCGATAGTTCCCGCAAAAGGCCCAGAATCTGTCCAGCCGATTCCCGGTCAAGGTCACCGGTCGGTTCGTCCGCCACCAGCAAGGCCGGATCCGCCACAATCGCCCGCGCAATCGCCACCCGCTGCTCCTGCCCTCCCGAAAGCTCGGTCGGCCGATGATCCTTTCGATCTCCCAGCCCAACCAGGTCAAGCGCCCCCGCGACCCTTGCCCGCCGCGCTTTCCGGCTCAACCGATTATCGAGCAACAGGGGTAGCTCGACGTTCTCAAACGCCGTCAGAATCGGCACGAGATGGTAGAGCTGGAAGATGTATCCACAGTTCTGTGACCGCCATCGGGTCAGCTCACCCCGCGACAAACCACTCAGCTTCGTCCCCCCGACCGAAAGCTCCCCCGTCGTCGGGGTATCGATCCCCGCAATCAGATTCAGGAGGGTTGTTTTGCCCGACCCCGAGGGCCCCATCAAGGCGAGAAACTCGCCCGCCGCCACGTCGAGGTCAAGCGCCTCCAGCGGCGTTACCGTCGTTGCCCCTTTCTGGTAAACCTTCGAAAGGTCGCGACAACGGATAAAGGATTCAGAAATTTCGTTTTGCATGATTCGTCGTTCTATTTTTTCAGGATTAGCCCGCCTCCGCCGGTCGCACCCGTTCCCCCTCGCGAAGATCGCCGGGAGGATTCAACAACACCCTGTCCCCTGAATGAAGCCCCTCGATAATCCGTCGGTATCCCTCGCGACGCTCTTCCCCCGCCAACACCGCTCGGCGTTCAATCCGTTCACCACTCAAATCGAGGCTCCAGACAAACACCTCACCGTCTTCATCGAGGATCGAACCCTCCGGGACAAAGATCGCCACCCCGGTCCTCCCCGATCTCTTTCCGTCTGCCGCGCCGCCGCTCCCGCCCCCTAAAAATTCTCCTCGACAAAGCATTTCCGGCCGCATTTCCGGGGCCGGATCAAGAAGCCGAACTTTTACCTGGAGGGTGTTCCGTTGCAAATCCGCCTGTCCCTCGATTCGCGTCACCTCCCCCTTGAACTGGGCGTCGGGCAGCAATGCACTGCGCAGACGCACTGCCTGACCGATCCGGACCCGAGCTGCCTCCTCGAGAGGGACGTCAATCCGCGCTTGCAGGGATTCCGGCTCGTACAGAACCGCGATCGTCGCCGACTCGGGATCATCCATCTCCAACATCCGTTTCCGACCCGGTGCCGCCATTAATTGCTGGATAACACCATCGACCGGGCTGAGGATTCGCGTTCGCTCCACCTCCAGTTCCCGTCGGGCAATTTCGGTCTCGGCACGCTCGACAACGGCCTCCGCCTCCGCCACCCGCGCCTGCCGCGAAGCCCGCTCGGCCAAACGCTCCTCCCGCCGCGATTCAAGTGCCCTCACCACCGCCCGCTGAGTATCAACCCGCAGACCCGTCTGCGAGATCTCCCGACCCGTAAAAGCCTCTGGCCCTCCCTCACTCAGGATCGCCGCGTCCGCCTCCAGTTCTGCCAGACGTCCCCGGGCGGCTTCGATCTCGCGGTCGAGGGTCAGGAGGGCCGCCTCAACCGCCGCAACCTCGGCCTGCGCTCGAGTCAGTCCGGTTTCAGCAATGACCCGATCTGCCCGCGCGGTCTCGAGATCAAGCCTTGCGTCATCATCCACCATCGTCGCGAGAAGCTGCCCCGCGGAAACGGTCTCCCCCTCCAGCACCGCCACCGACGCCACCACCCCGCTGTGGAGGGTTGTCGCCCGGATCGGGAGCGGGTCCGCCTCGATCCAGCCCGAGGCCTGGAAGAGGGTTTCCCCCTCGAAAGAATCCCCTGCCCCACCGCCGGTCGCCGCCCCGCTGTCCTCGACTTCGGCCACCACCGCCGTCACCACAGTTTCAAACGGCAGGGTCCGCGCTGGCAGGAATTGATCTCCAAACAGGAGCCCGAGGACCAACATGAATCCCCCGAGAAGACCCCATGGGAACAGGGTCGCCCATCCCTGACGCCCCCTTGGCATCTGTTTCCGGTTGGATTGATTGTCGGATCCTTCCCCCGGAAAAGGTCCGGACCCTAGTAAAGTACGCAAAGAAGTGCTCATAGGTTGTGATTGATTTTTGACGAACAAAGACATGATCGTAAGACACCTTCTCTGGTGCAGTCCGACCGATCCCGGCATCAAACCATCACAACAACCACACTTGAATCGAAGTACGTCGCTCCACCCCCGACAACGGAGGCGGATCCGCG
>CAZFLQ010000108.1:0-7027 GCA_964519935.1 uncultured Puniceicoccaceae bacterium | reverse complement strand
GTGGGGGGCACCGGTGGCGGAGGGGCTCGGAAAAAGGGATTGCAAATCCCTTCTCCATAGGGCGGTTGGTGGGAACTTTTTTTGAAAAAAAAGGCGGCGCCGGGGTTAGCGGGGCCGCCTTTTGAGGGGGGAGGGAAGGGTTGGTCAGACGGTGCCGTGGATGGTTTTGCCGGTGGAGCAGAGGTCTTCGCAGGCCTGGACGAGGCGGGCGCACATGTTGGCCTCGGCTTTCTTGAGGTAGCTGCGGGGGTCGTAGTTCTTTTTGTCGCCGACCTCGCCGTCGATTTTGAGGACGCCTTCGATGTTGCCGCAGATGTGCGTGACGATCGGGCGGGTGAAGGCGTATTGGGTGTCGGTGTCGATGTTCATCTTGACGACGCCGTATTCAAGGGTTTCGCGGATGTCGCTGAGTTCCGATCCGGATCCGCCGTGGAAGACAAGATCCATCTTGGCGGCTTCGCCGTGTTTGGCGATGACGGCGGCCTGGCCGTCGCGGAGGATGGTCGGCTTGAGTTTGACGGCACCGGGTTTGTAGGCGCCGTGAACGTTGCCGAAGGTGGCCGCAAAGATGAAGCGACCGATAGGCTGGAGGGTTTCGTAGACCTCGAGCATGTCCTCGGGGGTGGTGTAGAGCTTTTCGCTGGGAAGGCCAGAGGTGTCGTGGCCGTCTTCTTCCCCACCGACGCAACCGGCCTCGACTTCGAGGATGATGTCGAGTTCGGCGCATTCGGCGAGGAGCTGCTTCGAGATTTCGAGATTCTCGTCGAGGGGAACGACCGATCCGTCGAACATGTGTGACTGGAAGAGGGGTCCCTTGCCGGCGGCTTTGCGCTGGCGGGAGGCTTCGAGGAGGGGCTTGAGGAAGCTGTCAACCTTGGCGGGGTGGCAGTGGTCGGTGTGGAGGGCGACGAGAACGTCGTATTTCTCCGCAAGGATGTGAGTGGCCTCGGCGAGAACGATGGCCCCGAAGGCGGCGTTCTTGACCCCGAGTCCGGAGGCGAATTCACCGCCGCCGGTGGAGACCTGAATGATGCCGTCCGATTTGGAATCAGCAAAGGCCTTGAGGGCGGCGTTAATGGTCGTGATCGAGGTGATGTTGACGGCCGGGTAGGCGTAGTTGCCTTTTTGGGCGGCGTCAATCATGGCTCCGTATTGGGCGGGTGTTGCTACTGGCATATTCGGGTCTCCTGTTGTGTTGGTTTATTGGTGGAGGGGTGGAGGGGTGGAGGGGTGGGAGGGGCTCAGGCCTTGGCCTTGCCCTGGTTGGCAACGGCGTCCATGGCGGCGGCAACCTTTTCGGGATCGCCGAGGTAGTATTGTTTGATCGGCTTAAGATCGCTGTCGAGTTCGTAGACGAGGGGCATCCCGGTCGGGATGTTGAGTTTGAGAATTTCCTCTTCGCTCATGTCATCGAGGTATTTGACAAGGGCGCGGAGGGAGTTGCCGTGAGCGGCAATGATGACGTTCTTACCTTCCTTGACGGTCGGGGCGATTTCGTCGTGCCAGAGGGGGAGGAAGCGATCAACGGTGTCCTTGAGGCATTCGGTAAGGGGGAGCTGTTCCTCGGTGAGGGAGGCGTAGCGGGGGTCGGCACCGGGGTAGCGGGGGTCGTCGGTTGAGAGCGGAGGAGGAGGGACATCGTAGGATCGGCGCCAGATGAGAACCTGCTCGTCACCAAACTTTTCGGCGGTCTCGGCCTTGTTGAGGCCCTGGAGATCGCCATAGTGGCGTTCGTTGAGGCGCCAGTCGCGGATGACCGGGATATACATCTGGTCCATTTCGTCGAGGACGATCCAGAGGGTGCGGATGGCACGTTTGAGAAGGGAGGTGTAGGCGATGTCGAAGCTAAAGCCGGCCTCGCGGAGGTGTTTGCCCCCCTCGCTGGCCTGTTCGCGACCGGTGTCGGTCAAATCAACGTCGGTCCAACCGGTGAACCGGTTTTCGAGATTCCATTGGCTTTCGCCGTGACGGATTAGGACAAGTTTATACATGACTGTTTTCGGATTAAATTCCGTAATGAAGGTTTGATGAAAACGGCTTGATTGAGAGGATGGCAAGTGTGCAATCGGTAAGCTGCGCTAATTTGTCGATTTTTTTGCAGTCTTGCGGGCGGTCTTTTTCGCCGGGCGCGGGGGGAATTCAAAACCGATCCCGCCGTCATCCTTGAGGATGAGCATGGCGTCGAAGTTGCGGCCGGTGCGTTTGGAGCGAAAGCCCTTGAGGACACCGGTCCGGCGCTGGTTGACGAGCTGGAGAAATTCGTCCTGGGTGATGGTGCGGTTGAGAATCGTGCGGCTGATCGAGAAGGGGCACTTGTCGTTTTCGTTGTAGTAGTTGGCACAGACGAAGGCGTTTGGGGCGGCGTGGACGGGAGCACCGTCAAGGGGGCATTTGGCGATGACCGGGAATTGGGAGAGATCGACATCGCGTCCGTCTTCGCCGCTGCCGCTGTCGCCAAAGTCAATTTCGACCCGGTGGGTGCCGTTGTCCTTTTCGACGAGTTTGAGGATCGCCCCAAAAGGCTTGCCGTTCCGGGATCGGAATCCGTCGAGGGGGCCGAGGGTGCGTTCGGCAATCAGTTGTTCAACCTCGGCATGTTCAAGCGGCCGGTTGCCGATGACCTTGTTCACCGAGAGGAGGGGGATTTCGCGGCCGCGAATGTTGACCGTCTGGGGGGTAAAAAAGGAGCGGTAGTCCTCAATCAGGGAGTCGTCGCCAAAGGGGTTGGGGATCTTCGTGGGGCGGGGTTTGGGCGGGTTGCGGAGGCTTTCGATGACGGTGGTGGTGACGTCGGCGATTCCCTGCATGAAGTCCTCGCGGGAGAGCCTGCCCTCCTCGACCTGCTTGAGCTTATACTCCCATTCGCCGGTCAGTTCGGGTTTGGTGAGGTTCTCGATTTTAAAATAGGTCAGGAAATCGATGAGGCTTTCGCCCTTGCTGGTGGGGCGAATGTCGCGGCCGTCGCGTTCCATGTAGAGTTCGCGGATAAGGTGGTCGATGATCGAGGCGCGGGTAGCGGGGGTGCCGAGTCCGCGTTCCTTCATGGCCTCGGCGAGATCCTCGTCGTCGACCTGTTTGCCGGCGTTTTCCATCGCGGAGAGGAGGGTGGCCTCGGTAAAGCGGGGGGGCGGCTTGGTTTCGTGCCCGTCGACCCGAACCTCATCGACGGGGGCCTGGGGGGGCTCGCCATCGGCGGGGGTGAGGGCGGGGATGCTCGGGGTGCCGGATTTTTCGTCGACGGGGGCATCGGCGGATTTGCCGTAGACCTCGAGCCAGCCGGGGATGACAAGGACCTTGCCCTCAGTCTTGAAGGCGTGTTCGCCGACGGTGCTGGTGCGGGTGGTGATGTCGTATTCGGCGGCGGGGAAAAAGACGGCGAGAAAGCGGCTCGTGATCATATCGTAGATCTTTGCCTCGGGTTCGCTGAGCTTTTTGGGCGGCTGGGGGGTCGGGATAATCGCGAAGTGATCGCTGACCTGTTTGTTGTTAAAGACCCGTTTATCCTTGGGGTTAATCCAGCCGTTTTCGCGGATCCGGTCGGCAAAGGGGGCGTAGCGTCCCCCGAGGGCGCGGAGGACATCCTGACAACTGGAGGGATAGTCCTCGGGGAGGGCGCGCGAATCGGTTCGGGGGTAGGTGACGGCCTTGTGCTTTTCGTAGAGGGCCTGGGTGATGTTGAGGGTGGCCCCGGCGGAAAAGCCGAAGCGGCTACTGGCCTCGCGCTGAAGGGTCGTGAGGTCGTAGAGCCGGGGGGCGGACTGGCGAGAGCGTTTGCGGACATCCCCGACGGTGGCGGTCCCGTTCTCGACGGCGGCGAGGACGGCGCGGGCCTCGGCCTCGGTCCAGAGGCGGCTGATCCGGTCGTGTTCGTCATCGTTCTTTTTGTAACCATTTTTCTGATACAAACCTTCGTAGGTTCCGTTCGCGATGGCGAAGGTGGCGGTGACCTCCCAGTAGGGGCGGGGGATGAAGTCACGGATTTCCTTTTCGCGGTGGCAAACCATCGCGAGGGTGGGAGTCTGAACCCGACCGACGGTGGCGGCCTTGCCGCCGCGGCGACCGAAGGTGACGGTGGCCCCGCGGGTGGCGTTGAGGCCGATCAGCCAATCGGCCTCGGAGCGGGAGCGGGCGGCGTCCTGGAGGGGGCGCATTTCCCTCTCGTCGCGGAGGCGTTTCCAGGCATCGCGGATCGCGTCGGGGGTCATCGAGCTCATCCAAAGCCGCCGGGAGGGTTTTTTGCAGCGGGCTTTTTCGTAAATGTAGGTGAAGATGAGCTCGCCCTCGCGCCCGGCGTCACAGGCGTTGATGACCTCGGAGACGTCCTCCCGGGCCATCAGGGTTTTGAGTTCCTGAAACTTCTTTTTGGTCCTTTCGACCGGTTTGATTTTGAAGGATTTGGGGATGATCGGGAGGTTGTCCATGGTCCACTTGGCGTAGTCCTTGCTGATTTCCTCGGGCATCGAGAGTTCGACGAGGTGGCCAACGGCGGAGCTGATGACGAATTCGTCGTTTTCGTAGAAGTCTCCCTTTTTCGGGACCTTGCCGAGAACGCGGGCAAGGTCGGTGGCGACGCTGGGCTTCTCGGCGATAATCAACTGTTTTCCCATATATCATCGCGCATTGAGGGAAAGCGGCACGGGGTCAACCCTCAATCCTGCGAAATTGATTCCGGGGCAATTAGAGGGAATCGAGGAAACGGTCGCGGATGCGGGCGGCGAGATCGTTCTGGAGATTTGCCCCGGACTGGAAGCGGGCTTCCTGGAACGAGCCGGATTCGCGGGCGTATGTGGTGATGGAACCCTCGACAGAAGATTCGGATGGTGGGGTGGAGGGGCTGAGGATTTCGAGATCGACGCGGACCCGTTCCTCGACCGAGGCGGGTTTGCCGGTGTCGCCGGAAAACCCCGCGAGGGTAGTCTGTCGGTAGTCGCGGACGGTGAGGCGGAGTTGCCGGTCGGCGGCATCGGGAGAGGCGGCAAGGCGGATCCGGGGGTCGGCGGCGAAGGTTTCGCGGACCTGGCGGGCGAGGTCGGCCCCGATCCGGGGAACGTAGGCAGCGGACTGGACCGGTTCGATGAAGACGGTGATTGGATCGGAATGATCGGGATTGCCGATCTGGTAGTGGGAGCAACCGGTTGAGGCGGTGAGGATGGCGGCGATCCAGAAGGGGAGACCTTTAAGAGGAAACATAGGGTGAGGATCGGTCGAAAGGATTGGGTCGGCAAGCCGGGAAGCGGGCTGTGCTATCTTTCTTGAACGCGGGCGGCAAATCGGGCAGGGTATGCGGTTTTAACCCGATACCCAATATCATGGCAGACAGCGCAGAAGCAGTTCTTGAAAAGCAAAAGGCGGAGACGACCAAGGCGGTTGATCACACCCTGCACGAGTTTGATTCCTTGCACACGGGCAAGGCGACCCCGGCAATGGTGGAAAACCTGAGTGTGGATGTTTCCTCCTACGGGACCTCAATGAACCTCCGCGACATGGCGGCGATCACGACCCCGGACGCACGGACAATCAACGTGCAACCGTGGGACCGCAGCACGATCAAGGACATCGAAAAGGCGATCCAGAAGGCCAACCTCGGGATCAATCCGGCGGTGGATGGGGAGATCGTCCGGCTGGTGGTGCCGGAGTTGAGCCGCGAGCGTCGTCAGGAGATGGGCAAGATCGCCGGGGGGATGGCGGAGGACGGAAAGATCGGCATCCGGCAGGCGCGGCGGACGGCGATGGACGGACTGAAAGCCCTCGAAAAGGACGGGGCGATCTCGGAGGACGACTTCAAGCGCTTTGAAAAGGACGTCCAAAAGCTGACCGACGATGCGGTCGCACGGGTCGACAAGGCACTGGCGGCAAAGCAGCAGGACCTCCTGAAGGTCTGAGCGACGTCGGCAGGGTTTTACGAAATGACAGCAGTCCGCGAGGGAATTCGTCGCGTTGTCGTCAAGCTCGGGACGGGCATCCTGACCCGCGGTGTTGGGGAGATTGACCGGGAGCGCCTGGCGGCGGTGGCGGCGGAGGTAGCTGGTCTCCGGGCGGAGGGAATTGTGGTCTGCCTGGTGAGCAGCGGGGCGGTTGGGATGGGGATGAAGTGTCTCGGTTTTGAGGACCGTCCGACTGCTTTGCCCGATTTGCAGGCCTGTGCGGCGGTAGGGCAGATCCAGTTGATGAATGCCTGGCGGGAGGCGTTCGGGGCGCATGAGTTGGAGGCCTCGCAAATTCTCCTGACGCGGGAGGATGTCCGCCACCGGGAGCGCCATCTAGCGGTGCGGGCGGTTTTGGAGCGCCTCTTTGTGGTGGGATCCATCATCCCGATTCTGAATGAGAACGATTCGGTCAGCACGACGGAGATCCGGTTTGGGGACAACGACGTGTTGAGTGCGCTGGTGGCGAGTTTGTTGCGGGCGGATCTGTTGCTGATCCTGTCGACGGCACCGGGGTTGATTGATCCGGCGTCGGGTCGGGTTCTGCCGGTGGTAACCCGGATTGACGAGACGATTGAAGCGATGGCCGGGGGGACGACCAGCCGGACGGCAGTGGGGGGGATGTTGACCAAGTTGGCGGCGGCGCGGATCGCGAACCAATCGGGATGCGGTGTTTTCATCGGGGATGGATCGGTCGGGGGGTTGATTGGTCGGATGGTCGCGGGGGAAACAGTGGGGACCTTCTTTGTCCCGGATGACACGCCGATCAGTTCAAGGAAACGCTGGCTGGCCTTTTTTCACCGTCCGACCGGGGCAGTGCGGATTGATGCCGGGGCGGTCCGGGCGGTGAGGGAGGATCACCGGAGTTTGCTGGCGAAAGGGATCACGGGGGTTGAGGGGGAGTTCGCGGAGGGTGACGTGGTCTCGATTGAAGGGCCGGACGGGGGTGCGGTCGGACGGGGGGAGGTGTTGTTTGCGAGCCGGGAGTTACGAGAGATCTGTGGCATGGGCAACGCGGAGATTGCGGAGCGCTATCCCGAACGAAAGCGGTATGAGGTGATCCACCGGGATCACCTCGCGGTGCTGTAAGGGGGACGCGGGGG
>CAZFLQ010000107.1:0-7041 GCA_964519935.1 uncultured Puniceicoccaceae bacterium | reverse complement strand
GTTATTTCAATCAACGGTAGGTCCTGTCTGAATCATGGCCGGTTATCGGTTGCGGGATCGGCATCCAAGCTGATTGGCTAAGCTTAGTGAAGCATTCCGGAACAAGGGATCACGAGCCGCCGCGAGCACCCCGTCGTTCAATTCTCCGAAAATTTTTCAGCGGTCTGCGTCGATATTCGGTGAGTGCGGGGCATCTCGTGACGCGATCAAATCGTTTGCTACAGTATGGTTTCCACCTGTTGATATGGTCGCGAATCGTTGCTGGTCGACGCGGTTTGGCGGCGATTGAGCTTCCGATGCCGGTGCTGGCCCGGAAGGGGATTTTCCGAAGCCCGCCGCGGGTTCGGGTCGATGCGTCGGGCAACCCGCCAGTTGAGCAGCTTGCCAGAACCGTGAATCGGGGATTCGCGGAGGTCTACGCGGTTTTGTTTGCCAACCTCCATCAGAATGCGCTTTTGACGCCTTTCCGACATGGTGTACCCGGTCCGGCCTTTCGGGGCATTTACCTTTGGGACAGTGCCTTTATCTCTCGAATTTGGCTGGACTGGGAACCGACGGTGGCGGAGGAAATCGTTGCGGCGGTGATGGATGTGCGGGACGGCGACCGGTTACAGCACGTCGTATCCGATTTTATGCAATCGCCGTTTACGCAGCCACCGCTGGTGGCGTGGGCGGTCGGGAGGCAGCTCGTACGCGAGGGAGGGTCGAGGATATTGTTGCGCGATCATCATGATGCGTTGTGGGCTTATCAGGAATGGTTGGACATGAATCGACGACTGAAAAACGGGCTCTATTTCTGGGCGCATCCCTACGAATCAGGAGTGGAGAACTCGCCCCGATTCAGTTCGCGGGACGAGAGTTGGTTGGCGGACACCCGAAGCGTGGCGGCGGTGGATTTGAGCTGCTATGTGGTTTTGCAATGGGAGGCTATCGGTTTGATGGCCAAAGCTCTCGGTGAAGATGAGGCAGCGGGTGTTGCACGGGGGAAGGCGGCGGAGCTGCGGACTGGGATCATGGAACTCCTTTGGGACCGTAACGACGGTTGCTTTTACGATTTCGATCTGGCTCGTGGTGATTTCGTGCGCGAAGAAACGATCACAAGTTTACTGCCGTTGTGGGCGGGTGCCGCGAATGCCGGGCAGGTCGAGCGAATGGTTGCCCGGATAAAAGACAGCAAAGGTTATAGAACCCGGATGCCGCTACCGAGTTTGCCATTGGAAAGCCCGAATTTCGACAATGACATGTGGCGTGGTCCGGTCTGGATCAATCTGGCATACGGGGTGATTTGTGGTTTGGAGCGGTGCGGAGAAGCTGATCTGGCGGCAGATTTAAGTTGGGAGATCTGTCGCGGGGTCTGGGAGGTGTTTGAGACTGAAGGACGGTTCTACGAGTTTTATGATCCGACATCGGCGGGCACGGAGGGACTTTCCCGGAAGCGGGGCAATCGGTGGAAGCGCCTGACTCTTGGTTCGGGCCCCCAGAAGGATTTCGTCGGCTGGACAGGACTGGTAAATGTCCTCTGGATCGAGCACGTGGTCGGGTATCGCCGGGAGGTTGGGAGGGCGGAATTGGTGCCCTGTTTTCCGCATGACCTAGCTGGTGCTGCGATACGGCTGGAGATGCCCGTGGATGGTATCGTTATCAACGTTCAAGAGGTTAAGACGGGTGGCGGAGCGGTTGGTTGCATCCGTCGGGGTGACCGTGAATTGAAGTTTGATCTCGACCGCAGGGGAGTGATGGATATTCAGGTCCTTTTTTCGTGATGATTGGACCTGCATCGGAATTGCGACGCTATGCGGACCTGACCCTCGCCTACACGGCGACCAGTGGGGGGATCCGTACGTACATTGACGAGAAACGGAGGTTTATTCGGGATCACACTGAATATGAGCATGTTTTAATCATTCCGGGCCACGAAGACAGGATCGAGACCGATGGGCGGTTAATCGTGCATTCGCTGCGTAGTCCATTCATACCGGGATGCGATCCCTATCGTTTTTTCTGGAGAATTGAGACACTGGAGAAGGTCCTCGAAGAGGCGCATCCAGACGTGTTGGAGCTGGGGTCGTTTATTACCTGTCCCTGGTCGGCATTTCGATACCGGGATCGGCGTCGGGCAGCGGGTCATCGCTGTATTGTGAACGGTTATTTCCATACCGACATCGCCGAGGCTTATCTGGGTGGACCGCTTCGGGATACCCTCGGTCTCGATCAAAATGTCGACGAAGGGCTCTGGGCGGGACTTGGCAAAGCGGTCGCGGATCTCTTCGAGGGCGGGGCGGAGCAGTGGTTCGGTTCGATTTTCAAACAATGTGATGCGGTTTTTGCGGCCAGTGAAGCGCAGGCGTCGCGGGTTCGCGAATATGGAGTTGAGGAAGTTTCCCTGATTCCCCTGGGCGTAGATGCAGACTTGTTCCACCCGGCGCGACGTTCGGATGCAATTCGGAGGGAAATCGGTGTAGAGAAGGATGATATTCTCTGCATATACGCCGGTCGACTGGATAGTGAAAAGTCGGTCCGGATTCTCGTTGAGGCATTCGAATTGCTGAATGATTCCCGTATGCATTTGATCATGATGGGAGAGGGTTCGGAGCGACCGTATCTGGAGAGAATGGCGGACGAGCTGGACCGTTTTTCGGTCCTACCTTATGAGGAGGAAAAGGAACGTTTTGCAGCTGTCCTGGCGTCAGCAGATATGTATTGGACTGCGGGCGGGCATGAAACTTTTGGCCTGTCGGTGATCGAAGCTCAGGCCGCCGGGCTGCCCGTTGTCGGGGTGGCAGCGGGGGCACTGCGAGAGAGGGTTGATCCTTCGGTCGGTCGGTTGGCCCAACCGGGGGATGCGGGGGATTTTGCGAGAGCGGTGTCGGAGGTAGTCGCGGAACGGGAACCATTGGGAAAGGCGGCGCGGGAGAAGATCGTGTCAGGCGGGTACCGATGGGAGGACAGTTTTCGGAAAATGACGACGATCTGCGATGACCTGTGGGGTCGATCGGACAAACCGGCTGTATGAACAAAAGCGTCGTTTATAACATCGCGCACACAACCTGCCACCGCTACGAGGAGCCGGTGTCATTCAGCCGTCATCATTGCCGACTGTATCCGCGGGGAGGCCCGGGGGTTCGTGTGCTCGAGCATGAAATTCGTGCGTTTCCTGAGGCGGATCGCCGCATTTTTGAAGATCACGACGGTAATCGTGTTTTTGCTTTCTATTTCGGACTGCAAACCGCGCTGGAGCTGCGATTCGAACTGATTCTGCGTGTTGAGCAGGATGAGGTGAATCCATACGATTTCATCCTCGAAGGGGATGCGGTTGAGATGCCGGTAGTCTATGGGGAGGAGATTTTGCCATGGCTGGATGCTTACCGGAGGGTTCGATCAGAGAAAGAGGAGGGTTTGGATTTGTTTGTTAAGGAGGTATGTGGTCGGGATTTGAACGGGCGAGGCACGGTCGAACTCCTGGCTGAACTGAACCTGGGCATACATGACGCGATATCCTACGAAAGGAGGGACGAGGAGGGTATCCAGGATGTTGCGACGACCCTGGGACGTCGAAAAGGATCGTGTCGGGATATGGGGTGGTTGTTCATTGAGGGCTGTCGGTCTCTCGGATTGGCGGCCCGCTTTGTTAGCGGCTATCTTTACGATCCACCGAATTCGAAAGAGGCCTTTAACCGAGCGGTAGGGTCGATGCATGCGTGGGCGGAGATATTTTTACCGGGGGCGGGATGGAAAGGTTTTGATCCGACGAACGGTGTCCTCGCCAATCATTTTTTTATTCCGACAGCGGTGAGTGGAGATCCCGCTTTGGCCGATCCAATTCAAGGTCGCTACTACGCGAATTCGATCGTGACCTCGAATTTGGAGATCGATTTAGAGATCGAAATGCGCTGATTGTTCTCGGAGCGGTCTGATGAGTAACGAACCGGATCTATTTGCAGCGAAGGTGGATGCCAAATTGCGGGCGTTGGGGACGCGCCTGACGATGGGTGGGGAGCCGACTTTCGTTCCGGTGAGACCGGAGGGCGATGAGTGGAGAACTGACGCGATTGGACCGACCAAGCTGGCATATGCGCGGCGATTTGCCCGAAAGATGCTCCAGGCCGTTTACCCGGGGGCACTCGCGATGCAGGTGTTTGGAAAATGGTATCCTGGGGAAGTTCTGCCCCGGTGGAACCTGATGATTCTGGCCAATGACGACGAGACCGACCTCTGGAAAGTTCCGGAGCGATTGCTCCTTGAGGATCGGGTCGGGTCGAATTCGCGTGATGTCTCCGCAGAATTGATTCGGAAAATCCGGCTTGGGCTGAATCTGGGAGAAGACCCGATTCCGGGTTGGAACGAAATTGACGCGAGGGAGCCTGCGGGATGGATCCTCCCCCTCGATCATGACGAGGGTGGATGGTTTTCGGATGATTGGTCGGAACGGGAGGAGGAGCGGATTGTTCTGTTCCCCGGAGATAGTCCGGTTGGACTGAGAATTCCGTTGGGCGATTTGGGTGAGGACGCTTTGAAGCGCGCACTAACGATCGAGGTTCGGAAGGGAGCGGTAGAGGTTTTTCTGCCGCCCCTCGATCATCAACCCTTCGTTGAATTGGTGAGGTTGATCGAGGCCAAGGTGGTCGAAATGGACCTTTTCGATGTCGTGTTATGTGGGTACGTTCCGGTTAGTCTGATAGACCACTTTGATGTATTCGGGATTGCGGCGGATCCGGGAGTTTTGGAGGTCAATCTGCCTCCGCGGGAGGATTGGGAGGGGTACCGAAAGATTCTCGGTTCGGCAGTCGAAGCGGCAACCTCGGTCGGGCTGTCCTTAACGAAATACGGGTTGAATGGCGTCGTCAACGGAAGTGGAGGTGGGTCGCATCTGGCATTCGGGGGGCCCTCCGAAGAGGAGAATCCTTTTCTGGCGGATCCCCGCCGGATCGCGTCCTTTCTGCGGTATGTGCAACACCATCCGGTTCTATCGTACGGGTTTACCGGAAAGTTTGTTGGTCCGGGCTCGCAAGCACCGCGGGTAGACGAAGGGCCGCGGCACGGATTGTATGAACTGGAGGTTGCCTGTGAAGGGCTGGAGGGCCAAGGCGAGACAGTGGATGGGCCGATGATTGACCAGTTTCTGAAGAATTTGATGACGGATGCGGCCGGAAATACCCATCGGGCGGAGATTTGTTTTGATAAATTTCACAACCGGTCGGCCCCGAATGGAATGCAGGGAATCATTGAATTGCGGGCGTTTGAAACGCTTGGGACCGGAGAGGATATGGGACGGGTAGCGCTTCTGATTCGGTCGATCTTTGCACGAGTTTTTCAAGTGCCTTTCAGTGAACCCCTGAAGCGACACGGAGCCGATTTGCACGACCGGTTTTTCCTGCCGTCTTTTCTCTGGAAGGATCTGGTGGAGGTATGCGAGGATCTTCATGAATTCGGGATGGATTACGATCCGGAATGGCTGCGGGGATCGTTTGAGTTTCGTTTTCCGGAGTGTGGACGTTTGACGGTCCCCGGTGATGGGGTGGATCTCGTCGTTCGGCAAGGGCTTGAGTCATGGCCGCTGATGGCGGAGGAGAGTCAGGGGGCGGCAACGGTGCGGGTGGTCGACAATTCGACAGATCGGGTTGAGTTGAGTTTGAGGGATGGTGATCGGATATTGGAGAGCTGGGGCTTGCTCGCGAACGGGATCGAAGTGCCTTTCCGGCGGGAGGGAGACCGATGGATCGCCGGTCTGCGCTACAAGTGTGCGAGTGCTTATCCGGCACTGCATCCGCACGTGCCAATCCAGTCGCCGCTGGAGTTGGATTGGGTCAAGCGGACGGATGGAACGGTTGGTGCGGCAGCCGATTATCACTATTGGGAACCCGGTGGGGGTGTCTATACGCGGGCTCCGCTGGATACGGCGGAGGCCGCCGCACGGAGGGCGGAGCGATGGATCCCGAGACCGGACAGAGAGGGGCTCAGCCGGAAACCGCGTCGACCGAGGATGGCACCGGAATTTTCTTACACGCTCGATCTCAGGAGGCAGTTGGTCGGATAGCCGGACGGATCGAAAACCGGAATCAATTCGTTGGGGCAAAGCTCATCCGGGGGATCCCGCCGAGGTAGGTTGTAACGACGGCGTAGTGTTCGGGGAACCTTCGGGTGCGAACGGCGCGGATTCGTTTTTAATCAAAGGGCTGGGCGATGAGAATTTCCCCGCAATACATGCACTGGGTGAGGCTCTTGTTGTTCTTTCGACCGCATTTGGTGCAGACGCGAAAGGATGGGGTCTTTTTCTGTCCATCGTAGCGTCCGTCCACGAGATCGATCTCGGCAATACGTTCGATCAGATCGGAATCGGTGAGATCGGTTTTCTCCTTCAGGAGGCACCAGATTCCTTCGGAGACCATCTCGAGGCGGTCAATCCTGCGCTTAAGTTCGCGGAGGTCGGATTGGCTGGCTGAACTGGACGACTTGACCGCTTCGAGATTGGTGGATTGGGCTCGAAGGTTGGATGCGAAGAAGTTCATGATGGTTCGAGATTGTCAGGTGACGGCAGGGTTGGCGATGATGGAAACGGCGAAATCCGTCGAGCGATTTGTTCGGCCTCGGCAAATACGGAATCAAGGTGTTGTGGATCCATTTGCCGATAGTTCGAGAGCGATTTTGAGAGCTTCGCACCGTCGGGGTCGAGAACGAGGGGGCAGTGGGCGAAGCGAGGGATTTGGCGGTTGAAGGCCTCGTAGAGAAGAATTTGGCGGGCAGTCGATTTGAGGAGGTCGGATCCGCGGATGACCTCGGTGATATCCTGTTCGATGTCATCGACGACGACGGCGAGTTCGTAGGTGGGCCACCCGTCCCGTCGCCAGACGAGGAAATCCCCGAAGTCCTCGCCGGCGAGGTAGGACTGTTTGCCGGCGAGACCGTCATCGAAGGTGATGGTGTGCCCATCGGGGATTCGAAACCTCCAAGGGCAGTCGGGTGTGAAGGCCGACGGTGGTCCAGACGGGCGAAGAGATGTCGGAAAGAGAGGCGATCCGTCATTGACTTCGATTTGTTGAGAGG
>CAZFLQ010000106.1:0-7083 GCA_964519935.1 uncultured Puniceicoccaceae bacterium | reverse complement strand
TTTAAACATTTTGATCAGGAAGGCATCTGAGGTGGTCTGTGGTCATCCTGACTTCTCTTGGAAGACAATCCCCGGTTTGAAGTTCCTGCTCCGGTGAAACTGAGTCGCTCCCAGCCTTTAGGATTGCGGTGGCGGTTCCTGTTTGATTCTTATTTTCGCGTGGGCGCGGGTTGGCAATTTCGTCGTGACAGTGGGGGTCGACGATAACACCTGAGGATCCGATATCCACAATCATCCATCCGCAATTCGGGCGTCAGACCCACCAGCCCACGAAATCTAGACAGATTGAGGACACCCATGTCCTCAGTAAGGTGGCAAGCCAACTTTACTACCCAGGGGAAATGCAGCCATGTTCCTCGTAGGGGAGATGCGAAGCGTCGTTTGGGCATATTCAACCGTTTCGGCCGTCTGCCAGGCTCCGATATTAAGCTGCGGTATGGACCTCGGAAGCACTCATCCCGAGGAGCACTCCACGTCCCGCATGGAACCAACTGGCGGGATTGAGCTTTGTCTCGTGTTACGTTTTAAAAAATCCGCCCTATCTTCTCGTGCCGTCTTCAGCGCCATGGAATGACACGCAAGCCCGCGACGCGGTTGAAATGTCGTTCATTGGCACTCAGTAAAGAGGCATCAAGCAGGCGTGCATGTCCGGCGATCTGGCAATCAAAATCGCCGATGCGTTGACCCGCGCCTGTCAACTCGGCGAGCACTTTGGCGGCCTCGTGTGCCGCGGGTCGGTCAAAAGCCAAAACGGTCGCTGATTGGAGGATTGCCTCGACTTTTCTGCGCTCGGTCTCGCCGCCTGCATGATAGACTCCCGCCCAAAGTTCCATTTCCACCACGGTGCTGAGCGCAAACGGGGTGTCGGTCAAATCGGACGGGGGCCGTTGACCGCGCAAAATTTCAATCGCGGCAGAGGTATCCAGCATCAACAGGCTCATGGTAGCCGCACGCGCACACCACTGGTGACACCCTCTAAACGATCCGGAAATCCTCCTCCGATCGCAGCGCACTCTGCGGAAGCTTCGCCCAAAGTGTGTAACTTGCGGCGCATGACAATGACCTCGCCGTCGTTTTCCAAAGTTACCTCCTTCGTATCCTGCACCCAAGCTTTCGGGATACGCACCGCCACCGACCGGCCTGTTTTAAACAACTTCGCAGTTTTCATGAATAGATACCGTGGTAGATACCAAAAGAAACGTCAACTCAGGACTCGTCCCTGCCCTCGGTGACCGTTTCCGAACTGCAATCCGGCGGAGCCAAAAGCGCCGCACAGGCAAAGAATTAGGCTGCTGAGCAGCGACAATTAAAAATCCCCACCGGTTGATCGACGCGGGTGGCAACCGGGGGGAGGGCCTCGATGGGTGCTGGGTCTTTCGGACGCGCTGGATCTCCCTGACGGCAATGGGTGCTCCTCAGTGGGCGAGGGTCTGTGATTTTCGATAAGCCTGGGTTGAGGGGGCGATTCCGAGATTCTCTGGAAACGGGATCGCGAAGTAGCGGGAGATCATCGAGATCAGGGCAAGGTGGTGGACTGCATGGCTGGTCACAAAAGCGAGTTCGCGGCCGAGGGTTGAGTCAAGGTCGGGTTCGGTGGGGTTGGTCGCGACGCAGACCCTGCAGGGTCGGTCGGCCCAGTCGGGGGAGGTGGTGAGGGTGGTCAGAGCTATCGTGATCCGGTCGAGGGCAGCACCGGCGTGAGGGAGGGATTGCTCGAGGTTGGGATCGCGGGGGCGGGAAACGTAGTCAATTCGGGGGCAGTTCGAGCCGGGTTCAAGGGCGGGAGCGGCAAAGGCGTCGTAGTGGTCGATAATGTGCCGGAGATGGGCACCGATTGAGGAGGAAATGACCGGAGGTTCGGTCTGCGTGAAGTCGCTTTGGGCGAGGCCAGTGATCCATTCGGACGTCCCGGAGAGAAGAGCGAGGGTGTCGGTTGCGTTCATAAGAGCTCGTTAGCCGTTGGTTGAAGTTGGGACGTGAGAAAGCGAATCTTATTTCAAGTCGATTGCTCCGCCGTCGGAGTACTCTCGGCCGCGAGGGTGTCTGCTGCCGCCAGACCGGAAAGGATCGCGCCCTCGATCGAAGGATGGTGGAGGTGGTCGCCCACACCGAAAAATCCTTCCGGGGAAATTGTGAAGGGAAGCGGTTCGGTAGTCTCGGGGGGGTATTCGGGGAGGGCCTTCGGGACCGGAAAGATTCCGAGGGTTTGCCAGGAGGAGACGGTCTCGCCAAACCAGTTGCGGAGCTGCCTGCGGACGATGGCCTCTATGGAGTCAGGCTCGGGCACTCCGAGGACCGTCGCGGTGACCAACTCCTGTCCCTCGGGGGCATACCCTTCGCTGACGGCGCTGGGGCAACAGAGGGAGAGGACGGGACCGTCGGCAGGGCCGTTTCCGTTCAGGAGGAGCCACGGACGTCCGACCGGGCGGCGGGTGGCGGCGAAGGCGAGGGTCGTGACCGATTTCCAGGCGCGGGGCGCGGTTGCTTTGGATGGCAGGAGTCGGGCGGCGGTGTCGGGGTCGGTCGCGACGACGACGGCACGGGCGGAAAGGCGTTCGCCGCTTGCGAGGATGACCTCCCTCGGCGAGATCGCAGAGACCGGCGCATTGTAGATCACGCTGCCGGACGGGAGACGGTTGGCAAGTTGTCGCGGGATCGCCTCGATCCCTCCGCGCGGGAGGACGGCCTGACCGGTTGCAAACATCCGAAAGGTAAAATCGAAAAGACGGGAGGAGGTGCGGAGTTCGTCTTCGAGGAAGACGCCGCCGTAGAACGGCTTGAAGAAGCGTCCGATGATTTTTTCGGAAAAACCGAAGCGGGCGAGATGCTCGCGGGTGGAAATGGCCGGGCGTTGCCAGATGCTTTCGAGGGTTCCCCGCAGGCAATGGTGGCGGAGACCGAGGATGCGGAGCTTGTCGGTGATTGAGCCGATCGGGGCGCGGAGGGTAGCGAGGGCCGATAACGGGCGGCGGAAGGGATCACCCACCCGGTGCCAGCGCGTCCCGATCCGAATCATCGCGCCGGGTTCAAAGGCCCCCGCCTGGAGCTTTGGGATATCAAGAATGTATCCAGTTTTTGGATACGCGGTGTTGAGGACCTGGAAACCGCGGTCGATTTTGAACCCATCAACCGTTTCGGTCCGAACCCGACCGCCGGGACGATCCGCAGCCTCGAAAACGCGGAACCGTATACCGGCCCGAGCGAGCCCGGTCGCACAGGCCAATCCGGCGAGACCGCCGCCGACGATGAGGATGGGATGGGTATCCGACATGCCGATGGATCAAAGAGGTGCGCGGGTGTTTTCGCAAGGCGGCATGCGATGGTCGCACGGGGGAGGCGAAATGTGTCGTGCTCTGACTTGAGCCTTGCAACGGACAGCGATCCTCAAAACAAAGGTGGGATGAAGAATATCCTCACCTTTCTCGCTTTTCTCTCCGCCGCCACTCTCCTGAGCGCTGATCCGATCAAGGACTCGATTGAACAGGCGATCACGGCGTATGATGCGGGTCGTTTGACCGAGGCGGCCGGACAGTTCGATTACGCCGCGCAGTTGATCCGGGAGCAAAAGGGCAGTCGGATCGGTGATGCCCTTCCCGAGGCGCCCGAGGGATGGGAAGCCGGGGAGGTCAATGTCGAGGCGATGAACACCGGATTCGCTGGAAGTATGATTCAGGCGAAACGCCAATACACGCGGGGATCGGATCGGGTGAACATTGAGGTTCTCTCGGATTCGCCGATGGTTCCGCAGATGTCGATGATGTTCAACAACCCGGCCTTGATCCGTCAGACTGGAGCCCAGTTGGTTCGGGTGAACGGACAGCCAGCGATTTTGAAAGATGAAAACACGAAGGAGCTGACGATGATCGTAGCGGGGTCGGTTCTGGTTACGGTCCGTGGTAACGGTGATGGGGTCGACGCAGCGCTGGTGCAGGACTTTGCCTCGAAGATCGATGCGGCGGTTCTGACCCAGAACTGAAAACTTTATCCGGCTTACCCCTCGCTTCGGGCGGATTCCTCGGCGTGGCGTTGGCGGGCAGACTCCGCAAAATAATCCTGGCAGGAATAGGCGGTTCGGTTTCGGGTACGCGGCACCTTGACGTAACTGCCATTTGAACGGAGCTGTTTGGCCAACTGGTTGTCGCGCAGGTAGACCTTGAGGGCGTCGAGGATTTCGCGTCGGTGGTCGGTGTCCTCGACCGGGATGACGGCCTCGATCCGGCGGTAAAAGTTTCGTGGCATCCAGTCGGCGCTGCCGATGTAGATCCGGGCGCGGCGACCGTGGTTTTGGAAATAGTAGATCCGGCTGTGTTCGAGATAGCGCCCGAGGATGCTGCGGACGCGGATGTTTTCACTAACCCCCTTTAGGCCGGGGACGAGGCCGCAGATCCCGCGAATGATGAGGTCGATTTTGACCCCGGCACGGGACGCCTCGTAGAGCGCGCTGATGGCCTCGCGGTCGATCAGGCTGTTGACCTTGATGATGATCCGGGCGGGCTTGCCGCTGCGGGCGTTGAGGGTTTCCCGGCGGATGAACTCGATGCAGCGGGCGTGCAGGTTGAAAGGGGCGACGAGGAGGGTCTTGAACCTGGGTTCGCGGGCGAAGCCGGTCAGGGTGTTGAAGAGGTCGGCGACCTCGGCAGTGAGGGTCGGATTGGCCGTCAGAAGCGAATAGTCGGTGTAAAAGCGGGCAGTTTTGGGGTTGTAGTTGCCGGTTCCGATGTGAGCGTAGCGGCGGAGCTGGAAACCCTCCCGCCGGACGACGAGGCAGCATTTGCAATGGGTCTTCAGGCCGACCAGTCCGTAGACGACATGAACCCCGGCCTCCTCCAGCCGCCGTGCCCACTGGATGTTATTGGCCTCGTCAAAGCGGGCCTTGAGTTCAACCACGGCGGTGACCTGCTTGCCATTCCGGGAGGCATCCATCAGCGCATTCAGGATCGGCGAATCGCCCGAGGTTCGGTAGAGGGTTTGCTTGATCGCGAAAACCGTCGGGTCGGAGGCGGCTTCGGTAATGAAATCAACGAAGGCACCGAAACTGTCGAAAGGGTGATGGAGCAACCGATCCTTTTCGGCGATCCGGGAGAAGATAGCTTCGCGGTCGGCAAAGGCGGGATCGGGGCGGGGAACAAAGGACGGAAACTTCAGGTCCGGTCGGTCCATCAAATCGTAGGCGATCATCAGCCGAAGCAGATTGACCGGACCCTGGATCCGAAAAACGTTCTCGGCAGACAGGTCGAGGGCATCGAGGAGGCGGTGGAGACAAGCATCATCGATATCAGCGGAAATCTCGAGCCGAACCGCAGCCCCTTTTTTCAGTTTGTGGAGTTCCTCTTCGATGGTCTGGAGCAGGTTTTCGATCTCCTCCTCGTCAATGTAGAGATCGCTGTTGCGGGTGACCCGAAAGGCGTGGGTTGAGACGACTTCGAAACCGGGGAAGAGTCTTCCCGCGAAATGGCTGACGAGATCGGAAAGAAAAACGAAGGATTGTTCCCTGCGCCCGCGAATGTCGATTCGGATGACACGCGGGAGGATGCGAGGAACAGGGAGGAGAGCCATCCGGGGGGGGTGGTCGGGTTCGGGGTCTTTGAGGAAAACGAGAACGTTGAGCGATTTGTTCGGAAGGAGTGGGAACGGGTGGGCGGGATCGGTCGCGAGAGGTGTCAGAACGGGGTAGACCTCGCGGTCGAAATACCGTTTCAACCAGGTGATCTCGGCCTTGTTGCAGTCTTTCAGGTTCCGGAACGAGAGACCTTCCTGACGCAGGGCAGGAATCAGATTGGCGTTCCAGGTTTTATATTGGTCGGTGACCAACTTGTTGGTAATGTTGAGAACCCGGCGGAGCTGCTCCATCGGAGAGAGCCCGTCGGGGCCGGTCTCAGAAAAGCCGGAATCGACCTGCTGCATCAAACCGGCAACGCGGATTTCGAAGAACTCGTCGAGGTTGGAGGCGACAAAGCCGAGGAATTTCATCCGCTCGAGGAGCGGGAAATCAGGGTTTTGGGCTTGCTCGAGGACCCGGCGATTAAAGGCCAGCCAGCTGAGTTCCCGATTGAAAAATGGATAGCGGGTTGATTTCGCCGGCGGTTGTTTCGAGTCCGTTCCCATCAGGAAACGGATCGCCGGGCTTCTGCGAGAACGGAGAGGATCGCTTTTTGCATGTGGAGGCGGTTTTCGGCCTGGTCGAAGAGGATTGCGGCGGGGGAGGCGAGGACGGATTCGGATACCTCGTAGCCGGGGTGGGTTGGCATGCAATGCATGAAGACAGCTCCCGGGGCGGCGGCGGCCATGACCGCATCGGTGACGGAGTAGGGCCGCATTTTTTTGACCCGGATCTCTTCCTCGGCCTCGTCCCCCATCGAGACCCAGACATCGGTATAGACAACATCGGCACCCTCGGCGGCGGCGATGGGGTCCTCAATCGGCTGGGGGATGGTGGTGGCACCGTGGGATTGGAGGAGTGCGGTAATTTCGGCACCGGGGGCAAAACCGGCTGGTCCGCAGAGACTGACCTTGAAGCCAAAGAGATGACCCGCCACGAGCCAAGAGTTTGCCATATTCGAGGCGGTGTCACCGTAAAAAGCGACCCGGCGTCCGGCGAGGTCATAGGGTGAATCGACCCGGAGATGTTCCATCATCGTGAGGACATCGGAAAAAATCTGGCATGGATGAAGCAGGTCGGTCAGGGCGTTAACGACCGGAATCCGGGCGTGTTTGGCAAACGTATCAATAATTTCCTGACCATGGGTCCGGATGACCAAACCATGGAGATACCGGTTGAAGACGCCCATGGTGTCGGCCACGCTTTCGCCCCGGTTAATCTGGGTGGTGTTGGATGAGAGGATGACCGGGTGTCCGCCGAGTTCGTGGATGGCGACCTCAAAGGAAATCCGGGTGCGGGTACTGTTTTTGTAAAAGAGGAGAGCCCAGCTTTGTCCCTGTAGGGTCTGAGGGTGGCCAATGTCGCGGGTACGTTTGAACTCCCTTGCAAGGGCAAAGGTTTCCTCGATTACCGGGCGGCTAAAGTCAGATTCGCGGAGAAAGTGCTGCATGGCGAATATGGAGCGAAAAGCCTCCGAGAGTGAG
>CAZFLQ010000105.1:0-7365 GCA_964519935.1 uncultured Puniceicoccaceae bacterium | reverse complement strand
TAGGGGGAACGTTTTCGTAACAGTTTGGAATTCGGTTGTTTTTGGGGGTGGGGTGGGTTTTCTGATTAGGGATGGCACAGCGCAGGCGTAGTCCGCAGGAGGGGGAGGATTTTCAGATGGCCCCGATGATCGACATGGTGTTTCTCCTGTTGGTCTTTTTCATGTGCGTTAGTAATTTGGCCCAGGCGGAGCGCAGCCATCCGGTCGAGTTACCGGAATCGGACAAGGCAAAGGTTCCCGACGATCTCTCGGACCGGGGGATCGTGACGGTGGCGGCGGATGGGTTGATCTATCTCGGGGCGACGCAGGCGACGCTGGAAACGTTTGAATCGGTGATCCGGGAGCGGGTGGCGGCGAATCCTGATCTGCGGGTGCAGGTCCGGGCCGATCGGCAGACGCAATACGCTGATATTCGAAAGGTTTTACAAGCCTGTGCGCGGGCAGGAGCGTATCAGGTGATCTACGCGACCTACGAGGGAGGCTGAATCCGGGAAGAACAACCACTGATGAACACGGATTGCAGGAGAGTGAAATGAGTGTCACGCCAAGACCCCAAGACCCAAAGATGGAAGAAAATGAAATTGGGAAGATTGTTGTGGATGCGGCGGTGAAGGTTCATTCGGCGCTTGGACCGGGCTTACTCGAATCGGTTTACGAGGCCGTGCTGGCGAGGGAGTTGGAACGAAGAGGCCTTTCGGTTGTTCGTCAGGTTGCAGTGCCGATCGAATACGAAGGCGTGAAATTCGACGAGGGCTTTCGGGCGGATATTATCGTCGAAGGGAAAGTAATCCTGGAGCTGAAATCTGTTGAGCAAATCAACAAGGTGCATCACAAGCAGCTCTTTACCTATCTGAAGTTAAAAGAACTCAAACTTGGCTATCTCCTGAATTTTGGAGCGTCCTTGATGAGAGATGGAATCAAGCGGATGATCAACGGGCTTGAGGATAAGAGCCTTGGGGTCTTTGGGTCTTTGGGTGAGGCCGAAAGCCATCGAAACAATCGGGGGTCGTGAAAGGTTAGGGTATTGTTATGGCACGGATGCGGAAAAAGGTGGGCGACAAGCCCCAGATCCCGATCGCCCCGATGATCGACTGTGTGTTTTTGCTGCTGATCTATTTTATGGTGTCGGCGAGTTTGCAGCGGCAGGAGGCGGATATTTCGTTTGAGCTGCCGGGGACGGTGGCGCAGGACGAGCCTCTCGAGATGCCGGACGAGCAGATTATCGAGATTCGCAACGACGGGCAGGTGATCGTCAATGATTACGCCTATGATACGCCGGAGAGTCGGCGGTATCTGGAATTGGCGGGGATGTTGACTCGGTTCAAGGAAGCGGCGGATGCGAACAAGTCGGAGGCGCGGGTGACGATCGCACCGGAGGACGGCACGATCCATGACGCAATCGTTAAGGTGATGGATGCGTGTGCGATCGCCGGGATCGAATCGACCCAGTTTGCGCTGGGCGAGGAAGACGCCTGATCAGGCGACCCGTTCGACGACGAGGTCGGGTGGTGTCGGGCGCTTCGGGGCGAGGCGGTAGGCTCCGCGGAGGTATTCGAGGGCGGAGTCGAGGTTCGATTCGTCGTTGTAGTGAATCATCATGAGGGGTTCGCCCTGTTTCATCTGGGTACCGATCTTCTTGACCTCGGCAATGCCGACCGCCGGGTCGAGGCTGCCGTCTTTTTTGAGCGCAAGGGTGTGGACCCCGCGGGCAACCATCCCGGCGTTGATGGTATGGACGTAGCCCCGTTTGGGGGCGGGCAGCTTGCGGCAGTGTTTGGCGACGGGGAGCTTTTCAGGGTCGTCGATCAGGGAGACATCGCCGCCCTGGGCCCCAACCATTTCCTTGAATTTGGAGAGGGCGGAACCGTCCTTGAGGTGGCGCTGGACGGTCTGTTTGGCCGAGAGGGTCGAACCGGCGACACCGGAGAGGCGGACGACCTCCATCCCGAGCTTGAGGACGAGATCCTGGAGGTCTTCGGGGCCTTCGCCCTGGAGGAGCTGGATGGCCTCCTTGACCTCGAGAATGGTTCCGACGGAATCACCGAGAGGTTGGTTCATATCAGTGACGAGGGCGACGCAGCGCCGTTTCATCGAGCGACCGACCCGCGTGATCGAGCGGGCGAGCTGTTTGGCCTGTTCGAGATCACGGATAAAGGATCCGTTGCCCCATTTGACATCGACGACGAGGCTTTCGGCACCTTCGGCGAGCTTGCGGCTGAGGACGCTGGCAGTGATCAGGGGCAGGCTGGGGATGGTCCCGGTTTCCTGCCGTAGTTTGTAGAGCATCCGGTCGACGGGGGCGATGTCGTCGTCCTGGGCGATGATCGCACAACCGACATTCTTGAGGATTTTGGCGAAATTCTTGAGGTCCTGTCGGGGCTCGAATCCGGGGATGGCGCTGAGCTTCTGACGGGTACTGATCATGAACTCCTCGTCAATCCCGTTGATCGTCGGCATGACGACCCCGCAGGCGGCGGCGAGGGGCGCGAGGACAATCGAGGTTTTATCGCCGACCCCGCCGGTGGAGTATTTATCGACCTTTGGGCGGGAGATCTTGGTGAGGTCAATCATCTCGCCGGAGAGCATCATTTCCTCGGCAAAAGTGGCGGTTTCCTGGGCGGACATGCCCTGGAAAAAGATTGCCATGGCGAGGGCGGCAAGTTGGCTGGGGGGGATCTCCTCGTCGAGGATCGAATCGACCAAATGGCGGATTTCATCCTCGTTCAATTCACCCCCGTCGCGTTTTTTCTCGATCAGGAAGGCAAAGGAAGGTTTAACATACTTTCGTGGTGATACGATTCTCTTAGGCATTCGATGTTGTGTCTCGGTGAGTGCTGGTTAGCACGTAAAAGATAAGCGTTACTAAATTGTCTCGCAAATGTCGAGACTTTTTGACGCGTCCAGTTCCGATGTCTGAAATGATTCCCTTTCGATTGATTGAATTTTTGAATACCGAGGTTTTGGCGGCGGCCGAGCGGGCGGGTGGTTTTGATTCCGGGTTCGCGCCCGAGGTGCGGACGGCGGATCCCCGTTTCGGGCACTACCAGGCAAATGGGGTCTTGCCGTTTGCGAAAGCGCGGCGGGTGAATCCGCGGGGATTGGCGGAGGGTCTGGTGGCGGCGCTGGACCGGGATCGTCTGGACGGGATGGGTATCGCGGTATCGATCGCAGGTCCCGGGTTTATCAATTTTACGCTGTCGGGGAAGTGTTTCCTGGGCTGGTTGGGGGGATTCCGGAACGAGGCGGAGCTGGAGTCGATGCTGGTGGTGGACGGGCTGAAGGGGGTACCGACGGTGGTCGATTTTTCGTCGCCAAACACGGCAAAGCAGATGCACGTCGGGCACATCCGATCGACGGTGATTGGGGATGTGATTGCGCGGTTGTTGGCGGTGGCGGGGGCGGCGGTCGTCCGGGACAACCACATCGGCGACTGGGGGACGCAGTTCGGGATCCTGATCCTCGCGTTGAAGGAGACGGGGACCTCGTTGGACGAGCTGGGGGACGATCCGCTGGCGGGGTTGGAGCGGCTCTACCGCGAGGGCACCCGGTTGTGTGAGGAGGACCCGGCGAAGAAGGAGCAGGCGCGGGCGGAGTTGGTCGCGTTGCAACGGGGTGATCGGGAGGCGGTGGCGGCGTGGGAAAAGATCAATGCGGTCTCGCTGGCATCCTTTGAGGCGATTTATGGTCAGCTCGGGGTGACCTTTGACCTCGTGCACGGAGAGAGCTTTTACCAGGATCGGGTCGAGCAGGTGTGCGCGGAGCTGATCGCGGCGGGGATTGCGGAGGAGAGCGACGGGGCCCTTGTGGTGTTCCACCGGGATCATCCGCGATTTGCGTCGCAGCCCTTTATCATCCGGAAATCGGACGGGGCGAGCAACTACGCGACAACCGATCTGGCAACCCTGCTGTACCGGGCGGAGGTGCTGGGGGCGAAGCGCATCGTTTACGTGACGGATGCCCGCCAGCAGGATCATTTCGAGCAACTCTTCCTGACGGCGGGGAAGTGGTTTGCGGCGACCGGGCGGGAGTTGCCGGAACTGGAGCACGTCTGGTTCGGAAAGATGCTCGGAGAGGACGGCAAGGCGATCAAGACCCGTTCGGGTGAATCGATCAAGCTGCGGGATCTGATGGCAGAGGGTGTCCGGAGGTCGGAAGCGATCATTGCGGAGAAGAACCCGGACCTCGAACCGGGGGATCGGGCGGAAATCGCGGCGACGATCGGGGTGGATGCGATCCGCTATGCCGACCTGATGCAGAACCGGACGATCGATTATGTTTTCTCGTGGGACAAGCTGGTTGGTTTTGACGGGAATACGGCCCCCTACCTTTTGTATGCGGTGGCGCGGATTCATGGAATTTTCCGCAGGCTGGAACTGGAACGGGGGACAATTGACGGGGACGGGGCAACCGCACCGGAGACGGCCGAGGAACTGGCCCTGGCGGCACGTTTGGCAGAGTTTCCGGTGGCGTTCGGGCAGGCCCTGGCGGATCTGCGTCCCCATTTTCTGTGCACCTATCTGTATGAAGTGACGGTGGCCTTTGGGTCGTTTTACAATGCCAACCGCGTGATGGTGGAAGACGCCGGTGTCCGGGCGCGCCGTCTGCTGCTGTGCGCGCGGACCCTTGATATCCTGCGGACGGGGTTGCGGATTCTGGGGATCCGGCCGCTCGAGAAAATGTAGGGAGGGTTTCGCTTGACAGGGAAAGGCCAGGGCGACTTGATCTCCCGTTTCCAATCTTTCGATCATGAAACCGACCTACAATCCTTCCAAGATCCGCCGGGCCCGCAAATTCGGGTTTCGGAAGCGCAATTCGACCAGTGCGGGCCGCAAGATTCTCGCAAACCGTCGCCGCAAGGGGCGCCTTCGGTTGGCTGCCTGATTGACGGGCGACGGGGTGCGGTTGTGAAATGCGGCGTTGTTTCGGATCCGGGACCCGCATTCGCAAGCGTTCGGAATATGAGCGAGTACGCAGTGAGGGAATCTACCGGCATGGAGACGGGTTTCTCTTGCAGGCGGCAAGGGGGGTTGATGGGGCCTCGTGTCATCGAATCGGTGTGATTGCGTCGAAACGGGCAGTGGGAAACGCGGTAGCGCGGAACCGGGCGAAACGGGTTTTTCGGGCGTTGTTCCGCGAAACCGATTTTGGGTCCTGTCCGCCGGGCGACTGGGTGGTTCTGGTGAAGGGATCCTATGCGTCACGAAGCCATGCGGAATTGTCACGGGACTGGGAGCGTGCGGTCGGCTGGATTGCGAAGCGGATCGGGGAGGTTGGGGGATGAAGCGGATCCTGAGGTGCCACCTGTTTTCGGAGGGCGGGCATGATCCGGTTTCGGAGCGGTGCGCGAAAACTTTTTCAAGTCATGGATAAATCGAGTTTTTTGATTGGTATTCTCCTGATCACCGGCGGATTCGCTTTGATGATCTGGCAGGGCAAGCAGCAGGAGGAGTATGCCGAACGGATGCGCCAGTGGGAGGCGGCCCAGGCTGAGCAAGCGGCTGAGGCGGCGCGGGCTGACGAGGCGCCCGAAACGGACCTTCCGCGAGGGTCCGGGTTCGGGCTGGAAGCGTCTTCCGGTGCCGAAGGGGCGGGGGAAGGATCGGCACTGGACCGTTTGGCGGCGGAGGCGGAGACGGTCGAGGCTGAGCCATTGGCGACAAAGCGCGCCCCGGCGGAGGTGGCAGAGCGGGTGACCCTGAGCAATGGGTGGATCGCGGTCGATTTCACCTCGAAGGGGGCAGCGATCGAGCAGGTGCGGTTTGTGCGGACGCGGAAGGGGCGTGATGATCCGTTCATCTTTAACGAGTTTGGCAAAGTCCCGGCCCTGACGCTTTCGGTGGGGGAACCGGATAGCCCGGCGGCACTGTTCCAGTCGAACTTTCAAATTCTGGAGCAGAGCGGGACGCGGATCCGGTTCGGCAAAGCGTTGCCGAACGGTTTGGAGATCGTGCGGGAGTATGAACTTTCGATCGATGAAGGGGAGGGGGATCCCTATGTGGTCAGCCATGTCACGAGTCTGCGGAACGCGACCGGCAAGCTGTTGCCGGGGAATCTCGATTTCTATTTCAGTCTGGGGGCGGCTGGTCCTTTGATGACGGATCGGGCGGGTCAGTACACGAACTTCGGGTATTTTGCGGGAGGTGAGGACACGTTTATCAACGCAAAGAAGTTTGAACCGAGCAGCGGTATTGTCGCGGGAATCGGGGCACGGGAGGGGACTGCCTTCATGAAGGGTTCGGGGGCGATCAGCTGGGCGGCGGTCAAGAACCAGTATTTTGCGGGTGTCCTGACGCCGAAAATCGCCGGAACGGCCTGGTGGGCGGAGGCGGTGGCGGTGCGCCCGGAAGACGGCCGGTTTGCGAACATGAAGCATTCGAACGCGATCTCGGGCTATCTGGGAGCGGATGTACCCTCGCTGGGGAACGGGGAGCAGTTTGACTTTGTGGCTTCGTTCTACGTCGGGCCGAAGGAGTATCGTCGACTGAACGACCTCCATGGGGGGCAGGATGCGGTGATGGAGTTCGGCTTTTTCGGGTTTTTCAGCAAGATTCTCCTCTTTTTCCTCTATTCGATCCACGCAATCATCCCGAACTGGGGTTGGTCGATCGTCGTGATGACGATCATCATCAAGCTGCTGTTCTGGCCTCTGACCGCGAAGGCGGCGCAATCGCAAAAGCGGATGCAAAAGATTCAGGGCCCGTTGAAGGAGATCGCCGAGAAATATAAGGACAACCCGGACAAGAAGAACCGTGAGACCTTGAAGCTCTTCCGCGAGGCGAGGGTCAATCCAGCGGCGGGGTGTTTGCCAATTCTGATCCAGTTTCCGATTTTCATCGGTCTGTTCATGATGCTGCGGACGGCGTCTGAGCTGCGGTACGCGGAATTTCTCTGGATCAGCGACCTGTCGCGGCCGGACACGATCTTTGAGATCGTCGGATTTCCGGTCAATCTGATGCCCCTGATCATGGGGGTGACGATGTTTTTCCAGATGCGGATGATGCCGACGATGGCGAACGCCGATCCGGTGCAGCAGAAGATCTTCAAGTTCCTGCCCTTCGTCTTTCTGATTTTCCTCTACAACTTTGGCTCGGGTCTGGTCGTTTACTGGACCGTACAAAACCTTCTGACGATTTTGCAGCAGTGGATCACGAATCGACGGAAGGACGAGCCCGAAGTCGAAGTCCTGCCACCGGTGAAGAAGTCTGCCAAGTCCGCGAAGGGGCAGCGGTAGGCGGATCCTGGGGGTCGCGGGGTTGCGGGGGCGGGGGCGGAGTCCGCGAGCGGTGTCGCGGGGGCTGTTGGGCTCGGTGGGCGGAGGGGCGCGGGAAAGGGATTGCAAATCCCTTCTCCATAGAGGGGGCGCGG
>CAZFLQ010000104.1:0-7419 GCA_964519935.1 uncultured Puniceicoccaceae bacterium | reverse complement strand
ATAGACAACCGCCGGGGCCCCCAGACCCGCCTCCGCCACCCGATAGGCGATCGTCGCGACCGTCCCGCCAACCCGCCGCTCCTCCGGCATGGTTGCCCATTGCACCACCGCCGCCGGTCGGTTCGGATTCATCCCTCCGGCCATTAGGGCCAAGGTTATGTCCCGCAGACGCCCCATCGCCATGTACAAACAGAGAGTCGCATCCACCTTCGCCCAGGCCGACCAATCAACCGGCGACTCCTCCTTTGCCGGATCGAGATGCCCGGTCAAAAACACCACCGCCGCGTTGAAATTGCGGTGGCTCAGCGGTAGCTCCGCCCGCGCCGCCCCCCCGATCGCCGCCGTCACTGCGGGGACGATCGTGTAAGGAATTCCGTTTCGCCGCAGACACTGCATTTCCTCTCCACCCCGACCGAAAACGAAAGGATCTCCACCTTTAAGACGCACCACCATCTTCTCCTCGCCAGCCAAACGAACGAGGAGACGCTCGATCTCCTCCTGCCGAACCGAATGGAATCCCGCCCGCTTGCCGACACAGTGGGTCTCGCAATCCGCTCGTACCCAGCCGAGCAGTTCTTCCGAGACCAGATAGTCAAAAACCAGCGCGTCACAGGTCTCGATCAATCGCCGCGCACGCACGGTTACGAGATCGGGATCACCCGGACCCGCCCCCACAAGGTGAACGGTCCCCGGCATCTGCGCTATTCGACGGGCCCGACAAACAACTCCGGCTGACCAACCGCCGTCCGCAGGTTCGTCACCGCGACGTTGAAGGCGTAGTTCGCCTCCAAAAGATTGTTCCGCGCATCCGTCAGGGCGACCTGCGACTGCAAAACATCCAACTGGGTCGCCGCCCCGGTCTCAAAACGCACTTTCGCCAGACGAAGACTTTCCTCCGCCTGTTCGATCACCTTGCCGGCCGCATCGACCAACTCGATTGCCTCCTGGAGGGCCGATACCGCTTGGCGGACCTCGACCTCGACGAGGAGGGTTGTGTCCATTGTCTCCAGCTCCGCCTGCCGCAACTGCGAACGGGCGACCCGCAGGTCACCCCGCGTCCGGTTCCCATCCCAAATCGACCAGCGGCCCTCGACCCCGAGCACCCAGCCATCAAGGCTATCGCCGAGGTCATTTGATCCCGGACGCTTGCGAAACTGCCACGCCGCGAGGGCATTGATCTCGGGAAGAAATCCGCTTCGCGCCACTGCGATTCCCCGCGCCTGGGCTTCTTCGACCGCCCGCAAGGCGAGCAATTCAGGCCGGTTCGACTTGGCCTCGAGAAGGCTTTCTCCCAGATCGTATTCAACTTTCTGATACTCCAGATCCCCGACAATCTCGGGCACATCGGCTTCATTGATAACATCCTTCGTTTCAATCCCGATCGCCCGCCGCAATTGGTCAATCGCGATCCGAAAACGGTTCCGGGCCCGAATCAGATTGGGGCGTCCGTTTGCGAGGGCAACTTCCGCCTGGAGCACCTCAAACTGCGAAACCGCCCCCGCGTTAAAGCGATTCGTTACATCCTGAAGCTGTTCCTCGAGAAGCGCGATGTTCTCCTCCTCAACCCCGATCTGACCACGCGCAAGGAGGACATCATAAAAACGCACTGCCACATTCGAAAGCTCCCGGTTGATCACTGCCATCAATTGAAAACGGGCCGAATCCCGAATAAACTTTTGTGCTTCGAGTGAATTGCGGACCCCACCCCCAGCGTAAAGCAGTTGGGTTGCCCCAATCTGAGCCGACCAGGCCCGATCCGACGAAGACTGCGCATTCGGGTCGGAAAGACCCTCGTCCAGAAACTGATAGTTCCCGCTCGCCGCGAGATTTGGTAGAAGCGCGGAACGCACCGTCATGATGACCCCCTCCTGCTCCTCAATCACCTCCATCGCCTGCCGGATACCAAAATTGTTGTCCAATGCCAGACGGAGGGCCCGGTCGAGGTCGAGGGCGTTAACAGAGATGGCGGCCGGCGCCATCCCGGGCTCCGGTTCAGTCAATGGCTGCGCCCACGACGGCGTCACCACCGTTGCCATGATCAAAGTAAAAAGCGGGAATTTCAGTTTCATTGATTTCATTCGCAAAATTTTATTGGATACGATCATCCGAAAAGGCCGTCTCAGTCCCTCCGCGATCCTTGGCGAGGAGCATGTAGAGACAAGGAACAAAGAAAAGCGTGAAAATCGTCCCGATCGCCATCCCCCCAACCACGATCAAACCGATCGAATTCCGGGCTGCCGCCCCTGCCCCGGATACCAGAACCAGCGGAAAGTGCCCGATCACCGTCGCCACACTTGTCATCAGAACCGGACGCAGACGGATCCGTGCCGATTCCCGAATCGCTGTCAACTTCGACAATCCCCGCTCCTGTAGGACGTTCGCAAATTCCACGATCAGGATCCCATTCTTCGAGATGATCCCCGCGAGGGTCACCAGCCCGACCTGCGAATAGATGTTGATCGTGGTCGAAAAGTCTTCTGTCCAGAAGGGAACCCCCGGCGCAAGGATGCGGATGAAGGGAAAGACCATCGCCCCGAAGATCGCCAGCGGGACCGACCCCGCCAGAATCACCAACGGATCGCGGAAGCTGTTGAACTGCGCTGCGAGGACGAGGAAGATCAACAACATCGCCAACCCGAGAGCAGGCAAAAACTTCCCCCCCTCCTGCCGCAACTGCCGGGATTCCCCCGTATAATCGATGCTGAATCCATTCGGAAGAATCCGCGACGCCTCCTCTTCCATGAATCTCAGGGCATCGTTCAACGGAACAACCACCACACCCTGGAGCTTGACTGCGTTCAGTTGCTGGAACCGGTTCAAGGTCCGCGGCACGACCTCATTCTCAAGATGGGCAATCGTACTCAGCGGGATCAGGGGGCCGCCCCGACCGCCCACATGGATCTGTTCGAGATCCTCCGGATTCAAACGCGCCGCCCGCTCGACCTGCGGGATCACCTTGTAGCTGCGTCCGTCAATGTTGAAACGGTTCACAAAATTTCCGCCCACCGCCGACCCGATATCCTCGCCAATCACGGAGAGGTCCAGACCAAGATCAGCCACCTTTTCCCGATTGATCACAATCCGGCTCTGCGGTTGGTCAATTTTTACGTCAATGATCGGAGGAAACGCGAACATCCCGCTCTCCGCTGCCTTCGCCTGCAACTGCTCCGCAAAGCCGAGCAACTGCTCAGCCTCTGCGACCGAACTGATGATGAACTGGAAGGCGAAATCCCCTCCACCCGGCAACGGTGAGGGCGTATCAACCGCAATCTGGACCCCCGGTACCGTCGAAACCTGTTGCTGAATCAACGGCACCAATTCCATCGCGGTTCGCTCGCGTTCACTCCAAAGCTTAAGCCCCATCCCCGCAAAGCCCCCAATCGGAAAGCCCGGCGGGAGGGTAACCTGAAACGTAAAGTCGGTTTCCTCAAAGGACTGAAAGATCCCGTTGATCTCGTCCGAAAACACCCGCGCCTGCTCGGTCGTATCATTCGGCGGGCGAAACACAAATCCGAACACGACCCCCTGGTCCTCTTTGGGAGCCAGTTCCTGCGGCGAGAGCATGTACATCGGGAAAATCGCCAGGACGATCAGGACCCAGGCGATATAAATCGCCCAGCGAACCTCCAGAACCGCATCGAGCGCCTTCCCGTAAACGCCGCGCAACCAACGAAAACCGGCATTAATCCGCCCGGTCAGGCCCTTGTCCTCACCCTCCGCCTTCAAGAGGCTCGCCGCCATCACCGGGGAGAGGGTCAGGGCAACCATCCCCGAGATCAGAACCGCCCCCGCGAGGGTAAAGGCAAACTCCCGGAACAACGCCCCCGTCAAGCCTCCTTGCAGACCGATCGGGGTGTACACCGCCGCGAGGGTCATCGTCATCGAAATCACCGGCCCGACGAGCTCGCGCGCTCCTTTCAAGGCTGCCTCCTTCGGCGAAAGCCCCCAGCGCATGTTCCGCTCGACATTCTCGACGATCACAATCGCGTCATCGACCACCAACCCGACCGATAGCACAATCGCCAGCAAGGTCAGCAGGTTGATCGTAAATCCGAAAATCTGGATCAGGAAAATTGCCCCGATCAGGGAAATCGGTATCGCAATTGCCGGAACCAGAACCGACCGGACGGATCCCAGAAAGAGAAAGATCACCACAATCACGATCAGGAGCGTTTCCACGAGGGTCTTTGTCACCTCCTTGATGGCATCCTCAATGTAGCGGGTGGAGTCATACGCGATCACCCCCTCCAGCCCCGTCGGGAGCCCCTCGCGGATCGATTCCATTTCTTCCCGAACCCCCTGCAGTACCTCGAGCACATTCGCCGTCGGCAGTGCCTGAATCCCGATAAAGGTCGCTGATTTTCCCGAGAACCGCACGTCCGTGTCATAGTTTTCTGCCCCCAGGACGACGTCGGCAACGTCCCCGATCCGAATAATCGCACCGCCATCCTCCCGGATGACCAGTTGTTCGAATTCCCCCGCTGACCGCAGGTCGGTATTTGCCGTCAGGTTGACCTGAAAGAACTGGCCCTTGGTATTCCCGACTGCCGCGAGGTAGTTGTTCGCGGCAAGAGCGGCCCTTACCTCCGATGGACTCACCCCGAGCGCCGCCATCCGGTCCGGCTTCAACCAGATCCGCATTGCAAAGGTCCGGTCGCCCAGGATCTCCGCCTCCTGGACACCATCAACCGCCGAGAGGCGGGGCTGAACCACCCGAACCAAATAGTCGGTGATTTCATTCCGACTGAGGATCTCCGAGGAAAAACTCAGATAGGCCGAGGCCAACTGGGTATCGGCCGACTCGATGTCGATCACCGGAACCTCCGCCTCCGGCGGCAGATCCCCGCGAATGCGATCCACCTTCGCGCTGATTTCCGACAAAGCCTTCGTCGGGTCGTAGTTCAGGTTCAGACGAACCCGGACACTTGAGAGGCTCTGCGTGCTCGAACTTTCGATATAATCGATCCCGTCCGCCGCCGCCACCGCACGCTCGATCGGGGTCGTAATAAATCCCCGCACCAAGTCCGCGTCCGCCCCGATGTAGGCAGTCGTAATCACGATGGTGGCATCATCTGTCCGCGGATACTGCCGAATCGAAACCGAGCTGATTGCCTGCAGTCCCGCGATCACCACGACCACATTGACCACGATCGCGAGGACCGGACGGTGTATGAATAGGTCCGTAAATGCTTTTTTCATCACAAATCCTCCGCCTCAGGCGTTGTCCGGTTCCGGTTCCGTCGAATACTCCAACTGGATGTCGTTGTTCACCGTCACGGGAGTTTTGTTCGCGAGCTGGAAAACCCCCGTTGCAACAATCTCCTCTCCCTCCGCGAGACCTTCGATCACCTCGACGAAATCACCACGGTTCCGCCCGAGGCGAACGAACCGCTGCTCCACCATCGGCGTACCCGCCGGAATTAAAGGCATCCCGGTCTCTCCTGACATCGCCTTTTGCTCCTCGGTTGGCTCCGGTGCCTTCGTCATTACAAAAACCGAATTCCCGAATGGCGCGAACTTCACCGCCGTTTGCGGCACCGCCAGAACCGGCGGTTCCGTCGGCAAAACGACATCCACATCAACAAACATCCCCGTCACGAGATGCCCCTCCGGGTTGTCGAAAAGAGCCCGCAGTCCGATATTGCGACTCCCGCGTTCTACCTCTGCATTGCGGGAGGTCAGACTCCCCACCGCCGGACGTTCGAGGATTCCCGCTGCCCGCGCCCGGACCGTCATCCCCCGTTCGAGAAATGGGATATTCTGCTGGGGCAAAGAAAAATCGACATAGACCTGTTCATGATTGCGCAGAGTCACGAGGGAAGCCCCTCCCGTGATATAATCGCCCTCATCGATCTGACGGATCCCGAGAACCCCGTCGAACGGTGCCCGGATCGTCATCTTTGCGATCACCGCCTCAATGTTGCTAAGGGCAGCCCGCGCCTGCTTGGCCTCCGCCACCGAGCGGTCCAGCTCCGATTGCGGAACCGAGTTTTGCTCGCGGAGACCTTTCGTCCGCTCGAGGTTGATCTCCGCCAGTTCGAGGGCGGCTTCGGTCGCCTCCAGTTGTGCCCGCTCAATACTCGTATCCAATTCGACCAAAATGTCCCCTCGACGAACGGCATCTCCCGATTCGAAGGCAATCCGCGTCACCAGCCCCGGAAATTCATTCCGGACCACCACCCCCTGGACCGCCGTGACCGTCCCGACCGCATGCAGCCGCCGCTCCCACTCCTGGGAACCAACCACGTGGGTGTTCACCGTAACCGTCATTAGGGGGGCATTCGCACCCGCCTCCGCCATCGCCGCGAACTGCTGCTTCTTGATCAGAAACAGCCCACCAAAGACCGCCCCGAGCCCCCCGAGGATGACCAACACCGTAATCAGTTTTTTCATCACCTGTAATCTCTATTTGTAATTGAAATCTGGATACAAATTTAATCCCCGGCAATCTCAGCCTCCGCTGCTGCCACAATCCCCTCCAAAATACCGACGAGCGTCCGCCTCTCCGCAACGGGCAGGGACTGCATCAACCGTGCGATCCTTCCAAAATATCCCGGCAACATCCCTTCCAGAAAAGCAGAACCCTTCAGCGACAACCGCACCAGCTTCTGCCGTCGATCCGTTGTGCAGGCCCTGATCTCAACCAGTTCGTCCTTCAAAAGGCTGTCGATCAGACCGGTCATCGTTGCGCGGGTCACATTCGCCCCATCCGCCAAAGCCGCCGGGGTCATCGCGATCGGCTCATTATCGAGCTTGTCCAGCAAAAGCATTAAGACCGTAAATCGGCCACGGGATATGCCGTGGTTTTCGATGTAGTCTCCGCCAAACCGCGCCAAAACATCCCCCGCCCGCAGGATGTGCAGATACGCTTCGAGCGCCGAAGGATCGAGGTCCGGAAAAACCGCCGCGCATTCCATCAGACACTCAAACCGGGGAATCTCTTTGAGCATTAGATTAGCCATCTGGTAAGCCAACGAATCATAAGGCCCCTAATAGTCAACCCCCGAAGTGTTACCGAAATTTTGCTGTCAGCGGGCTGGTGGCCCCCTCATCTCAAACCTGTCTTCCCGTCAATTATTCCGGTTGGCTACCCACTATTTATCGACCGGATCGTCGTCAGTCCCCTATAGTTTCCATCGCTGACCCCATACTCCGCGCCGGCCTCCACCGGGAACCGCAGGGTCAACTCAAAGTCTTCCAAACTCTCCGGAACGTCATCCTCGCTCTCGGCAAACCAGTTCCAGCTCCCCTCCGAATCCGTAAATTCCCACATCCAGGTGTAAGCCCAATCCTCCAAAGGCTGTCCCAGAATCCTTCCCAATCGATAAAGTTCCCCGAGGGCAATCCAACACTCGCATCGCCAGGGTTGAGCCATTGAACCTCCGCTTTCTCACCTTTTCCCTTGTCTACTCGGAAATT
>CAZFLQ010000103.1:0-7483 GCA_964519935.1 uncultured Puniceicoccaceae bacterium | reverse complement strand
AAATTTTTGAAGACCATTCATGGAGCGCAATATTCACCGCTGGTATAGTTGGCGTCTAAACCGCGATCTTGATATCGTCGTCCACGGCCACGCCGGAGCGCGGGTTCTCGTCTTTCCGACTCGCGACGGGGATTGCTATGAATACGAACGCATGCGGATGCCGGAAACCCTCCGCGACAAAATCGAGGCCGGTCACCTCCAGTTCTTCTGCGTCGATTACCGCGCCGGAGAAACCTTCTACTGCTGGTGGGCCCATCCCGCCGGACGGGTCTACCGGCACTGGCAGTACGAGGAATACATCCTTTGCGAGATCTTCCCCCTCATGGAACAGCTCAACCCCGCTGCCCCCACCATCGCCCACGGCTGCTCCTTCGGGGCCTTTCTCGCCGCCAGCATCGCCTTTCGCCATCCCGAAAGATTCGTCAAACTGGCCGCCTTCTCCGGTCGCTACGATCTCACCCACGAGGTCGAAATCTTCGGAAACCTCCTCGGCGGGCACTACGATGACAACGTTTACTTCCATACCCCGACTCACTTTCTCCCAAACCTGTCTTGCGGGGAACGTCTTCAATATCTCCGAAAAATGGATATCGTTCTCACGATTGGCCGCGAAGACCCTTTTCTTGGCAACAACGAACACCTTTGCGAGATCCTCCGCCAGAAGGACATCCCCCACCAGCTTCACCAATGGGACGGACGCGCCCATCGCGCCCACTTCTGGCGTCAGATGGCCCGGATCTACATTTGATCCGCCCGTCCCCGGTGTTTGACAAAACCCCTAACAAAGCCGAATCCTAGACCGCTATGCGAATCGTCATCCGCTCCGTCCTCGGCTTTATCCTCCTCGCCTCCCCAATCGCTCTTGCCAACGGGGCCGAGACTCAAGCCAAAGCCGAGGGTCAGTCCCTCCCCGGAAAACGCCCCCCCGCCCGTGATTCGTTCGTCTCGGTCAACGTTGCCGCTGCACATATGGTCGACACCGATCTCGATGCCGGAGGTGATTTCGGGTTTTCCCACCTCTACCTCGGCCTCAACACCCTCAAATACCGCCAGGGCCAGTTCTCCACCGGTTTCTCCGCCCGCTTCGATACCGAGGACTATCGCTTTGGCGAGGGCTCCATCTTCGGAGAGGGTTGGGATACCGTCAGCCGCCTTCAGCTTTCCCTCCCAACTACCTATGAGATCAACCGCGATTGGTTCATCATGGCCATCCCGTCCCTCGAATTTGCCGCCGAGGGCGATCTCTTCGACGGGGATGCCATGAACTACGGATTCATCGGTTCGGTTTCAAAAGTCTTTGGACGCGAACGGGTCATCGGGATCGGGGCCGGGGTCTTCACCGGCATCGGGGACACCTCCGGCTTTGGTTACATCGCCGTCCGCTGGCGCTTTAATGAGAAATGGCTCATCGCCAACCCCTTCCGTCCCGGCCCAACCGGCCCCGCCGGTATCGAGCTGGTCTACCAGGGCATCCCCGGTTTCGATGTCGGGATCGGCAGTGCCTACCGCTCCTACACCTTTCGGCTCGATGATGAAGGGCTCGCTCCCGGCGGAATCGGCGAGTTCGAATCCGCCCCCATCTGGCTGCGGGTCTCTGCTGTCCCCAGTGATAATCTCTTTATCGATCTTTACCTCGGCGCGGTCACCTTCGCCGAGGTCGATGCCAAGGATGATAACGAAAACAAAATCGCCTCGGACGAATTTGATGCCGGCCTCCTCGTCGGTCTGAACATTTCCGCCCGCTTCTAGACATTCACGCGTTCCGACCGGCGACAGATCCCTCGCCGCTCCACCTCTCCCGCCTCCGCAGTGCCCGTTTCGACCGAATCCATCCGCCTCCGGCGTGTCCGCCAGAACAACCTCAAGGGCTTCGATCTCGACATCCCTCTCGGACGCCTGACCGTTGTCACCGGACTCAGCGGCAGCGGAAAATCCTCCCTCGTCTTTGAAACCCTCCACGCCGAAGGGCAGCGCCGCTACGTCGAAACCTTCAGCGCCTACACCCGACAGTTTCTCGAAATGCTCGACCGGCCCGAGGTCGACCGAATCGAGAACATCCACCCGTCCATCGCGATCCAGCAGACCAACTCAGTCAAAACCAGCCGCTCAACCGTCGGAACGATGACCGAGCTGAATGACTTCTTCAAGGTCTGGTTCGCCCACGCCGCCACCCTCCACGACCCCGCCAACGGCCAACCGATCCGCGACGACACCCCCGAATCCACCGCCGACGCCCTCATTGGGCGGAAAAGTGAAACCCTCCTCGTCACCTTTCCAATCTCCCGGCCCCCAAACCTCTCCTGGTCGGAGATTCTCGAACCCCTTCAAAAACAGGGCTATCTCCGCACAATCGTTGATCGTAGAGTAGAACGTATCCACAATCTGGATACATCATCCCTCGGAGACTCTCCCCTCAACATCATCCAGGACCGGATCCCTCAACCCGCCCGCAACCGCTCCCGTCTCCGCGAGGCGATCGAAACCGCCTTCCACTATGGTCAAGGGCGTATCACGGTTTTCGACGAATCCGGTGCCCCCGTTGCAACATTTTCCCGTGGTCTGACATCACCCGTCACCGGACGACGGTTTCGCCCCGCCTCCCCCGCTCTCTTTTCCTTCAATTCCCCCATCGGGGCCTGCCCGACCTGCCGTGGATTCGGCCGCATCATCTCGATCGATCCCCAACTGGTCATTCCCGACCCCCGTCTCAGCATCAATCAGGGTGCCATCCGTGCCTTTCAGGGTAAGGTTTATAGCGAATGCCTCCGCGACATCCGGCGACATGCCGTCGAGGCCGGGGTCGATCTCCACAAGCCTTGGGAGGATCTCTCCGAAGAGGAGAAAACCTGGGTCTGGAAGGGAGATCCGGACTATCCCGAGGACGTCCGTGACGATGTCTGGATGCAGCACTGGTATGGCATCGACCGGTTTTTCAAGTGGCTCGAGCGCAACACTTACAAGATGCATGTGCGGGTCTTTCTCTCCAAATTCCGCGCTTACCACACCTGCCCGACCTGCGGAGGATCCCGCCTTCGGGATGAGTCCCTCTGCTGGCAGTGGGAGGGATACCGGATTCCCGATCTCTTCGAGATGCCGATTGATCAGCTTCTCGAAACCGTTTCCGCCCCTTCCGCCGCCGCTTCCCTGCCACCCCCCGCCATCGCTGCCCACGAGGCCCTCCTCTCCCGTCTCCAGTTTCTCGATACGGTCGGGCTTGGCTACCTTTCCCTCAACCGACCGTCCCGCACCCTCAGCGGGGGAGAAACCCAGCGGGTCAATCTCACCTCCTGCCTCGGGGCGTCAGTCGTCGATACCTGCTTTGTCCTCGACGAGCCCTCCATCGGCCTGCACCCCCGCGATGTCCACCGGGTCGTCAGCGTGCTCCGCGCACTCGTCCATCAGGGCAACACCGTCGTCGTCGTCGAGCATGACGAGGCCGTCATCCGCGCCGCCGATCATCTCATCGAGATCGGCCCCGAACCCGGCGAAGCCGGAGGGCAGGTCACGTTCGAGGGCACCCCTGCGCAAATCCTCCGATCCCGCCTCAGCCGGACCGGCCCCTGGCTCTCCGGAAAAAAATCCCCGCCAACCCCACCCGCCACGGCTACCCCGCGCGGTTCTCTCCAAATCGAGGGTGCCACCCACCACAATCTCCGCGATCTCTCCCTGCAGATTCCTCTCGGTAATCTCGTCGGTATCGCCGGGGTCTCCGGCTCCGGCAAAAGCACCCTTCTCCACAATGTCATTTTCGAAGGCTTGCGCCGACAACGCGGGGAACCCGCCGATAACCCCGCGTCAGTTCAAAACATCCGCATCGACGGGCCCATCGGTCCAATCGAACGGGTCGACCAATCCACCGTCGCGAAAACCCCGCGTTCCAATCCGGCCATCTATATCGGGGCCTGGGACGGCATTCGCAAAACCCTCGCCGCCACCGATTCGGCCCGCGCCAGCGGCCTCGATCCATCACACTTTTCCTTTAACAGCGGAGATGGACGCTGCCCGAACTGCGAGGGTCTCGGTGCGATCAAGACCGAGATGCAGTTCCTCTCCGACATCTACACCCCCTGCCCGGTCTGCGGGGGCCGCCGGTTCCGCGAGGAGGTTCTCGCCGTCGAATGGAAGGGTCACACCGTCGACGATATCCTTCGGATGGATGTCCGTCATGCGCTTGTCCTCTTTGCCGATCAACCCGCGATCGTCCGCAAGCTCGAAGCCCTTGCCGCCGTCGGGCTCGACTACCTTCGCCTCGGTCAACCCCTCAACACCCTCTCCGGGGGCGAATCCCAACGGCTGAAACTGGTCCGCTACCTTACCGGCCTCGACAAGGATGCCCAAAACGCCCTCCTCCTTCTCGACGAACCCACCACCGGGCTCCACCGCGACGATGTCGGGCGGCTCATCGAGGTGCTCCGTCGTCTCGTCGAACAAGGGCACTCCGTCCTCGTCATCGAACACCACACCGATGTTCTCAATGCCTGTGACTGGCTTGTCGAGATCGGACCCGAGGCCGGTACCGGCGGGGGAAAGCTCGTCGCCGAGGGAACACCCGCGACCGTCGCCCTCGGGGAAAGCCTGACCGCTCCCTACCTGCGCGAAACCGCTCCCTGGCTTCCCTCTTCCGAGGTCCTTCCCTTCCCCACCGGGTCCACCTTGCTGGCCGCCGAGCCCCCCTCAACCACCGGCTACAAGTCCCCTCGACGTCGAAAACCCGACCCCCATCTCCGCATCGAGGGTGCCCGCGAACACAATCTCCGCAACGTATCCACAAAGATAAAACACGGCAGCCTCACCGTTATCACCGGCGTCTCCGGTTCCGGAAAATCCTCCCTCGCCTTCGACACCATTTTCGCCGAAGGACAGCGACGGTTTCTCGAATCGATGTCCCCCTACGCCCGCCAGTTCATCGAACAAATGCCCCGCGCCGACTGTGATCGAATAACTGGCATCGCCCCGACCATCTCGATCGAACAACGCCTCACCCGGGGAACCTCCAAATCCACCGTCGGAACCATCACCGAGGTCGCCCAACTCCTCCGCCTCCTCTTCGCCCGTCTCGCCACCCCCGTCAATCCCCACACCGGCAACCGCGCCACCGCCAGCACCGCACCGGCGATTGTCCGCGATCTCCGCCACCGCCTGCAGACCCCTCCCCTCCGCGCGGCCAAATTCCTTTACTTGACCGCCCCCGTCATCCGTGGCCGCAAAGGCCACCACCAACCCCTCGCCGACTGGGCCGCCTCCAAGGGCTACCCCTTCCTCATCTGCGACGGTCTTCTCGTCGAAACAGACAAATTTGAACGGCTGCGGCGCTACCGCGAACACGATGTTGACATCGTCGTGGCGGATCTTGCGGCGGTCCCTGATGGCGATCTCGAACCGATCATCGAAACCACCCTCCGGCTCGGCAAAGGCACCGGTTACATCCGCCTCCCCGACGGATCGGTTCCATTCCGGTTTTCCCTTCGCGCAATGGACCCCGAAACCGGGGAGGCCCTCCCCGTCCTCGACCCGAAAGACTTTTCCTGGAATTCCGAACGCGGTTGGTGCCCGCGCTGCCGGGGATCCGGGCTGATTTTTCCGGATGACGAGGACGCATCCGTCTCCGAAGGCACCGTATGCCCTGAATGTGGGGGATCCCGCCTTAATCCCGTTGCCCGGCACGCCGTTCTCGACCTCAAGGCAGGCGGTGAAATCACCCTCCCCGAGCTCCTCGCGATGACCCCCCACCGCCTGATCGAATCCCTCCATTCGGTCCAGACCGACCGGCGCGGGAACGAGATCCTCCGCGCAATCCTTCCCGAGGTCGAGGAACGCCTCGCCTTCATGCAACAGGTAGGCCTCGACTACCTCACGCTCGACCGTGCTACCCGCACCCTCTCCGGCGGCGAAGCCCAGCGCATCCGCCTCGCCGCCCAGCTCGGCTCGAACCTTTCCGGTGTCCTCTATGTGCTCGACGAGCCCTCCATCGGGCTCCACGCCCGCGACAACGAACGCCTCATCACCTCCCTCGAATCCCTCCGCGCCCGTGGAAACACCATCCTCGTGGTCGAACACGATGATGCCATCATGCGCCGTGCTGACCATATCATCGACATGGGACCGGGGGCCGGTGTTCACGGCGGCGAAATTGTCGCCGAGGGCCCGCCGTCAAAAATCCTCCGTTCCCAAGGTTCCATTACCGGGCAACTCCTCGCCGAGGGCATCCCCCATCCCCTTCGCGGCACCTACCGCCCGGCGCCTCCGACCTGGAATCCCCGCTCCTCCGCTGCCCGCGACGCCTGGATTGTCCTTCACGAACCGACCCTCCGAAATCTCAAAGGCGGCACCCTGACCGTTCCCCTCGGACGATTGAGCGTCGTCTGCGGCGTCTCCGGGGCCGGAAAATCCACCCTCATCCGCGACTGCCTTGCCCCCGCCCTCAAAGCCGCCGACGGGCAACCAAACGTCAGAGGGAAGGATCTCGCCCGACGGACCGGCCAGCACCTTGGCAGCCCCCGCTTCCCGGTCCTCCAGTCGATCCGCGGGGCCCATCTCCTGCGCCGCGTGATTGAGGTCGACCAAAGCCCGATCGGCAAAACCAGCCGTTCCACCCCCGCCACCTTCATCGGAATTTTCGACCTCATCCGGCAGCACTTCGCCAGCCTCCCGGAATCCAAACAGCGCGGCTTCGATGCCTCCCGTTTTTCCTTCAACACCGCAGGGGGCCGTTGCGAAACCTGTAAAGGTACCGGTCGGGTTAAACTCGAAATGAACTTTCTCCCCGACGCCGAGGTTCCCTGCGAGGACTGCGAGGGCCGCCGCTACGGGCCTGACCTCCTCGAAATTCGCTGGCGGGACCACTCCATCGCGGATGTCCTCGAACTGACCTTCGAAGAGGCGGTCGCCTTTTTCGATTTCAACACCCGCATCCGTTCGGTCTGCGAACTGATGGTTGAAACCGGCCTCGGCTACATTCGTCTCGGCCAAACCTCTCCCACCCTCAGCGGCGGCGAAGCCCAGCGGCTCAAGCTCGTCTCCGAACTCGCCGGCACCCTTAACCCCGACACCGGCAAACCCCGCCCCGGCTCCCGCACCCTCCCCAACCTCTACATCCTCGAGGAACCTTCCATCGGCCTCCACCTCAGCGACGTCCGCCGCCTCCTCGATCTCCTCCACCGCCTCGTCGACACGGGCCAAACCATCATCGTGATCGAACACCACCTCGACATCATCCGCGAAGCCGATCACCTCATAGAAATCGGCCCCGAAGGCGGCGACGCCGGCGGCAGCATCCTCTACCAAGGCCCCGTCGCCAACCTCGACAACACCCCCACCACCCCCTTCCTCCCCAACCTCAAATCCACCTAACTCCCCCCGCGCAATCCCCAGTGGCGGGAGCTTCCAGCTCGCGCATCATCGCCCCTCCACGCCCCAAAAGTGCCCACGCGCTTCCAGCGTGTGGTCTCCCGCGCAATCCCCAGTGGCGGGAGCTTCCAGCTCG
>CAZFLQ010000102.1:0-7504 GCA_964519935.1 uncultured Puniceicoccaceae bacterium | reverse complement strand
CCGCAATCGACAACCGAATGCCTCCCAACGCGTCGTCGTCCTGACCGATGGGATCGGCCTCCCCGATCCGACCGAACTCACCCAACTCCGCCGCCAGATCGACGCCGCCGCCAACAATGGTATCACCCTCGACCTCGTCCTCATTTCCCCCGAACCGTCCGGCGATTCCGCCCTCGAGAACCTCATCAAGGAGACCGACGGTTCGTTCCTCAGCCTCTATCCCGCAACCGAAAACATTCCCGATCTCGCTGCCAATCTCGCTGGACGTTTCCGCCCCAGTGCGAGGGACGCCAAGGTTCAGGTTGTCTTCAATCCCGCCCGCGTCGCTTCGTATCAGTTGATTGGATACGAAAAACACCGTTTGCGGGCCGAGGATTTCCGCAATGATCAGATCGACGGGGGCGAACTCGCCGCCGCCGAGGAGGGTAACGCCCTCTATGCCCTTGAACTTCAGCCGAATGGAGTCGGTCCAATCGCCGAAGTTCGCGTCCGTTTTCAGGATACCGCCACCGGTTTGGCCCGCGAAAGGAACTGGGAAATCCCCCTCGTCGGGACGCCCCCGGCAATCACCGGAGCTACCCCCGCGATGCAGCTTGCCACCGCCGCGACTCACTTCGCGACCCGTCTCCAAAACCGTCTCGACGCCTCCGGCGCTCCTCTCTCCCGGATTGAAAAGCTCGCCACCTCGAACGCCCATACCTTCAGCCGCGACCCGGAATTTCAACAGCTCCTGACGATGATCCGTACCGCCCGCACCCTCTTTAACGAATAGTCCCAACCAACCACCTCTTCAAATCTCTCGACTTCTCCAATCCTCCCAAGCCATGAAAAAAACGTTCCGTTCCATCGCGTTTGCCACCGTAGCCGCAGTCGCCACCCTCTCCTCCAACGCCCGTGAGCTGTCCGTCTCCGACCTCCAGATCGACAGCGATCTCAATCCATCCGGCGGCACCGTCACGATTGTTGCGACAGTTGACGACACCGCCGCCGAGGAACCCACGAGGCGCGCCGCCATCGACGCGATCCACACCTTTGCAACCGGCGACGATGGGGTCGAGGAAACCATCGTTCTGAACATCACCGCCGTCGACGAGGGTCTCAACTCCATCGCCCTCCCTGTTTCAATAACCGGACCTGCCCTCCACGTCAGTGGCACGAACCTCAAAGCCTTCGCCCCGGAGGAGGATCTAACCAACGCCACCCGCGTCCTCCGTTTTGACTTCGTCTCCGCCCTCGCCGTCGGCGAGTCGCTTTCCCTGACCCTTCAACGAGCCCACCCCTCCGACCCCGATAACCCCGCGATCCCCGCCGTTCTTTTCCAATCCGCCCCCAACATCTCCTTCAGTGGTCAGCTCCGGCTCCAATCAAACTCCGACCATCCGCTCCGCTTTGTCGTAAATAAAGCCGATGGTTTGTATCCAGTTTTTGAATACAAAGACCCCCGACCTTACGAAAGCGCCCCGACCACTTTCCTCTTTCATCGCGCCGATTACACCCTCGATCTCGCAACCGAGCCGTTTCTCAATCTTCCTTTCGTCATCCACGAGAGCGGTCTCCTCCTCGAACCGGGGATCGACGCCCTCTCCGGGACCCTCAAAATCACCGGCGAGGTCCGCCATCCTGACCCCAAGGGCATTTTCCTCTGCGATCACAGCCTCCGGCTTCGCGAGGTGCCCGAACTTTCCTCCGGACGGCTCGTCCGGCGCCCGGACGGCATTTTCTACCTCCCCGATGGCACCGGTCCCTTTGCCCTCCGGCTGCCGGTTTTCCTCCCCTCCACCGCGACGTCCGGCGATGCCTCCGCCAGCCTCCGTTTTCGCCCCGCCCCGGTCCGCTACCTCTCCCGGTCCGGAGACACCGCCCATCCCCTGATTCTTGAACTCCCCGGAATCGGATCCTTCACCGATGCAACCGTCGTTTTCCTCCCCCCCTCGGGCAGCGTTCCGGTCTCATGGCGCACCGCCCCCGGCGGTGAAGATGCGGTTGCCCCCTCCCTTTACACCGCCTCCGTCGTCGAATCGCTGACCATCCGGCCCGGACTCCTGATTCAAAATTTCAGCACGACTTTCGATGTCCGGCAGGGCGAGCTCACCCGTGTCTCTCTCCCCCTCCTCGGCGATGGGGTTGTCCGCTCCGCCCGCGGCACGCATATCAGCCGCTGGGACATTTCCGAGCCAGACCCCGAAACCGGTCGACGGCTTATCGAGGTCGAGTTTCGGAGTCCCATCACCGGGACAACCCGGATCGATTTTCTGGTTCAACAGGTCCTCCCCGCGTTCCCCGCCGAGGCCTCCCCCGCCCGGATCGATTATCCCGATGCCCTCCGCGTCTTTCACCAGCTCCGGATCGCCACCGAGGGCAGTGTCAAGGCCCGTCTCGAACCCGCCGATTCGGTCCGCCAACTGACCCGCAGCGACCGCGATTCGCGCCTCTATGAGATCAGCCGCTCTCCCGCGCCCCTCAGCCTGCTCGTTGAGGATGTCGTCCCCGTGATCCGCGCCAACGCCCTCATTCTCCAACATCTCCGCTTTTCCGAGACTGTCCTCGAGGCCCGCTTCGATCTCGAAATTCGCGAGGCCCCCCTCGAATCAGTCGCTTTCCAGATCCCTCCCGAATACCTTGTCGACGCCATCGAAACCCCCGCCCTCAAGGATTACCGGATCAACCCGGAAGGCCCCGCAGGCTCGCGCCTCGAAATCGATTTTGACCGTCCGATCGCGAACCCCTTCAGCATCCAGCTCAAGCTCAAACAGCCGTCTCCTTTTCAGAATCAGGCTTCGACCGCCTTCCCCTCCCTCCGGCTCCTCAATGCCGAGAACCTCAGTGGACATCTCGGCATCGTCGCCGACAACGGTATCGCCGTATCTGAAGACGAAATCTCCGGTCTGACCCCGGTCGCAGCCGCCTTTTTCCCCGCCAAAGTTCCCGGACTCGCCCTCGGATACCGGCTTCGCGATGGCGATTGGTCTCTCATCACCTCCCTTCAGGTCCTCCCCCGTACCATCATCGTAGAGGCCGCTCATCTTTACCACTTTCAGGATGAAGGACTTCTCGGCAGCTCACTCCTCAACCTTCTCGTCACCGGTGCCCCGATCGAGTCACTCACCCTCGACCTCCCCGCCGGGATCATCGATCCGACCTTCGAAAGTCCCCGCATCAGCAGTTGGCAGCGCGAGGGCGAACGGGTTGAGATCAACTTTACCCGCCCCGCCTCCGGTGCCTTTCCGATCCTCGTCACCTGGGAGGAATCGAAAAACGTCGGCAATGCCCTCAGCCCGATCGGCGTTCAGGTCGTCGGGGCCAGTGCCAGCCGCGGATACTGTTTCCTCCTCAGCCACGCCCCGGTCTCCCTCGCCGTGACCGAAACCGCCGGTTCCATTTTCCCGATCACCGCTGGGGAGATTCCCGCCGACTATCGCGCCCTCTTCACCGCCCCGCTCGTCGGTGCCTTCCAATACCTCGACGACACCATTAACCTCACCGTCGAGGCCTCCACCAACCCGCCCCGCCCGGTCGCATCGATCACAATCGAAAAAGCCCGCTTCGACAGCACCGTCACTCGCGAACACAACCGCCGCACCGTCATCGACCTCGAGGTCAAATCGGTCGGGGCCGATTTCCTCGCTTTCGAACTCCCCCCATCCACCCGGATAAACTCCGTCCGGGTCGACGGAACCACCACTGCGCCGATTCTTGATGGAAACCGTCGTCTGATTCAACTCCCCCGCCAATCAAATGCCGATTCCCACCGCAACATCATCATCGAGGCTATTTCCGCAGGCTCGCCCGACCAACCAGCCGAGATTTACCTCCCGCAATTTTCCGCCCCGATTGTCGATGGCGCCTGGGTGATTTCCTCCGAGGAAGGGGATTCTCTCCGTCTCCTCGACGCATCCTTTCTCCCGACGACCCACTCTCCCGCTCGCAGCCTCCTCGGCGCAAACAGCATTCTCGCCCTGATCGCCGCCGCCATAATCCTTTTGGCGGGTCTCGGAGGGGCGTTGATGGGGACTCGGAAAGAAGGATTACCGGGCCTGATCGGCAAATCCGCCGGTATTCTCTTTACGCTTCTCGCCCTCGCTGCAGTTTCATTACTGCTCCGCGATCCCACCGAAAGCAATCAGGGCACCCGCGCGGAGTGGAGTTTTTCCCTCCCGTCGATCTCTGCAAACACCGAAATGTCCGTCGTGGTCCGGAGTATCTCGACAGTTTCCGGCTGGTTCGACGGATGGCTTCAACCCGCCGCCGTGATTGCCATCTTTGGGTACCTGATCGCATTTTACCTCCTCCCCGGAATTCGCACTGTCATTCGCCGGGCCCCGCCGGTAGTTGCAATCCTGATACTCCTGGCGACTTTCGCGCTGACCCCGAAAGGAGTCCACGCTGAAGAATCGTTCATCGCCAAGCCCACTGAAACCGGCGAAACCTCCACCGCCACCCATCTCGAGCATAGCCTATCCTGGACCCCCGAAAGAGTGCATCTCGAGACCACCGTCCGCTGGAATCCCCAGCGGGGAGAGAAGATCGAATTTGCCCCCGGGACGTTCCGCCTCGTTTCCACCTCCGTCCAGACCGGGTCGGTTCTTTTCGTCCCCACCGGGAACGGATTCTCCATCCACGCCAGTGAGGACGCGGCCACCGAAATCGTCCTCGCCTTCGAACAACTTGATCCATCCGGACGCCTCACCGAAACGGTCATCCTCCCCCACACCCCGACCATCGTCAACCGTATCCATTTTTCCGATCTCCCCGCCAACTTCGACGCCCGCGCAGAATCCGAAAAGCTCCGCTTTCGTCCCGACGATACCCACTATCTTTCGGTTGCGGCTGCCTCCACCCTCACCCTCGTCCCCTCCATCGCGACGGAATCCGCCGATTTTACCTTCACCGGCACGAGCAGCCATGCCCTTCGTCCGGGACTTGGCGGAGTCGAAACAACCAGTGCATACGCTCTCGAGTGGCGCGCCGGAGATCCCCGCGAGTTTACCTTCGGGATTCCCGCTGGACTCACCATCATCGGGGTTGAGGCCGGGCGCGAACGCTTGCGATCCTGGGCCGCCTACGACGACGGTCGCCGACTGCGGGTCGCCCTCAAGCCCGCCACCGAAACCCACGCCTACATCGTCCTCCACGGGTTCCACCAATCCGAAGACGGGATCACCACGACCGAGCTTCCGACCCCCTTCAACGGCGACCTCCTTCACGGCGAACTCGCCATCCTCGTTGGCCCGTCGGAGGAACTTCAACTTGCCGAGGTCACCGATGCCACCCCGATCCGGGTCTCCGACATTCGCCTTCCCCAAGCCGCTCAGAGACCGATCGATGCCTCCGGGATCCGCGAAGCTTTCCGGTTCGAGGATCTCGGGAAAATTTCCGTTCGTACCGGGGTCGCCTCGGTCCGTCCATTCATTCGACTTTCTGAACGGTTCGAGATCGCCCTGACCGAAGACCGGACCCGGCTTTCCCTCCTCGCTACCTTTGACGTCACCCGCGCGGGGATCTTTTCAATTCGGGCCGCCCTCCCTCGCGGTCTTGAGATCGAATCCCTTACGGCACCTGATGTCATGACCTGGGATGTCTTTTCCTCCCCCTCCGGTCAAAACGAACTGGTTGTCGAATTCGAGAACGCCATCAAAGGTTCCGTTCCGGTGCGAATCGAGGCCTTCACCGAGGGCGTTGAAAACCGCCGAGCCTGGGAAATTCCCCGAATTTCCTTCTTTTCCGTCGATCGCTACGAGGGACAGCTCGCGATCACCTTTGAACCCGGCCTCCGGCTGATCCCCGCCCAATCAAACGGGACCTCGCCGACCGAAAACCGGATTACCCCCCACAATGCTGGGGTTGAGCAACGCCAACGCTTCCAGCTCCACGACCGCAATTGGCGGCAATCATTTACGATCGAGACTGAACAGCCCCTCATCTCCGCCGTCGTTGCCGAACGGATACACTTTTCCGCCGGTCGCATTCGCGTCGACGCGAATGTTGCCCTGACGGTCGAACGCGCCGGAATCAAATCCCTTCGCCTCGCTCTCCCCAACGACTTTCACTCCGTCCGCTTTGGCGAAGATTCCGAGATGGGTGCCGTCCAGGTCGACGAGGCCGCCAACGTTTGGGAGATTCGATTCCCGAACAAGCTCTTTGGCTCCAGCCGCTTCAGCCTCAGCTATCAATCCGCCCGCAACGAGGACGCCGGGACCATCCGTATGTCCCCTCTCGTCATTGACCGCGCCTCCCGCCAGTCAAGCTATCTCCTCCTCAGCTCCGACCCCCGCTTTTTCATTGGGGATCTCGCTGATAACGAGGGCGTCGAGGCCCTCCGCGCCGACCAGATCCCGGCCGAACTCTTTTCCACCGCCGAACTCGACCAGGCCGACCGCCTCGTATCGATCCGCGATCCCAGCGGTCCCTTCGAGGTCCCGGTCGAACGACGCGATGTCGAGGAGAATGTCTTTGCGGCGCGGGTCGGCGACGCTCGGATCGATACTGTCGTCGCTCCAAACGGTGGCCTTCTCCATCGACTCGAAATGCGGGTTATCCCCGGTTCCGAGCGTTTTCTCGAACTCAATCTTCCCGCCGACCATGTCTTCTGGAGTGCTTTCGTCGATGGAATCCCGACCGACGTCTGGACCCACCCGGAGAGGGGGCTTCAGATCCCGGTCAAGCTTGGGATCGGTTCCGAGGCCACCATGGTTGAGATTTATTACCAACGCTCGGATTCCGGGACCCGCCAAACCAAACGACTCGACCTCGCCACCCCAACTCTCGCCGGTTCCTTCGAGCGCCTCGATTGGTATCTGTCCCTTCCCCCCGGCTACGATTTCGACCCCGATTCGATTCGCGACGCCTTCCAACTGGTTTCGATTCACCGCAGTGGCTCACCCATCCGTTATGGAATTTCCAATACGAAACCCGCCAACGAACGGGAACGCGCGATCTCAAAAATCGCCGAAGGCAATCAATTCCTCAAACAGGGCCGCGCCGAGGAGGCCCAACAGGCCTTTGAATCCGCCTACAACTTCTCCCGCAACGACATCGGCCTGAACCGCGACGCGATGACCCAATGGCAAAATCTCCGCCAACAACAAGCGGTTCAAGGCATCTCCAACACGCTTCGCAACGTCGACGGCTTCAACCCTGCCGAGACCCGGCCAACCGACCTCCTCGAAAGTGAAACCGCCACCCTCGCCGAACGACTGGTCGCCCGCGATTCCGGAGGCCTCCGCGCGACCGACGCCCTCCGCCCCCAGCTCCCTCTCGAAGGCAAAACCATCCACCTCCGCCGCAACCTCATCGTCGACGGCGACCAATCCATCACCCTTAGCGTCGACCTCGATCCCCCTGCCGCCCCAACCCACCGCCCCCCCTACCTCCCCCTCGCAATCCTCATCACCACGATCGCCCTCCTCGAAACCCTCCGCCGCCACCTCCGAACCACCTAACCCCCCCCGGCCAACAGACAAGATCCGTATCCCTACAGTGACCACACGCTTCCAGCGTGTGGTCC
>CAZFLQ010000101.1:0-7772 GCA_964519935.1 uncultured Puniceicoccaceae bacterium | reverse complement strand
CTCACTCATGTGCGCCCCGACCTCACCGGCACCGATCAAAACCGTCTTCATCGACCTCTGCATATCGGATCCGGCCCGCCAAAGTCGAGATCTACAACGTCCACTGCCCGATCAGATAGGCCACCTCAGAGCCCGTCCATCAATCAGTGTTGCTGGATCGCAAAGAAATCCTGGTCGCTGACAAGGTGCGGGCGGGTCGCCTCCCGAGGCAGTCTGCCCCGAGAGGAAGGTGGTTGGATTCTGCTCTGACAGGCCAGCGGCTTCTGCATCCGCGCAGGGATCGAAACAGTCCCTCGTCCTGATTCGATCATCCAAACCGGTTTGCCACCGACCAGAACCTGTCGTTTATAAACCGCGTGACTCGTCAACAACTCCCTTCGTCTCCACCAGAACCCGAAAACCAACCCCGTTCTTTTTTCGGCCCGATCGCGGCCTCAGTCGTCTTGGGAAGCCTCCTTGGGCTCACCCCGCTCGCCGAGGCAGATGTTCTTCCTCGAAAAGCACTTTGGACCTTGGGGCTGGGTCTCGCCACCACTTATATCAGCGTCGGTGTCCTCGTCGCTCTGCTCCCGGCCCCGAAACTTGCCAATACCCGACGTGGATTTGGATTTCTCTTCGGATTCGCTGTCGGGATCATTTACAGCGTCCCGGGGGCTTTTTTCACCATGGTCCCGTACCCGCTTGCCTCCGACGCTGCATCGTATTGGAAGGAGTTTGCCGACGGTGGGATCCGGGCCTTTTTCCTCACCCTGATTTTCGGGGGATTCATCGGCGGGCTCACCGGGCTCTTCCGAAAACCTTTCGGAGCTTCCATAAGATCGGATTCGCAATGACTACCCCCCCTTCCTACCTTCCGTCTCTTTTAAAAAGGTAGCGAAATTCAGTCTTCCGGCTACTGCAACGAATACGCATCCACATCCAAAACCTCCCTTACGTCGGGTGGCAGTTTCAGCTCCCGACGCAGCTCCCGGACTGCCTCCACCAGCATCCGGCAATGCTTCGTAAAATACCAGATCTGATACCGGTATTCGTCCCGGATCCGCGCAATCGGTGCCACCACCGGCCCCCGCACTTCCGCCGGGAAACGACCCTCCTCCCACCGCTCCATCGCCCGCACCCAGGCCTCCGCCGCAAAGGCCGCTTTCTCCTCGCTTCGGGACAAAAATAGATGCCGCGCCAAATGCCGGAAGGGTGGATACTCAAAGTCCTTCCGCATCACGATCTCGTCCCCATAGAACGCGTCCACCTCCGTCCGCCGCGCATACTGAATTGCCGCCGCATGAGGGGTCCGACTCTGGATCACCACCTCCCCCGCCGCGTCACCCCGGCCCGCCCGGCCGGAGACCTGGACGAGCAGGTGAAAGGTCCGCTCCGGCGCCCGGAAATCCTCGAGGTGCAATCCGGTGTCCGCATCAATCACCCCGACCAGCGTCACATTCGGAAAATCCAGCCCCTTCGCCACCATCTGGGTCCCGATCAGGATGTCGATCCGCCCGATCCGGAAATCGTGCAAAATATTCCGAAAAAGGTTTTTCCGCTTCATCGTATCCGCATCCAGCCGGACGATCCGCGCATTCCGAAAAACCTCCCGCGCCGCCGTCTCCACCTGCTCCGTTCCAAACCCCTTCCGACGGTGGTTGATCGACCCGCAACTCGGACAGCGGGGCGGAACCGGATCCTCCCGCCCGCAGAGGTGACACATCAGGCTGTCTGTCTCCCGGTGAAAGGTCATCGCAATCGCACAGTGCGGACACTGGATCGCCTCCCCACAGTCCGGGCACTGGATCGCCCGCGAATACCCCCGCCGGTTCAGAAAAAGGATTGTCTGCTCGCGCCGCTCCAATCGCCCCCGAACCTTCTCGATCAGAACATGTGAAAACAGGGGATGACTGTCCCGCCGCCGGGCCTCCACCCGCATATCAACCACCTGCACGGTCGGCAAAGGCTGCCCGTCGACCCGCTCGCTCAGGCGCAACAGCTCGTATTTTCCCGACTCCGCATTCCGCATTGTTTCCAGCGAGGGCGTCGCCGATCCCAGCAAACACAACGCCCCGTCCAGCATCGCCCGGTAAACCGCCACATCGCGCGCCTGATACCGCGGAGATTCATCCTGCTTGTAGGCCCCCTCATGCTCCTCATCAACAATGATCAACCCGAGGTCACAAACCGGCGCGAAAATCGCCGAACGCGCCCCCACCACGACCCGGGCCCGCCCTGTCACGAGCGACTGCCAGGCATCGTATTTCTCGCCCTCCGAAAGATGGCTGTGCCAGACCACCACACCGATCCCCTCCGCCTCACAGCGGCCCCGCACCCGCGCCACGGTCTGCGGGGCGAGGGTAATTTCCGGCACCAGCACAATCACCGACCCCCCCCGCCCACAGGTATCGAGGATCGCCCGGAGATAGACCTCCGTCTTGCCAGACCCCGTCACACCGTAGAGGGTCGCCACTCGAAAGTTGCCTTCCTCCAAAAATCCCCGAACCCGCTCGACCGCTACCGCCTGCTCGCGATGCAGTTGCGGCGGTTCCACCGTCAGGGCGGTCGTTACGATGCCCTCAATCGCCTCGTCGTCCCCCATGTACGCGTCCCGGTAGCGCCGCTCGCTCTCCCGCCGAACAAGACCCTTTGCCACCAGCCCTTTCACCAAACCAGCCAGCCCCGGAAAATGCTCCCGCAACGACGACTCCGCCACCGGACCGTCCTGGTGTCCGAGAAACTCCCACAGGCGGTACTGCTTTGGTGCCCGTTTCTTCAAGCGCTCCAATACCTCTGCCTCACTCACCCCCTCCCTCCGTAGACGATACTCCACCTTCGGCTGAATCCCCCGCCGCACCACCGCCGGAACCATATTTTCCAGCACCAGGCCGAGGGGCGCGTCATAGTACGATCCGATCCACTCCGCCAAATCCCGCAGCGACCGGTCGAGAACCGCACCCGCCTCAACCACCCGCGTGATCGGGCGGATCTTCTTCGGGTCAAGCTCTCCTGCCTCCACCCGTCGCCAAACAATCCCGTTCTCGTACCGCGCTCCCACTGGAACCGAAACCAGTGCCCCCTCCTCAACCCCGCCACCCACCGCCGGCTGCGCATAGGTTAATCGAAGGTCCGCCCGGCGGAAGAGGACGACCTCACAGTAGTCCGGCATCGCTAAAGGAATAGTAGCCCTGCTTTCCCGGATCGAGGCCGACGTGCCCCAGAATCACATGGTCGAGCAGATCGATCCCGATCACCCGCGCCGCCTCCCGCAGACGTCGCGTCACCTCAATGTCCGCCCGACTCGGCGCGGGATCTCCGCTCGGATGGTTATGGACCACAATCACACCGGCCGCCCCTTGCCGTATCGCCTCGCGGAAAATCTCCCGCGGATGGGCCAAACTGCTTGTCGCCGTCCCTGCCGAGACCTCCTCGTATCGGATCAGACGGTTCTTCCGGTTCAAACCCACCACCCAAAAACGCTCCGTATCCAGCCCCACCGAAACCGACTGCAACAGCCGGAAGACCTTTTCCGGTGAATCCATCAGATGATCCTCCTCGCTCCGACTCTCCGCAATCGCCCTTCGCGCCAGTTGGAAGGCCGCCGTCAACTGCAGGCTCTTCACCACCCCGATTCCCGGAATCGTCTGAAAATCCTCCGGCTTCCACCCGATCAAACCAACCAGCCCCCCGGCCCGATCAATCAAAGCGTGGGCCACCTGCAAAACATCGACATTTCCGCCCCCGCTGCGGATCAGGATCGCCAACAGTTCCTGATTCGAGCACGCCTCCACACCGTCACGCAACATCCGCTCCTGCGGCCATTCCGACTGCGGAAAATCCGAAAGCCTTGCGTAACGTCCCATCGACTCGCTAACCTTCGCCTTTTCGATCCTTCGGCGATCACCGGAGGTTCCGTCCTTCCCATTCTGCAATCCGTCGTCCATCCGTTTCTTCGCCTCAAATCAAACCCCGCTCCTCCGCGAATGAAAAGTCTCCTTTTTGTCTGTCTCGGCAACATCTGCCGCTCACCCGCCGCCGAAGCCGTCATGCGGGCAGAGTTTGCCTCCCGCAACCTCCCGGATCTCCCTCCCATCGATTCAGCCGGGACCTCCGGCTTCCACGCGGGGGAACCCGCCGACCAGCGGATGCGCGAAACCGCCGCTGCCCGCGGGATCGAGATCACTTCGCACTCCCGGCCCGTCGTGCCCGAGGACTTCAGTCGCTTTGACTGGATCCTCGCGATGGACGGTGACAACCTCAAACGCCTCCGCGAGGTCGCCCCCACCGATCAGGCCCGTCAGCGGATTTTCGCCTTTTGCGATTTCGTCGACCCCGCGCTCGCCCCGTCCGACGGCATCCCCGACCCCTACTATGGCGGCAGCGACGGATTCGAACACGTTCTCGACCTTCTCCAGAACGGATGCCACCACCTCGCCGATACCCTCCTCGCAACGGAAAAATCCAGTTGATGAAACCTCGCCCGGACTGTCTCTTCTGCCACTCCGCTCTCTGGCTGATCTCCCTGCTCGTTGCCGCCGCCACCGCCACCGCCGATCCGTCATCCCCGATCGAGCATCCGCCATCCGTCACCCCTATCCCGGTTGATCGAGGCGGATTCCGCGACAGCCAATTCGAACAGTTCAAGGCCGAAACCGCCATCCGCATTGGCCTCGACGATCTCGCCATTGACAGCCTTCGCGCCGTCATCGCCCAGTCTCCCGGCTCCGATCTCGCCGCCGAGGCCCGCATGACCCTCGCCGAGATTCTCCTCTCCCGCGGTGACATCGCCGGGGCGCGCTCTGCCCTCGACGAGAGCACCATTGTCGAACGCAATTCGGCCGCCGATCTCCTCCGCGCGCGCATCTTTCTCGCCGAGGACAGGGTGGGTCCCGCCCGGCGGTTCCTCTCCCGGATCGAGTTTGAAACCCTTCCCACCCCCCAACACCGCGGATGGTATCACCTCGCCAACGCCATCATCGCCGAACGTACCGGAAATCCCGAATCCGCCCGCGAAGCCTACACCCTCGCCTTCGCCGCCGTCGCCGATACCCCGTTCGAAAGCCGTTTCCGCGTCATCGCCTTCCTCAACGGATTCCGCAACGGCGCGCTCGACCCCGAAGAGATCCTCCAAACCCAGTCCCAACTCGAATCCAGCGTCAGCCCCCCGATCCGCGCCCAGCTCTTCACCGCCCTCGGTCTCAGTCTCTACGCCAGCGGCGAGGAGGAGGCCGCCGTCGAAACCCTCCGACGGGGCCATGCGGAATTTCTCGGCAGCACCCTTCCGCAGAAACATCTCCTCACCGCCGCCTACGCTTACACCCTCGGAATCGACAACCCCGCCTCCCGTCCCCTCCTCCGCGAGATCCTCACGAATGCCTCCGACCGCGAAATCCTCCGCTTTGCTCTCGACTCCCTCCTGCGTTACCACATCGGCACGCCCGAGAATCGTGACGATACCCTCCGCTTCCTCAACGAGCTTCCCGCCCTCCGTCCCGATCATCCCCTCCTCGCCTCAATCCGTTATGCCGAAGGATTCACCGCCGCCGCCGGAAACGACCTCGAGACGGCCCTCGACATCCTCAACAAGGCCCTCAATGCGTATCCAGAAAACGCTTACGCACTGACTGCCCTCGACTCTATCGCCGCCCTCGCATCCGCCGCCGCCCAGCGGCGGACTGCCGCTGATGCCATCATTCGCTCTCTCGCCCTGATTGACGACCCTGCCGCCATCTCCCGACGCTGGCGCCTCGTCGGTGACCTCTATTACCTCAACCGCGACTTCGCCAACGCCGCCGATGCCTACCGTCAGGCCTCCCGCGATTCGACCGACGCCGCTTTCGCCGAAATCGCCGCCCGCATCGCCAACCGCGACCTTTCGATTGCCGCCGAACGCCTCGATACGGAAAGCTCCCGGTTTGATCCCGACCTCCGCTGGGAGGCCGAATGGAACCTCAGCACCGCCCTCATCCGCAACGGACGCAGCGACGAGGCCATCTCCCGGATCCGTGCCCTCGCCGAAGATCGACCCGACGCCGACCCTTCCCTCCTCCAGCGCCTCTCCTGGCTCCAGATCTACGCCCTCCTCGAAAGCGGCCGCACCCGCCAGGCCGCTAATCTCGCTCGCGTCTGGCGTCAGGCCGGCCGCCTCGACGACTTTGACCAGCGAATCCGGTCTCTCGTTTACCTTCTCGAAGGACAGGCCTTTTACGACGCCGGAGATCCCGCCTCCGGGGACGAGATCCTCCAGATTCTCCGCGCCGAGGCCCCCGGTAGCGAAATTGCCGTCCTCAGTCTCCTCGTCGAGGCCCGCTTCCTCGTCGGGCGCGATGAACCCGTTCAAGCGATCGACGATCTCGTCCAACTTTCTGAATTGTATCCAAAAAGTGAATACGCTCCGGTCGCCCTTTTTGAGGCCGGTCTCCTCTCCGCCACCCTCCGGACCGACGGTTCCCGCGAGCGCGGCTTCCAGCTCCTTGACCGCATCATCACCGACTATCCCACCCACTACCTCGCCTTCCATGCCCGCTATCGGATGGGCGAACTTCTCCTTGCCCGCGGCAACTTTACCGGCGCACGGGTCGCCTTTGAGAAAGGCCGCCGTGAATTCCCCGATCATCCCGACGCCTTTTTCCTCGATCTCGGAATCGCTGATGCCACCCTCGCCAACCCCGACGCCACCCCCGAGGATATTTCCCGCGCCGCCACCCGCCTCCGGATTCTCGCCGAAACCGCTGCCCACCCCGTTCCCGTCCGAATCGAATCCGCCGTCAAACGCGCCCACGCCCTCGAACGGATCGACCGCGCCACCGATGCCCGGACTGAACTTTGGGATCTGATCCAGCGAAACGCCCCCGGAAACCCCACCGGTCCTGGTCTGCCGACTGACCCGCGCGCCAGATTCTGGCTCACCCGCGCGATCCTCTCCCTCGCCGACAGTTTTCGACGCGATGGCGACACCACGGCCGCCCAATCCGTCCTCGCCCTCCTCGATACCTACGGACTGCCCGGCCACCAAAACGACCAACCCGAACCGTCCCGTCCCTTTTGATCCCACCCGTTTCCCATGGAATCCTCCGACATCTCCATCCTCAGTTACGGCGGCGCCATCATGTGGCCGCTGATCGTCATCAGCGTTCTCGGCTTCATGTTCTTCTTCGAACGCCTCCTCTATTTACACAAGGGCCAAATCGGCGTCCGCGAATTCATTGAGGGCATCCGCAACCTGATCCGGAAACGCCGGCTGGCCGAGGCCCTCACCGTCTGTGAGGAAACCCCCGGACCGTTCTCCGGAATGGTCAAGGCGGCCATCCTCAACCACGACCGCCCCGAACCGGAAATGCGCCGCGCCGTCCAACAGGCTGCCGTCGTCGAAATCCCAACGCTTGAAAAACGGATCGGGGCAATCGGCGCAATCGCCCGGATTGCGCCCCTCCTCGGCCTCCTCGGGACGCTCCTTTCCAGCCTCGACGCCCTTCGCACCCTCCAGGAAATGGGCCACTACGCCGATGCCGAGGTCCTTTCCGGTCTCCTTGTTTCCGCGATTGTTTCCACCGTTAGCGGAATCTCCATCGCCGTCATGGCACACATCGGACACCATTTCCTCTACGGCCGCCTCCGCGCGATCATCCACGACATGGAATGGGTCGGGACCGAAGTCATGCAACTCCTCCTCACCCCTCCCCCCGACAAACTCCCCAACGCCCCGCCAACACCCTCCGACCCGGCCACCTAACCCGATCCCCAAGGCCGCCTACAGATTCCGCGCCGCGAACTGGATCGCGTCGTGGATCTTT
>CAZFLQ010000100.1:0-7797 GCA_964519935.1 uncultured Puniceicoccaceae bacterium | reverse complement strand
AAACAGCCGTGACTCTCGCCCAACAATTTCGCCAGGAAGGACGCCAGGAGGGTCGTCAAGAGGGTCGCCGGGAAGGACGTCAGGAAGGTCAAATCCTCGGCGAGCGGCTCTTTCTGGAACGCTTGCTCACAAGCAAATTCGGTGATTTGGACTACCCATCTCTCGAAAAGCTCCAACAGGCTTCCCAAGAGGACCTCAAACACTGGGGTGAACGCATTCTCGAAGCCAAAACCCTCGGGGAGGTCTTTGGGGACTGAGTCTTGGCGCTTGATTTGATCAAAGAGGCGCAGACATCCTGATCTGGCTGGGATGCCAATCCGCTCGAATTTTTTGATTCGAAACAAAACCGAATCCAGCCTCGAGGGGTTCGTATTTTTTTTACGAATCAAATAACTCACCAACTCTCCCAAAGCCAGTGACAAAGATTCTTTCATCCAAACGATAGCTGCTGTTCCCCGGGCAGATTATGTCCAACCGTTCCAGATCCAGGCTCCCAACTTCGGGTGCACCACCATCGAAGCCATGTCGCGGATGCCCAACAGTTGATGCAGTACACCCGGGTCCCGAAAACAGATCTTGGGTGTCTTCATTTATCGTCTTCCGTCTCCGCGAGAAACGCAGGCGGCATGCCCTGTTCAACGTCCATCAAGCATCGATGCAACGATTTCCCCACGTAGTCAGTGTGCTTCGGCCTCCGAGACGTCACGAAACAGTGATCAGGATCAGAACCCCTACCCGTTTTTCCCGAACGAAAGCCCCTCGTCGAGACGCTCGTCCTGTTCCTGGATCCGCTTCCGCTGGCGTGCAAATTGTCGTTGAGCGACCCGTTGGGCTCTGTTGAAAACATAACGCGCGGGGTAACTGTTCCCACCCCCGGTCGTTCGTAGCCAGATTGCCAGAAGGTGCCGTTGCCATGGACCAACATACTTCCGGAGGAGGGCGTCCTCAGCGCTCGCATACTGCCGAACACTTCCGGGGTCGCCCTGGCGACCAGCCCGACCGAAAAGCTGGCGGTCGATCCGTTTCGATTCATGGCGTTCCGCCGCCAGCACTTGCAGTCCCCCAGCTTCGGCGACCCCGTCGGCCAATCGAATATCAGTCCCCCGACCCGCCATGTTCGTCGCAATTGTGATCCGTCCGGGTAACCCAGCCATCGCGATCAGGTCAGCTTCAGCCCGGATTTGGCGGGCGTTCAAAACGCTCGGCTTTAGCTGTCGGGACACCAGCATTGCCGCCAGTCGCTCACTCGTTTCAACCGTCCGCGTCCCGACGAGGACGGGCAAACGTTCCCGGTGAAGTGATTCGATTTCCGCCGTGATCGCTTCCATCTTGGTCTCCTCGGTCGCGAAATAGAGTGATTTTTTTGTTTTGCGAATACAAGGTCTGTTTGTCGGTATCCGCAGCACTGCCAGCTCGTAAACCCGCCAAAATTCCGCCGCCGCCTCCAATGCCGTCCCGGTCATCCCCGCCATCTGCCGATATTTGCGGAAAAACCGCTGAAAACTAATCCTTCCAAGGGTTTCCGTTGGGTCGGTCAAATCGAGGTCCTCTTTGGCCTCCACCGCCTGGTGCAGCCCCCTCCTCCAGGAGCGGTCCCCCATCGGTCGACCGGTGAACTCGTCGACGATGATAATCTTTCCCTCGTCAACGATGTAGTGTTCGCCTTTGCGGTGGAACTCCCGCGCCACCAACGCTTGCTTGATGATCTCCTCCCGCCGTTCGACCGATGACCAGATGCCGGAAAGCGGACCGCCGATTTCCTCCAGCAATGCGCTCCCCAGGTCGGTCAGCTCGGCCTCCCGGTAGCGGGGGTCAATCGAGTAGTGGAGGTCGCGCTCAAAGGCGGTCGCGATTTCCGATGCCGTTTGCACGGCCTCCCGAAGGGCCGGATTGGGGACTTTTCGCGAAAGGATCAAGGGAGTAACCGCCTCGTCGATCAGAAGGCTGTCGGCTTCATCGACAATCACCCGGTGCAGTCCCCGCATCACCGGCTCAGTCCGGCGTTTCCCGGCACCGGCAAAGATCGTCCTGACCCTCCGCCGAACAGCATCCGAAACGCCCGGATTCCCGATCTGGTCGCGGAGATAGTCGGCCGCCATCTCCTTGCTCGTTCCGTAGGTAATTGGTGCGGCATAAGCCTGACGGCGTTCGGGCTCAGGCATTCCCCCCGCAACGTGTCGGGCCTCCACACCGCAGAATCGATAGAGCCGCCCCAACCAATCGCAGTCCCGCTGAACCAGATAGTCGTTCACCGTGACCACATGCATCGGAACCCGTCGCCACGCCCCGAGAACCGCCGCCAGCCCCGAGGTCAGCGTTTTCCCCTCCCCGGTCGCCATTTCGACCAGTTTTCCATCATCCAACGCCAGAACACCAGCCAGTTGAACCTCAAAAGGGCGGAGATGCAGCGTCCGGCGGGCCGCCTCGCGCAGCAGGCCGAGTGCCCGCTCCCGTACCACATCCGCCGGATCGCGGTCTCTTGCGTAGTGCTCGCGCATCTCGCGCAGCTGTTCTTTTAGAGCATTTTCCCTCAGTTCAGAAATTTCCACATCCATCGCCACGACGCGCTTGGCCGCCGACAGATACCGCCGAATCAATCCGCGCCTTCGATTCCACCGACCAACGATTCCATGCACCCAGGCATCTGCCCCGGTGGGAATCTTCCGTTCGCCGTGCTTTTTACGATTCATCCGCCGGGGTCCTCACTCAAATTTGATAACGACGCTGGAGCATTTGCCGGAATTGCCGCCACCATCTAGGCAGGAGAGCCTCCGATCCGTTTTGCACCCGCAGGACCCCAACCTGCCCATCGGCAAACGACGCACCCGCCCGCCCGGGCAGCGAGGCACGCACGAGGTAGAACGGTTCCGCTGCTGTCACTCCCCGTTGATCCTCCGTTAAAACCGCCACCTCGCCCCCGAGGCGGGCACCGAGGACGGGCGAGGGCAAAAGCCTCTGGCCTCCCGGAACGATCCGAAAATCTCCAACCTCGACCTCATGACGACTTTGACCACGCAGACGGACCGTTCCGGCGAGGTCCCCTCCCTGAAAAAGCTGACTGGCATTTTCCTGGCGGACCGCAACGATGAATTCAAATCCCGCCGGATCGATCAAGCGACCGATCGTTTCTCCGCGGGTAATCCAATCGCCCTCGACGGGCGGACTTCCCGCCAACGAAAGCCACCCGTCGCGATCTGCCTCGATCCGGAGGCGACCGAGGTCGTCGCGTACCCGCACCAACTGCTCGATCACGAGAGCCAGCCGGGACTCCAATGCCTCGATCTCCCCCGGATCCCCGGTTCTCGCCAGTCTCAGACGCGCCCGGGTGGCCGCAACCCTCGCCACGAGGGAAGTTTCTGTCGATACGAGATCCGGATTCTCCAGCCGGAGCAACAGCGTCCCTTTCCTGACTTCCCGATCCGATATCGCCGAGGCTTCCACGACCCAGCCCGGGGCCCCCACAACCAGATCCCGCCGCCCGACCGCCTGAACCAAACCCTGGACCCGAAAATACGAGGGGAAGGGAACCACCCCGAGAAACAGAATTAAACCACCGAGCAGAAAAACCGTCGACCCGATTGCCCGCGACCGGACCCGATCCAGTTCGGCACTCGTCAGGAGATAGTTGACAAACTTCACCAGCGGCGCGACCAACCAACCGACGATCCCCATAACCGCCATGAGGATTCCGAGAATCAGAAACTGATCCGCGACAAACAATAAAATCCCCGCGAAAACGATGATTCGGTAGATGTTGCTGAGGATTCCAAAACCCGTAAACCAGCGACGTTCCCCAGGCGCAGTCGCCGGGCTGCAGCTCTTTTTCAATCCAAACACGTAACGTTTCCAAACGTGCTTGAGGTGCATTGCAGAACGCTGGTGGAGATTGGGCAGGCCCGCGAGGTCGCTCAGGATGTAGTAGCCGTCAAAACGCAGAAGGGGGTTGGCATTGAAAAGAATGGTCGAAACCGAAGCGACAAAGACCATGTTATAGGCGAATCCGTTCAGATCACCCGCCCCCGTTCCGGCCCAAACAAACATCGCAAGCGCCGCGACAAAGATTTCCACAATCATCCCGGCAGCTGCCACCAAAACCCGCTGATACCGTCTCCGAAAGCCCCAACTGGAAGTCGCGTCCATATACGGAATCGGCGTGAAAACCAGCAGCATCACTCCGAGGGTATGGACCTCGCCCCCGAATTTCCGGCAGAAATAGGCGTGGCCCATCTCATGCAGCAGCTTCGTCACGACCAAACCCGCGTAGAGAAGGATCAAGTTGTCCGGTGCCAGCACCGACCGCCCCTGCGCCAAAAAAGCGTCGAGGTTGTCGATGAAAATCTTTCCCGCCGCTCCCACCACCACCAGCCATAACAACAGACCGAGCGGTCCGATTAGCCATCCCACCCACGGGAGGGTCCGGACCAGAAAACGGTCCGGGTCAATCAGCGGTATCCGCGTAAAGAGAATCCCGAGGACCTTTGCCCGTAGCTCTTTCGATCGCCGTTTGCTCTGCCGCTCGAAGAGCGCCCCGGAATCCTCGGCATCAGGATAAAAGAGCAGGTTCGCCTTGTAGAGCTGGGAAAGCAATTGAACTGCCTCCACCTGACCCGGTGCCTCGTCCGGAAACAGATCGATTACCGCTTCCCAGGCCGAATTGACCGTCGTGTGCGGAGAAAGCCGGGCGAGAAACTCCCACGCCGCTGGTCGGACGCGGTAATACTTGTTGTCAATCGGGTCTTCGAGAACATACCACTTCTCGCCCCGAAAGGTCTGCCGTTGAACCCGCACCGTCGGACGTAGATAAACCCGCACCTCCGCCACACGATACCAGGATTCGCTGAAAGTCGTCTCCGCCATCAGAACCAGAAGTACATTCTGAGGAAATCAACCGTCCGATAGGTCAGGATGTGAATCAGGGGCTTCTCCTCCCCATCAATCTTCACGACCCCGCCCATGCCGGGGCGCCACCAGGATTCCTGGCTTAACGGATCGAGCCGAACTGTAAAAATGTTCCCCGCCTCTCCCGGTGCTGCCGAGGGCTCGATGAGGGTCACCTGACAAGGAATACGCTCTTCGGGACGGGCGACGAGGGCGATCTCCCCCGACGCATCCGGCCAGACCCGGTGAATGTCGCGCTCCCGCACGGTTGCATCGGCATAAAGAGGTCCAGGCGGGGCCAACGTAAATAAAAGATCCCCCTGACGGACCGGGGCATCGATCCGTTCCCGCAGATCTCCCTCCAGTACCACCCCGTTAACCGGCGATCGCAGCGTCGTCCGCGCCAGACGATATTCAGCCACTTCCAACCTCGCCTTCGCCTCCGCCGCCATTGCCTCCGCGATCCGCATTTCAGCCGAATTACGACGAACCCGTGCCATCTCCGCCTCCCGCTCGTAGCGCCGAACCTCCGCTGCAGCTGCATCCCGCTCCAAGCGAATGTCCTCGTCATCGAGATGCGCCAAAACCTGCCCCTCGGCAACCTCATCCCCCGGCGCGACCAAAACCTCTGCGAGATAGCCATCGAAGGGACTCGGAACGTTCCGCAGGCGATCACTCTTCAGGGTGAAAGACCCTTCGACGCGATGCGGCATTTTGTAAAACAGGAGGAATCCGAGGATAACCGTTCCGAGCAATGCGAGAACCTTGGTCCAGGTGTGGGTCGGACCGACGATGCCCGCACACCATCGCCTCGCACCCGCGCCGATCCGCGCCCCAAACCACCGATCCGTGCGGCGGAGAGCGCACAATCGAGGAGATACCAGATCGGCAAGGAGAGCGGTTTTCTCCAACTCCGTTTCGTCAAACGGCCGCCCGGTTCGTTGCACAGTGACAACCGCGACGGTTTCCTCTCCATCTTTGAGAGGAACCGACAGCATGTTTCCAAAACCGGCTGCCGTCGTCGCCTCCGCGTGGACCCGGTTGACCAGATTGGACCCCGGTAAGGCAGGTGCCGTCACCGGGTCTTCCTGGTCGAGACACTCGTCCATCGCCTTCTCGACCGCCTCGACCAGATTCATCTTCCGGTTGAAAGACTCCGTCCGGCTGATTGCGACCACCTTTGCCGACCCTGAAACACTCCATCCCAGGAAAACCAGCTCTGCCCCAAGGTCGACCGCAATCCGATTACACAGGGTGATCGCGGCATCCCGAAAACGCGGTCTCGGCAAGATCGCGGCAACCCCGTCAACCACCGCCAAAAGCCGTTCGAGTCGACCTCCCATCGCGACCAACTGGCGCTTCAGGTCATACGCCACTGGTGCGTCGACCGCGAAACCGATCAACCCCTCCGCCCGCGCGATCAGACCGTCAACTGGCTCCGGGAAAAGGAGGAAAACCGCCCCCGAACGCCCGCCCGCGAGTCCGGAAAAAAGACGACCGACAACCCTTGTTGAACCATCAGCCTCAAGTTCAAAGACACCGCCTTCTCCTTCCACCAGACGTCCCGCAAACCGCGGTGCGGCCTCCTCGAATATTCGTGTCTGCTCGCCCCGTCGACAATTCCCCGACATTGCCCGTCGTATAACCTTCCAATCTACACCCTGCCCGACGAGGACCAGAACCATCGCCGAGCCCGTGGTTCGAATCATCCGACCGAGGAAATCATTCCAAAACGCGTCCGGTCCGATATCCCCACCGGGATACGCGTCAACTCCTGAACGCAGACCCGGCATCGGCTCATTCTGTTCCGAACTCACGATGCCTCCTCTTCGGCGGAAAGCGGTTGAAATTTCGCCTCTCCAGCAATCCCCGGTCGGACAACACCAGACTGATTTGAAAACGTGACCTTCACCTCAACCAAACCACTGGCCGGATCGACAACCGGTGAAACATAGCTGACAGTCCCCTCTAGCATGATCGGCTCTCCCCCGATTTTAAAATTAAGCTCAGCCGGATTTCCAACCTCGAGGGCGTAGGCAAGGTCCCCTTCCACATAGCAGACGAACCGACAGATGCTTGGGTCGGAGATCCGCGCAACCGGCTGATTGCGCTCGACCGCCTCACCAGGCTGGAATCCATAGGATGAGACCAAAACCCCGCCAAAAGGTGCCCGCATCCGACGACGTTCGAGCTGCTCCTCCGCCAACCGATGCTCCATCGCGGCCACTTCAAATGCTGACCTCGCCGCATCCACCTCCCCTTCACTCACGACCGAACCACGGTCAAAAACCGTTTTGACTCGCTCGTATTCCTTTTCGGCGGACTCCATCAACAACTTCCGGCGCTCGATTTCGAGGCTTTCGAGACCCGAATCCAATTCTGCCAATACCGCCCCTTCCCGAACCGTATCACCCTCCTCGAAATACCAATCGCCGAGAATCCCCGGAACCGGAAAAGCCAATTCAGCATCAGCCACCGCCTCGCTGTATCCCGAGACAGGATTACTGTATCCCGCCACTGGGACGGAAAACAAAAGGATCAACGCAACTTTTGAAACAACCACGCTAGGACTCAGAATCACCGTTACCCCAGTCTTTCAATCACAATGTCGGGGCTTGGCAACTGTGAACCGTGCTGCCCCCCCCCGAAACAGCCTCCCCGTCAAGCCCAAGCGACGTTTTTTTAGATCACAAATTATTTTCAATCAACGACTTGAAATCCTTCCCACTTGAACGAGAGGTAAAGAGTTATGAAAACAACATTGATCTCAATCCTCTCTCTCTCCATCGCCACCTTTGCGGGTGCCTATTCCTCTGGAATGTCTGACATGAAGGACAAGGCCAAAAAGGAAGTCAAAATGATCGCCGCCAAGGCCGATGTCGTTGACACCGCCGTTGCCGCCGGAAGCTTCACCACCCT
>CAZFLQ010000099.1:0-7960 GCA_964519935.1 uncultured Puniceicoccaceae bacterium | reverse complement strand
GGCAAAGGGGATTGGAGAACGATGACCAAGCTTCTCGGATTGATGATGGTGGTCGTGGCGATACTTTTGGGATACTTTTTGGTCTGGCCGGATGTGGACTCGATCCTGAATCCTGAACTTGTTCCGACCGGAATGCTTTGATCACTCTAGGAACTATTTTAAATAGGTGGAATCTGGTCGGATCGGGCTTGTCGTTTGGCAGCGTGATGATCAGAGTCCAGACATGCGTAGTTTCCGAAATTTCCTTTTCCCAGTCTTGCTTTGCGTTGCCTTGTTCCCGTCTCTGGCGACAGCCCAGGCCCAAACCGATGTTCGTCGGCAAATCGCGGTTTTAACCCAGGATATGCAGGCGATGCAGCAACAGGTTGGTGCATTGCGTTTGGAGATGGAAGCACTCCAGCGCGAAAACGCACGCTTGCGGAGTGCGGTTGAATCTGCCCGCGCGAGTGCGGGTGCGCAGTCGGAGGTTCTCGCAGCGGTTGATGTGCGGATCGCATCTTTGCGGCGGGAGATGGTCGAGGCAGACGATGCCAACCGACGTCGGATTGTGACGGAGGTCGGTGAAAAGATTGAAAGGCTGGCGACGGAGACGGAACGCTCCATGAAGCGGCTGGCGGGCGCAATCAATGCGCAACCGTCAACGGTTGTCCCGCCTACCTTTGAGGAAAACTACCCCAAGACGGGAATGCCGTACACAGTTCAGTCGGGCGATACCCTCAGTCACCTGGCGAAACGTTACAACTCCCGCGTCGATTGGATCCGTAACGCCAACAAGATTGTCGATCCGGCCCGTGATCTGCGGGTCGGCAAAAAGATCTTCATCCCCCAGGAGTAGGGTACGGGAGGTTGCTCCCTCCGGCAGGGGTTAGACTTTTACCGGTTTGACCTTCCAGATATCCTCGGCGTACTCGGCGATCGTCCGGTCGCTGGAGAACTTGCCGACCCGGGCGGTGTTGAGGATCGCCATCTTCGCCCAGCGGCTCCGATCCTTGTAGGCTTCGCCAACCGCATCCTGGGCCTCGATGTAGGCGGCGTAGTCGGCCAGTGCGAGAAAGGGGTCGCCGCCGTTCAAGAGGCTGTTGACGAGGGGTTCGAAGGCGTGTTCCTCCCCGTCGGTGAAGGTATCGGAACGAAGCCAGTCGAGTACAGCCCGAAGCTCGGAGTTACCATGATAAACATCCCAGGGGTTGTAACCACGGGCACGGAGTTCGTCGACATCCTCGACCTTCATTCCAAAAATGAAGATATTCTCATCACCAACCTCTTCACCGATCTCAACATTGGCGCCGTCGAGGGTCCCGAGGGTGACGGCACCGTTGAGGGCGAACTTCATGTTACCCGTTCCGGAGGCCTCTTTGCCGGCGGTCGAGATCTGCTCGGAGACATCTGCGGCCGGAATAATCAGCTCGGAAAGGCTGACCCCGTAGTTCGGAACAAAGATAACTTTGATCTTTCCGTTGATGCGCTCGTCGTTGTTGATTGTTTCACCGACCTTGTTGATCGCCCGGATGATGTTTTTCGCGAGGTAGTAGCCCGGGGCGGCCTTTGCGCCGAAAATGAAGACCCGATCCGGGACGTCGAGATCGGGTTTATTGAGAAGGCGTCGATAGAGCGTCAGGATGTGAAGCAGGTTGAGGTGCTGACGCTTGTACTCATGGAGACGCTTGATCTGACAGTCGAAAAGTGCATCCGGACTGACAACGACGCCGTTCGTTTCGAGGATTTTCGCGGCGAGGCGTTCCTTGTTCTGCCGTTTGACGGCCATAAAGCGTTCCTGAAATGCCGGATCGTCAGCATGTTCCTCGAGACCGCGAAGTCGGTCGAGGTCTTTGGCCCAACCCGTTCCGATCTTTTCGTTGATCAGCTCGGAAAGGCCCGGGTTGCAGGCGAGGAGCCAGCGTCGCGGGGTGATCCCATTGGTTTTGTTGCGGATCTTCCCTGGGTAGAGTTTGTCGAAATCGGCGAAAAGGTGCTTTCTGAGCAAATCGGTGTGGAGTGCGGCAACGCCGTTGACGGCGTGACTCGCAACGACGGACAGATAGGCCATCCGGATCATCTTGGGATGACCCTCTTCGATGATCGAGAGGCGTCCCTTCATGGCATCGTCCCCCGGCCACATTGCATCGACTTCGTTTTCGAGGTAGCGCCGGTTGATTTCGTAGATGATCTCGAGGTGCCGGGGAAGAACCTTCTCAAAAAGCGGCACAGACCATTTCTCAAGAGCTTCGGGCAGGAGGGTGTGGTTGGTGTAGGCAAACGTCCGACGGACGAGATCCCAGGCCTTCTCCCACGGGAGATCCTCCTCGTCGACGAGAATTCGCATCAGCTCGGCTACGGCGATCGCCGGGTGGGTATCGTTGAGCTGGATGGCAACCTTTTCGGGGAACGCGTCCCAGCCCGTGTTTTTGTAGGAGTAGCGACGGATGATGTCATGAAGCGAGCATGACACAAAGAAGTATTGCTGAACAAGACGGAGTTCCTTGCCGCTTTCGGTATTGTCGTTCGGATAAAGTACCTTACTGACAGTTTCGCCGACGGCCTTGTCCCGAACGGCCTCGACGTAGCCTCCCTGATTAAAGGTGCCGAGGTCGAACTCCTCGGATGCTTTTGATTCCCAGAGGCGGAGGAAGTTGACGGTCTTTGTATCATAGCCGGCAATCGGGATGTCGTGGGGAACGCCAAGGATTGAACGTGTATCCACCCATTGGGGACGGAAGTTGCCGTTTCGATCCATCTGGTGTTCGACACGACCGTAAAGACGAACTTCGCGGGTATATTCGGGCCGGACGATTTCCCAGGGGCTGCCATATTTGCGCCAACTGTCGGGACGTTCGATCTGATGACCGTTTTCAAAGCGCTGCTGAAACAGTCCGAATTCGTAAAAGATTCCGTAGCCGACGGCGGGCAAATCAAGGGTCGCGAGGGAATCAAGGAAACAGGCGGCGAGGCGTCCGAGGCCGCCGTTCCCGAGGCCCATGTCGGATTCGGTTTCCTCGAGATCGTCGAGATTCAGCCCGAGATCGGCGAGTGCCTCGCGAACCGGAGTCTCCACGCCGATGTTGTAAATGTTGTTGTTGAGCAGCCGACCCATCAGGTATTCGAGGCTAAGGTAGTAGATCCGGCGGTAGTTGCCCTCGGTCTGAACGCCCATTGTATCGATAAAGCGTTCGAGGATCCGGTCCTGGATTGCCCGGGAGGTCGCCAACCACCAGTCCCGTTTGGTCGCAGTGCGGGTATCGCGGGCGAGGGTAAAGGTCAGGTGGTTCAGGATCGAGGTTTTGAGACCCTCTTTGGAGAAGTCGGTGGAAAAATTAAAACCCCTCGAGGTCGGTTCGCTGGCCTCAACGGCTTTCGAAGTGGTGGTTTTTTTGGATGGCATGATGTGTTTTCTGAGGTTGACGGTAAGTGAACCGGGTCGAGGTTTCCTCGTTGAGACCGTGAGAGCAACACCACTTTCCATGCCCGCGTTCTGACTCTGCAAAGAATCTGTCACAAGTCGCGTCCGAATTCGTCGAGGAGTCGACTGTGGCGGTAGAGGACGAGTGTTGGGCGGCCACGGGGACAAATGAGCGGGTTGCGGGTCTGAAAGAGTTGGCCGAGAATGGAGTCTGAGTCAGGTTTAGCCTGGCGTGGAGGGGGTCCGGCAGCAATGAGACGGCTGGCGAGGTGGGCGAGCCGTTGTCCGGGGTCGGCACTGCGGGAAGGATTCCGCCTCGTCCCGTCGGCGATGGCCCCGATCCATTCTCGGGTAAACTCGACCGCCAATCCCGGGTCGAGCCAATCGGGCACCGATTCGATCCTAAAGTAGCCCCTCCCGAACTCCTCGATGCGGAGCCCGAAGGTTTTCAGGGCAGAACGTTCGTGAAGAAGAATTTCGGCCTGAAGCGGGGGCAGATCAAGGGTTTCAGGAATCAGCAGATCCTGAGTGCGGGTGGGTCCATTGGCGCGGTCGGTTTCGATCTTCTCGTAGAGAACCCTCTCGGCGGCGGCACGGAGGTGGAGGACGGCGAGCCCCTCGGGACTCTCGTAGATTGCCGACAACTTGCCATACGGTGCCAGCCATTCCCATGAGGGGGGTGGCTCGATCGAGGTATGTGGCACGGAGGCAGATGGCGACGATGCCGCCGACGCCGGGTTTGGAATGGGTCTTGAGGACGAGGATGCTATTTCGGATGGTGGAGACGGGTGAGATGCGTTTGGCGGCGGCGGGGTGACGACGATCGCTGATGGGGCAGGTTTTGGACCATCGGAATCGCTGCTATTCGGTTTTGGAGGGGGCGGGCGGGTTGCTTCGAGACGATCAAGGAGGGCATTCAATAATTCGAAGCGAACCCTCGCCTCCTCGCGAAACCGAATCTCCCGTTTGGCGGGATGAACGTTGAAGTCGACCAGCGATGGGTCCACCTCGATAAAAAGGACTGCCACCGGATAGCGGCCGCGGGGAATCCATCCGTGAAAGGCCTCGACCGTGGCGTAGCTGAGGAGGCGGTCGAGAACCGGACGGGCGTTGACGTAGAAGATGAGGTTGTTGCGGGTCGCCTGGGAGTGGGGCGGCCGGGAAACGAAACCGGAGATGCGGACGCCCTCGCGGGTTGCGTCGACTTCGATCAAATCGCGGGTCAGGCTGCTGCCGAGGATTTGCCGCATTCGGTCCTCCAGCCCGGCGACTTGAGGCATTTGAAAGACCTCCCGCCCGCTATCTACGAAACGAAACGCGACGGTCGGGTGGGCGAGGGCGAGAAGGCGGAGGGATTGATGTACATGGGCCGATTCTGTACTGTCCTTTTTCAGAAATTTGCGGCGGGCGGGGACGCTGCCGAACAGTTGGGTCACCTCGATCCTTGTACCGACAGGGATACCGGCAGGAGACTCCGAGACGACCTGACCATTCCGAACGAGGATCTCGAAACCCTCATTGGCATCGGCGTCGCGGGTTTGGAGGCGAAAGCGGGAGACGCTCGCAATCGAGGGGAGAGCTTCTCCCCGAAACCCGAACGACCTGATCAGGAAGAGATCGGCGGCTTCGCGGATTTTCGAGGTGGCGTGTCGTCGGATCGACATGCGGGCATCCTCGGGCGACATTCCGGAACCATTATCCTCGACCCGAATCAGGGATCGACCCCCATTGCGGATCTCGACCTCTATCCGCGATGCGCCCGCGTCGAGACTGTTCTCGACCAGTTCCTTGACGACGGCAGCGGGACGTTCAACGACCTCGCCGGCAGCAATCTGGTTGGCGACCTGATCTGCGAGGAGATGAATCTTCGGACGGGGGGTCGGCGGTTCCCCGCCGGAAGAAAATCCGGCACCCGCAGGCGGCTTTCCGGAGGGTCCCGGGAGATTCTCTGGATTTGAACTCACACCTCTGATCCGGTCCCCCCGGAATCAACTTCGCCCAGCGTGCGGAGGTAGGCCCAGGAAAAGAGGCCGGTCCGATGACCATCGGAGAAGACGATTTGAAGGGCGTAGTTACCGATCCGGTTTAGCTTGAGGATTCGGATCCCGGGAAAGGCACTCGTGTTGTCCCCCCCATGACGAACCCCGAGAATATCGACCTCACCCTGATTCTCGGCACTTGGGCTGTGTCGGCGGAGCAACTCGGCCGGAAGGAAATCTTCCCGCCCATCCGGCCAGCGGAGAGCGAGGCAGTCGCCGATCAATTCGAAAGTTGCGGGTGGAGCCGTGATCGCCATGATGTCGTTGTTTGAGTTTGGAAACGGGATCGCGGGAGTCAACCCGCCGAGCCTATCCCGAATTTTTCCCGAAATTATAGATTGACGTGTTTGGTTCAAGGGATAATGATGATCGCTTTTCCTCTTTCAACAGTTTCCCGGTGCCCTTGTAGCTCAGTCGGCAGAGCGCGTCCTTGGTAAGGACGAGGTCGGCGGTTCAAATCCGCTCGAGGGCTCCACTTCATCCAACAATACATCAACCCATAGAATCCTCATCCATCCATGGCTAAGGAAACATTCGAACGCACGAAGCCGCACATTAATGTCGGCACCATTGGTCACGTTGACCACGGCAAAACCACGCTGACCGCGTCCATTTTGGCAACGCAGTCCCGTCGCGGTCTCGCTGAGGTCAAGACCTACGCTGACATTGCCAAGGGCGGTACCGTCCGTGACTCTTCGAAGATTGTCACGATCGCGGTTTCCCACGTCGAGTATGAGAGCGTCAATCGCCACTATGCTCACGTTGACTGCCCCGGTCACGCCGACTTCGTTAAGAACATGATCACCGGTGCCGCTCAGATGGACGGCGCGATTCTGGTCGTGTCGGCCGCCGATGGGCCGATGCCACAGACCCGCGAGCACATCCTTCTCGCCCGTCAGGTCGGTGTTCCGAACATTGTCGTCTTCCTGAACAAGGTCGACCTGCTCGACGACGAGGAGCTTCTTGAGCTGGTCGAGATGGAAATCCGCGACTTGCTCTCGAAGTATGAGTTTGACGGCGACAACATCACGATCGTCCGGGGATCTGCCCTCGCTGCCCTCGAAGGCAAGCCGGAAGGTGAAGAAGCGATCCAGAATCTTCTCGCGGCGATCGACAACGACGTTCCGGAGCCGGAGCGCGCGACCGACAAGCCCTTTATGATGTCGGTTGAAGACGTCTTCTCGATCACCGGACGGGGAACGGTTGCGACCGGGCGAATTGAGCGCGGGGTCATCAAGGTTGGTGAGGAAGTTGAAATCGTCGGCCTCGGCGACACCCGCAAGACGACCGTTACGGGTGTGGAAATGTTCCGCAAGCTCCTCGATCAGGGGCAGGCTGGTGACAATGTCGGTCTTCTCCTTCGCGGGGTTGAAAAGAGCCAGGTTGAGCGTGGGCACGTCCTCGCGAAGCCGGGCTCGATCAAGCCGCACGACAAGGGCAAGGCTGAAATCTACGTCCTGACCAAGGATGAAGGTGGACGTCACACTCCGTTCTTCCAGGGCTACCGTCCGCAGTTCTTCTTCGGTACGGCCGACGTCACTGGAGTGGTCAGCCTTCCAGAGGGTGTTGAGATGGTCATGCCGGGGGATAACCTCGCCGTAAACGTCGAGCTTCAAAAGAAGATCGCGATGGAGGTCGGTCAGCGCTTTGCGATCCGTGAAGGTGGACGCACGATCGGCGCCGGTCGGATTACCGAAGTTCAAAGCTAACCGTCAGACTCGTTTTTTCCCAACGCGCCGGAGGTCCTTGACGGGCCTCCGGCTTTCTCATTCAATCGAAACAGAACATCCTTTTCCTGAAGGGAGAATAGCTCAATTGGTAGAGCACCGGTCTCCAAAACCGTAGGCTGGGGGTTCGAGTCCCTCTTCTCCCGCCACCTCTAGCATGAAAAATCCATTCCGCGCCATCCGGCGACTCTGGTCCGAGACCGGGGTCGAGCTAAAGAAGGTCTCCTGGCCGAATCGGCGGGAGCTTCGCGAATCGACGGTCGTTGTGATTGTCGGGATCATTCTTCTGGGGACTTTTATTACGGTATCCGATTATTCCCTTCAAAACTGGATTGTTTTCATGACGGATCTCGCCCGCCCTTGATCGGTGGAGGTGTCTAACCTTTCAACGCCCGACGCAAACGGACTGTTTGCCTGACTTCAAATTTCATGCCACCTGCTATTTCGATGAGCGGACCCCGATGGTTCGCCGTTCAAACTCTCTCCAATCAGGAGGGAAAGGCGTTTCGGTACCTGACCAAGTTCCGTGAGGTTGAAGGACTGGAGGATTTAGTTCATGAAATCTTGATGCCGACGGAAATGGTCTCCGAGGTCAAGAACGGGAAGAAGTCACAGCGGGTTCGGAAATTTTATCCAGGCTATATTTTCGTCAAGATGCGGCTTTTTGATGATGACGGAAAGATTATTCAGAAGGCTTGGTATTTCGTTCGCGAGGCCCAGGGAGTCATCAATTTCGTTGGAGGCGACCACCCGGTCCCCCTGAAGGAAGTTGAAATCAATCGGATTCTCGATCAGGT
>CAZFLQ010000098.1:0-8528 GCA_964519935.1 uncultured Puniceicoccaceae bacterium | reverse complement strand
GGCAACACACTCGCCACCCGTCCCACCACCGGTTCAGCCGCACCGAAAATCTCCGTCGCCAAAGCCTCCAGCTCTTCCCGGTCGATCCCGCCAAAACTTTCTCTCAGTCCGGTTGCCCATTCCAACTGCATCGGTCGCCGCGAGGCGCCCGCAAACACCCGCACCCAATAGGCATTGTCTCGCTCCATCGTCTCGATCTGACGCAACAAAGGTTCCCGCGCCCGGACAAACTCGTCCGGATCGATCCCCTCCGCCAAAAGGTCCGCGATCAACTCCCGAATTGCCCCCTCCGCTCTTTCCATCCGGTCCGGGTCAATTTGCAGGATGATTGTGAACAGCCCGTGGTCATACGCCCGCGCTGCCTGATTATAGACCCCATAGGCATAGGTATCCCCAAAGGTTTCCCGGATCTTCACCCGCACCCGGTCGTCGATCACATTCGCCAACATCCCCAGTCGGCGGGTCCGCTCAATCGGTTCCATCCCACCGGTCGGCCAGGCCATCACGAGCACACCCTGTCGCACCTCGCTCTCAAACTGGACCGTCCGAACTTCCTCCGGCTCCGGATACCCCGGTGGCGTTTCCCATTTCCCCGGAATCGCCCCGACCCCATCCCGCTCGACCGCCCCGAGGGTCCGCCCGATCAGCCCGATCGCCTCCTCCGGGTCAAAATCTCCGACCATCACCAACTCCGCCCCATTGTGATCGAGCAACGGTCGTCCGATCCATTCCCGGACCGCTTCGAGGTCGTACCCCTCCAAGGTCTCCCGCCCCGGCACCCTGAACCGAAAATCCCCACCCCTCAGCCAGGGACGAATCTCCCGGTCCAGGGCCCCCCGCCAGGTCGTTTCCAGTTGACGATACGTCCCCGGAATCGTCCGGCGATACCGCGCGAGAGCCTCCTCCCGATACCCCGGATCGGTCAGGTAGGCCGTCGCCAATCGCAGTTGCAACCCCAGATCCTCCCGGTTGCTCACCCCCGACAGGATAAAGGCATCCTCCCCCACCCCGAATTCGACCCCAACGGTCTTCCCCGCCACGCTCCGCTCGATCCCGTCCCGGTCCAGTTTCCCCAGCCCCGCCTCCTTCCAAATCGCCCCCGCCAGATTCTGCAAACCCGGTCGATCCGTCGGCAAACCACCCAACCCAAGTCCCACCCTGACCTGCATTCGGATCGCGTTGGCCTCAAAGTCAGTCGGCTTCAAAAAGGCCACCAACCCATTCGCAAACGTAACCTCGCTGAATCCCAGCTCCGAATCATCCTCCCGCTCGAGAATCACCCCTGTTTCCTCCGAGATACCATACGGAAACTCCACCACGACGATCTCCTCAGCCGCAGAAACCTCCATCGCCGACGCTTCCGCGAATGCGACCTCAACCGCTGCCTCATCCGGGGCCTCGTCCCCAAAAGCTCCCGTCACCCAATACCGGCGCGGCTTTCCCTTCCACAAACTTCGGTAGGCCGTCTCAACATCCTCCCGCCCAATCCGCCCCAGCAATGCCTCCACCCGCGCCAACTCCTGCTCCGGCGACCGCAGAATCAAGCCGTCGTTCGTCGCATTTGCATACTGGTTTGCCAACTCCCGCGAATCCCGCGTCGATGCCTGTTCCACCGCCTGCCGGGCCGCGTTCAGAAGATTGGACTGCACCTCGGCAAACTCCGCTTCTGTGAACCCATGCTCCAATCCCCGACGCAGCTCGTTCTCAACCACCGGGACCAGATCCCTCCAGGCATCCGGTTCCCCATACGCCCCCACCGCGACAACCTCCGCGCCTTCGTAATAGTCCGTCGACCACGAATAGCCCAGTTGGATCGGACTATCCAGTGACCGCGCAATCCGCGAAAAACGATTCGAGAGGATCGCATGTCCGAGATTCTCCAATGTTTCCCGTTCCCGCTTCGCCATCGAGTCCGGCTCCGAATGATGGGGCCGAACCCCGTAAATCACCACATCGGAATGGGCTGCCTCGGCCGCATTGTGGACCTTCACCGGAGTCCCCGATTCCACCACCGCCAAAACCCCCGTCTCCGGATCCGCCGGGGTCGGCATCTTCGGCTCCCAGTCCCCAAACTCTGCCGCAATTTCCCCCTCGACCGCATCCGCATCAACCTCTCCCACCACCACCAGAATCGTCCGCTCCGGCCGATACCATGTTCGGTAGAACGCCTCAAACTGATCCCGGTTAACCGTCCGGATGACCTCCTCCGTCCCGATCGGCCAACGATTCGGATAGGTCAGGCCCTCCAGAATAAAGGCCGTTTCTGCCTTCCGCGTCCGATAGGCCACACTGTCCCGCGACTGCTTCTCCGCCAGAATGATCCCCCGTTCCTGCTCGATCTCATCCGGCAACAAAAGCAACCGGTCCGCGTAATCCCGCAGCAAGGACAAACCCGTCCGGAAAACCTCCGGATCATTATTCGGTAAATCGAGCTGATACAAGGTCCGGTCAAACCCCGTATTCGCATTCGTATCCGGCCCAAAAGCCATCCCCAAACGCTGCAGATAGCGAATCATCTCATCCTTCGCAAACCGCTCCGTCCCGTTGAAAGCGAGATGCTCCAGAAAATGAGCAATCCCCTCCTCATCATCCCTTTCCATCAACGAGCCCGCCTCGAACACAATCCGCAGCGAAACCCGCCCCGGAGGCTCCGCATTCTCATCCACCAAATACCGCATCCCGTTCTCCAACGTCCCGAACCGGATCCCCGGATCCGGCTCCAGATCTGCCCCCTCATGCGCCCACTCACCCGCCCCGAGCAAACCGACCCAACTAAATCCGAAAAACAAAATTAAAACACGCTCTACCATCATCACCCCAATCATCCCCAAAAATCCCCCACCCCGCAAGCCTCACCGACACGCAAAAGCTCCGCCCCTAAAGTGCCCACGCGCTTCCAGCGTGTGGTTCCCCCCAAAAAAGTAGCGGGAGCTTCCAGCTCGCGCATCCGACCCCTCCCCGCCCTTCACACCAAAAAAGAAATAGCGGTTCCGCCGCAATTTCTTCTAAATCCTTCCCATCGTGCCTGACCTCATCCACCGCCGCTGCTTTGCCCCCTCGTTCCCCCTCGTTGATGCCCTCGCCCGAACCGTCCTCGCCGAACTCGACCCGGCACCAACACCCGATACCCCCTGGCTCGATCTTTCCACCGATCTCTTCCTTCTTCCCTCGCGCGGTGCCTCCCGCGCCCTTCGCGAGGCTTTTGTCCGCCACGCCGCTGACCATCAACGCGGTCTCCTCCCGCCCCGGATCGTCACTCCCGCAGTCTTTCTCGATGCCTTTCTCCCCGCCAAATCTGCCCACCTGATCGAATCGACCGATGCCTGGGATCAGGTTCTTTCCAATCGCGACCCAGCCTCCCTCCAACCCCTCTTTCCCGCCCTCGGGGACCGCCTCCCTGATGCCAGCCGGCTCACTGCCGCCCGAATGATTTCCCGTTTGCGCGAAACCCTCGCACGGGCCGGCCACCACCTCCAATCTGCCGCCGAGACCTTTCGGGCCGCCGGGTATCCCAGCTCCGCCCGCTGGGATCTCCTCAGTAACCTCGAGGCCGAATACATCCGGGAACTCACCGCCATCAACCGCACCGACCCCCTCGCGCCTCCGCCCGACGAAATCTCCTTACCCGAATCCTACGCCGGAATCCGTCGCATCCACCTCTGCGCCGATCCCGAGCCCTCTCCCCGCCTCGTCAAGATTCTTTCCACCCTCGCCAACGAGGGAATCGAGATCGTTATCCGGATCCCCGCCGATCCAACCGACACCGATGCCTTCGATGCCTGGGGTCGACCCCACCCAAGTGTTTTCTCGCGCCGGGTTGCTCCCCTCGCTGACGAAGTCCTTACCACCGCCGCTGATCCCGAGGCCTTCGCCGCCGCCGTTGCCAGCGAAATAAAAAGCACCGTCCCACCCCCCGCAACAACGTCCGATCTCGCCATCGGTGCCGCCGATCCATCGATCATCCCGATCATCCGGGGTCATCTCCAAAGCACAGCCATCCCCGCCTACGACCCCGCCGGTATCCCCCTCTCCCGCACGGGCGGACACGCCTTTTTCCGCACCATGATCGAATGGCTCTCCGACGGGTCAATCGGGTCCCTCCACGAGTGGTTGCACCTTCCCATGTCCGGCGACTGGCTCGGTTCCTCCATCCCCTCCGCCAAGCTCCTCTCCAGCCTTGATCGCTTCCGGATCGATTCCGTCACCGCCTCCATTGAATCGGCCACCCCGATCGCCCCGGACGATCTCCGCCCGATCCTCCGCGCCGCCACCGAATGGCATCGCCTCGCTCAACGCGCCCCCGACTTCCCCCGCCGCCTCTGCCAGCATTTTCTCGCCACCGCCCGAAAGGTCCCCCAAACCTTCGACCATCTCTTCCCCGATGGTCGCGCCGCCGCCACTGTCCTCGATGCCCTTTACCTCATCGCCGAACTCCCGCCCCGCCCGAGATCCGGACTCAATCGCCTGCGGATCGCCCTCGGTGCAATCGAATCGACCCCCGTCTATCCCGATTCCCGCCCCTCCGGGATCGAGATTCTCGGCTGGCGCGAATGGATCTGGAACGCTCATCCCCGCCTCATCGTCACCGGTCTCGCCGAGGGTGTTGTCCCCGAAAGTTTTCGCGGTGACCCCTTCCTCAACGAGACCGAACGCGCCCTCCTCGGACTCCCCACCGCCGCCACCCGGCTCGAGCGCGATGCCACCATTTTTGACCTCCTTTGTTCTCTCCGCAATCCCAACCGATCCCTCCGCATCGTTCACTGCACGAACCACGCTCCCAACGATCCCGTCCGACCGTCACGCCTTCTCTTTAAAGTTCCCGACTCCGCCCTCCCCGCCCGGGTCCGCAGCCTCTTTGGTGAAATCGCCCACCTCCGTCCCCGCGTCGCCCCCTCCCCGCCCCGTCAGTTTTACCTTCCCGCGACCGAGCCCCCTTCCCACCTCAATGTCAGTGATCTCGGCACCTGGCTCGACTGCCCCAAACGCTTCCTCCTTAAACGTATCCATAAAATGGATACACTTGACGACTTCGGTGAACTTTCCCCCCGCCACTTCGGAACCCTCGTCCACACCTGCCTCGAAACCCTCAACACGGTCGGCGCCGATCTTGCCGATCTCGATTCAATCCGCCGCCAACTCCACGCCATCCTCGACCGCGAGGTTGAGACCTCCTTCGGCCCCCGTCCCGCCACCCTACCGTTTCTCCAGATCCGCGCCCTCCGCCGTCGGCTCGACCGGGTCGCCGAGGTCGTCGCCGAATCCCGCCGCGAGGGCTGGCGACCGATCCATGCCGAATGGCGCTTTGGATGGGAAACCACCTGGATGATCGAAGGTCTTCCCATTCGTGGAATCGTCGACTGCATTGAACATCACCCCGGATCCGGCCGCTACCGCATCCTTGATTACAAAACTTCCGCCCAGCCGGCAAAACCCTCCGAAAAGCACTTTGGCAGATTCCCCAACCATCTCGATTCCTCCGCTTTCGACCCGTCCGAGACCGTCCCTACGACCGGAAAAACCTCCCTTCGCTGGACCAACCTTCAATTACCCCTCTACGCCCTCGCGGTTCAGGATATCCTTGGACAAGAGGTCGAGACCGCCTACTTCAACATCCCCCATGACCCCGCCGAGACCGCCCTCGCCCCCTTCACTGAGGACGGTCCCGACCTTCGCTCCAGTGCCCTCGCCTGCGCCCGCCATGTCGTCCGCTCCATCCTCGACGGCGTCTTCGAGCCCGCCCGCCGAAAACCGTCCCCGGGTGACCCGTTTACCGCCATCGCGGTCGACGATCCCGACCCCGAATTCAAACCCATCCCATGACAAGCCTGGTCCCCAACACCATCATCCGCGCCTCTGCCGGTTCCGGAAAAACCCAGAAACTGGCCGAACGCTACATCCAGCTTCTCGATCTCGGGGTCCCCCCCGACCGTATTCTCGCCCTGACGTTTTCCCGCAAGGCCGCTGCCGAATTCCTCGAACGCATTCTCCACCTCCTCGCCGAACAACCCGACCGACCCGACCGGCTACGCCGCGTGATTGACCACCTCCACCGACTCCAGCTCAGCACCATCGACAGTTTCTTTGCGATGATCCTGCGCTCGTCTCCCTTCGATTTCGGAATCGACGGGGACATTGCCGTCATCGATGAAACCAACGCCGCCAATCTCCTCGATACCACCCTCGCGGCCACCCTCAACCGGATCAACGATTCAGAACTTGCCGCCTTCGAGGCCACCCTCGATCAAGCCTCGCGCTCCCTCCGCAAACCCTCCCTCCTTACTACCCTCCGTCAGCTCCTCGAGGTCGCTCGCGAGACCTACCTCAATCACCCCGAGGCGGAAAAATGGGGAAACCCCGCAACCATTTGGCAGCGCCCTCCATCCTCACTCCGCAACCCCGATCTCGAGGCCGCCTCAACCGCCCTTCGACAGGTCCTCGCCGGTGCCCCCGACAAACAACGCGACTACCTCGAATCCGCTCTCGAACAGTTGCCCATCCTCGCCACGGGGGGCACCGCCGATACCCCGACCGGCACCTTTTTCAGCAACCTTCGCAAATTCGTCACCCGCGAAAGCGACACTTTCATGATCAACCGTAAGAAGTTTCCAGATACACCGGAACTCCGCCGCACCGCCACCGATCTTTTCGAAGCTGCCGTCGCCACCCGCCTCCGCCTCTGCCTCGAGGATACCGCCGCAATCCACCGGATCCTCAACCGCTACGAGGAATCCTACCAGCAGACCGTCCGCCGCCACGGACTCCTTTCCTTTGCCGACCTCAACCGCGCCCTCCTCGGCCAATACCTCCCCCCCGGTTCCGCCAATCCCCTCGACCAGACCCTCCTCGCCTGGCGTCTCGACGGCTGGTTTGACCACTGGATGTTCGATGAATTCCAGGACACCTCCCGCCCCCAGTGGAATGCCGTCGCCCCGCTCCTCGACGAGGTCATTCAAGACCCTGAAGGACGTCGTTCCGTGCTCCTTGTCGGCGACACCAAACAGGCCATCTACGGTTGGCGCGGCGGTGATCCCCGCCTCTTTGATGCCATCAATCACACCTATCGGGGCCGCTTCTCCGGGGAAACCCTCGATCAATCCTGGCGCTCCGGTCCCGACCTCCTCCGCTGCGTCAACACCATCTTTGGATCCGTTTCCACCGCCAATGTTTACCCATCCGGGTCCGCCACCCGCTGGGACAGCCAATGGCAGGACCATTTCAGCCGCCGCCCCGCCCGCGAATCCTGGGCCGGTGTCCTCCAGGTTGGGTCTGACCAGAACGTCGAGGCCGTTCTCCTTGAACAGGTTCACGCTATCCGCGATACCCTCCCCGGTGCCACCATCGGCATCCTCTACCGGAAAAACACCGACGTCGTCGCCACGACCGAGCTCCTTCGCGAAAACGGCATTCCCGTCACCCGCGAGGCCACCACCCGGACCGCCCACGACAACACCGCCGGCAAGCTTCTCCTCTCCGCCCTCCGCCTCCTCGACCGCCCTTCCGACCGGCTCGCCCTCGGACACCTCACCGCCACCGGCAACTTTCATCCCCACTGGCCGTCCCCCTTCCACTTCTGCGCCGAGGGCCTCCGCGCCACCGCCGCCGACGGCTTCGCTCCCTGGGCCGCCAAAACCATCGACCGCCTCCTCCCCCCCGCTGACCGCGATGCGTTTCTCGATCAACGGATCGATGATCTCCTCTTCGCTCTGGCCGATTTCGATGCCTCCGCCGAGGCCACACCCTCCGCCGCCGTCCAACATCTCGAAAACGCCACCCTCGCCGATCCCCCCGGTCGAAATACCGTCCAGGTTATGACCTACCACAAGGCCAAGGGGCTCAGCTTCGACGCCACCATCGTCCCGCTTGTCGGCAACAACCGATCCAACAACTACGATTCCAGCCGCCTCCACGTTGAAACCGACCCGACAACCGGCGAGGGCCGCTGGGTCCTCCGAATGCCCTCCGTCGACTGGATCATGAGCGTTCCCGAGCTTGCATCTGCCCACCAGCACCGTGAAACCGGGACTGCCCACGAGGACCTCTGTGGCCTCTACGTTGCTCTCACGCGTGCCAGGCAGGTTCTTACAATGATTCTCCCTGAAAAACCTGCCACCTCCGCCAGCAAACTGGTCGCAGCCGTCGTCTCCGGCCTCCCCGAAGAACCCACCTCCACGCCCGATTCGATTCACGGAAACTGGCTCACAACCTTCGGTCCCTGGCCTCCCGCTCCCGACTTCACCACCCCCGATCCACCGCCCGCCATCCCCATCCTCCCGCCCGGTCGCGAGCCCGCCGCCGTCGGTCGGCTCGAGCCCGAATCCCCCTCCGACGGGAACGCCTGGACCAGTCCCCGCTCGATCATCGAGAATCTCTCCGTTCCCGGCGATCCTTCCCACCCCCTCACCTTCGGGACCAAAATCCACGAGGCCTTCGCCCGAATCGACTGGCTTCCCCCCGCCGAAGCCCCCCTCCCCGCATCCCTATCCCCGGAAATAGCCGGGTTTCTCCGCCCTCCCGCCCTCCGCGAGGTC
>CAZFLQ010000097.1:0-8596 GCA_964519935.1 uncultured Puniceicoccaceae bacterium | reverse complement strand
GCGTTCGTGGAGGTGATGAAAACCCTGATTGCGTCACGCATCATCGAAACTTCGAGATGGAAAGCGGCAGACCCTTTTTATGGAGAAGGAATTTGCAATCCCTTTTGCGCCGGCCCCTCTGCTGGGAATTTCAACCGTTTCTATGTCCTCTTTTTCCGTCTGCCCAAGGAATCTACGGCTTGAAAATCCCCGCTCAAAAAGTCTGCCGACTCCCGGAAGCACGCATGTCTTCTCCTCTCACGCCCGTGGCTCCGTTGCGCTCTCGCCCGGAGTTGAAGTATTTCTGACATCGAAGATACGATCACGCCAACAAACCGATCAGCGTTTTCGCGACGAGGATCATCACGATCAAGGACACCGGATAGGCCGAGACGTAGCTGACAACGGGCACTCGTGAGTCGGTTTTTGCCGTGATCGCTCCCAACGCAGGCGTTGAAGTCATTCCACCGCAAATTCCGCCGAGCGCCTGCAATGCATCAAGTTTGAACAAACTGCGGGCAATCGGCCAGGCAACGAGAAGCGGAACCACCGTGATCAGCATGCCCATACCAAAGAGGGCAAGTCCGTACTCGCTGACGGTTGCCGCAAGCGCACCGCCCCCACTGATTCCCGCATTGGCGAGGAAGAAAACCAGCCCCAGTTCCTGCAACAGGAGTCTCGTCGGCCGGGGAATATGCCCAACGATTCGCCCGACCCGGCCGAAATGCCCCAGAATCAGGGACACAAGTAAAGGGCCACCCGCCAGCCCGAGGGTGATCGGTGTGCTCCCGGGCAGACCAATTGGAATTAGCCCTACAACGATCCCGAGCGTCAGTCCGGCCGAGAGGGATAGCAGATCGGTCGAATCGATCGCACTGCTGCGATGCCCGACTGCCTTCGCAAATTGTCTTAAGTCCTCACTGCGCCCGACCGATGTCAGCTGATCATTCAATTCGATCACCGTCGAAGCATTCGGAACAAATGTCAGCCCAAGTCGGGTTATACGCGTGATGACACAACCGTAGTTCTTTAGCGGGGCGAGTTCGCGAATCGGCTTTCCCGCGACCTGCCGGTGGGTCACGAGCAATTGTTGCCTTTCGTTCTCGACATCTTTGAGAATATTCCGATCACTGCGCTGTCCGAGATAGTCGACCGCAATCCCAATCTCCCTCCCTCGACCTACCAAAAGGAGAAGTTGCCCCTCGGCATATCGGTCCTCGTAGGCGAGAGGAACCATCTGTCCCTCCTTGAAAACACGGGATACCTGACAGGCATTGAAGTTGGTTACGCCAGAGTCAACGATCCGTTTCCCGATCAGATTCGGATTGGTCACCTCGACAAGAACATTCTCAACCCGATCCTCACTCTCGTCATCGGTCTCATGCTGCGCTGCGATCGCTTCAAGATCGTGTTTCAGCAGGCGCGGCAACAACTGTACGAAAAGCACAACGCCAACCACACCAAACGGGTAGGCGATCCCGTAGCCGATACTGACGCCGGTAGCCCCCTCTTTGAGTCCCTCCGTCGCCGCCGCAAGGGCAGGCGTACTCGTTAAAGCACCCGCAAAGATTCCCGTGGCCAAATCAGCCGGCAGGTCCAGGAGCAGCGCCCCTACCCAGGTTATCAGCCCTCCGAGTGTTACGATCACAAGGGCCAGCTTTGCCAGAGTCGCACCCTCCCGCATTACAGATGCAAAGAAACGTCCGCCGGCCCCGATTCCCACGCAGTAAACAAACAGAACGAGACCTAGCGTTCCGACCCCACCAGGAATATCATATCCTAGATGACCCGCGAGTAGTGCCGTAAAGAGGACCCCTGAACTGCCGAGGTTGATCCCTTTAATCGTAATGCTTCCAAAGAGCAGCCCCGAAGCAATGATCGCGAAGAGGGCGACTAGCGGTTCCTCAGAAAGGAGAAGGTGGATAGCATTTGGATTCATCGTGGATGCGGTTTCCGATCAAAGCATGCTCACATGGATGAAGCTGACAGTGCAATCCACAGAATCCGGCCAGCGAGGGAATCTTCAGGAGTGTCACAGAGTCCGAAAGGTCGATAGACGTTTCGTTATCCAGGGGCGAAATGGAATCATCATTCAAATCCCGAATCAAAAGAGGCTCCGGCCCTCCGCCAGCTTCCCTGTTCCCGATTGCATCCCGCTTCAATCGTCCCCTATCTTCTGGATTCGAAACCATGGCACGCATCAATACGAAGGCATCTTCCGAACCCCTTGCTTCGAATCCGTTTGGAGGTCTCGGTGATTTGGAATCGAGGCTTCCAGTCCGCCCTCCTCTATCCTCGGGCGAAGCGGTTTCAGGCCCTGTCACGAAGAAAAAGCCAGCGATGCGTCTCGAAGTCAGACGGGAAAAATCAGGACGCGGCGGAAAGACCGTGACGACGATTGGAGGTGTCGCCTCTCTCGACCAAAAGCGCCGTGTTGCACTCCTTCGTGACCTTAAGACACGTTGCGGAACAGGCGGAACCGATCGCGGAACCTCGATTGAAATTCAGGGAGATCAGCGGGAAACCGTGATGGAATTTCTTCGCGGGGCGGGATTTCGACCGGTCCTTGCCGGCGGATGAAGTCTCCATTGCCAAACCGAGGTCTTTATCGCTGGGAGATCGATCCGATCAGGATTATCCCGGCTCTTGCCTCCCGCCAATCTGAGTTTTAAACAATCGTCATGTCATTCGCCCATCCGGTTCTCGACCCATCGGCTGCCGCGCAGCATGAAGAAGAGCGTTTTAGTTCGGGGCTTGATCATGAGGCCGCTGCAATGGAAAGGGCCGGTCGGGCCGTTGCCCTTGGTGTAGAACAGGCTCTCGGCGAACGCTTTGGGACCATCCCGAGGGGCATGCCGGTGATTCTTCTTATCGGCAAGGGCCATAACGGCGGTGATGCCGCGCTCGCGGCGATGCATCTTGCCCGAACCTATCCCGCCCTCCGCTTTTTCGCCATCCTTCTCAGCGAGGTCAACCGAATGCGACCCCTGACCCGCGCCGCCTGGCAACGATTTTGCCAGTCCGCAACGGAATTAACCCTCGTCCCTTGTGATACGCTCCACCTCCGTCGTTTGCGGGAAGCGGTCCCGACCCTGGAAGGACTCGTGATCGATGGAGGCTTCGGATTCAACTTTCGCCCACCGCTCCGCGATCCCGAGGCCCATCTCTTTTCGTGGCTTTCGAGGGTTGGCGAGGCCGGGCTTCGTATCGCCGTGGATTTGCCTTCCGGACTGGGCGACCCAAACGCCTTTCGTGCCGATATCACGATAGCCACTGGCATCGTCAAACGGAACCTTCTCTCCACCGATTCCGCTCCCTGGCGGGGGCGTCTCCGCTATGCCGACATCGGCTTTTTCGAAGATTCAGACACATTGCCATCAATCGGCGTTATCGCCCCCGAGGCCCTCGACCCGATCCGTCGTCTGCGCCCTACATCAGCCGATAAACGTACCTTTGGACGTGTCTGGATTGATGCCGGATCCGATGCGATGCCCGGTGCCCTCCAGATCGCGGTTCGGGCTGCCCTCAATGCGGGCGGCGGGCTCGTTACCGGAAACTCGACCCCTATCGCTATCGCCGCTGCTGCCGGAGTGGCCCCGGCCGCGATGTGGTCCCGGCGTGGAATCGACCCACCCATCGCGAAAGTGGATGTAGCTCTGTTCGGTCCGGGAATGTGTGCTGCTCCCGGCGAGATCGCGAAAACGGTCGCAACATTCTCGGCCCCAATGGTTCTCGACGCGGATGCACTGTATCCAGAGGTTGCTGCGGTTGTATCCCGCCGGCCCCATGATCAGCCCGTCGTATTTACCCCTCACCCCGGTGAAATCGGTCGATTACTCGGCCTGAATCGATTGCCTTTCGATGAGGAAATTCAGCGTTTCTGCGAAGTCCACCGGGCCATTCTGGTAGCAAAGGATAGTCTTACCCGAATTTTCCATCCCCGAGGTATCCTTTTTTCGCCCCACGGCGGGCCGATTCTTGCCCGGGGTGGCAGTGGTGACGCACTCGCCGGAATCATCGCCGCCCTGCTACCCCGTTTCGAAAATCCCCTCAACGCCGTGGCCGCCGGGGTTGCCTGGCACGGTCTGACAGCGGATCATTACGCATCGCTTCACGGTGCTGAGGGATGTACCACCCCCGACTGGATCAATTCGATGGGTCCGGCCCTTCGCGAACCCCCTCTTGCCATCCGCCCCTCCCTGCCTAGAGTGCCCTTATGAATCGAAACTTTTTCTGGTTTTTTCTCGCAGCGACACCCGTTCTGCTCAATGCCGCTATTTCCACCGGAATGTGGCGTCAGATCAACCCCAAGCTCGACGATCTCGTAGAACTCGAGGAGGAACGCTCAACCCTTCCCGATTCCCGGTGGTTCGGTCGCGACAAGGAAAAGAATCTCGAGGATATTGAGTCCCTCCTCAACCAGGCCGTTACGGTTCTCGGCGGTTCGACCGCTGCCGATATCCGCCGCGAGATCGAGTCTTTGATCGAGGCAAATCAGAAACTGCGGAAGGACATCGCCGACTATCGGCGAAAGCGACTCAGTGCGCCCGAAAGTTCCCTCTTCTCGAAAACCCAGGCTGGCTTGGACCAGCGTATCAAAAGCGCCGAGGCTGAAATTCTCGCCAACGAGAATCGTATCGCCGAGCAAAAGATTGCCTTTGCAGATGCCCTTGGTGGCTACGGTCTCGAACTCGGGCCCGAACAGGTAGACCTCCTCCTGAACAGCGTCATCGGATCCGAGATCGTTCAAAGCGTGGCGGTCTACGAAAACGTGAAACAGGTCTCGATCCGTCTGGCCGAACTGACCGCATCGTCCCAGGAGGATATCGATATCAGCCGCCGCTATTATGCGATGCACGTCGTTCTCCTGAAGATCCTTGGATCAATGCAATCCGACTTTGTCCGACAGATCGACGAGGTTTACCTTCCCCGGATCAACCGGATTCAGGAAGACGTTGAAACCCTCCAAAAAGAAAGCCGTCGAATTTACAGTCGGACCGATAATGATGCCCACCGCAGTCACCTTCAGGCCAATCTCCAATCGCAGGCTCTGACCCTCCGCACTGCCGACCTCTACCGCGAACACCTGCGTGACCAGCGCGGGAAGATGGACCGGGCCCTTCGCCAGACCCGCCAGGATATCGAAGTTGCCGAGAACACCTACCGAACAGTCACGGCCAGCGGTGAACTTGTCAGCATGATCCGTAGCACTCAGAATTCCTTCGATACCCTCGCCAGCATCCAGGTCCCTGAGCTGCTTGTCTTCGAAAACCTTCAGATGAAGGAGGAATTCGCCTCCCTCACCCAACGTCTCAACGACTGATCCCGGCCCCGTCCAATGGATCCGATTCGTCGCCTCGCCTTCGTCGTCAACGCTGACAAAGCAGGGGCCAATACCCTTGCCGAAGACCTCTCGAGGATCGCGATTGCCCATCGGGTCGAGACAAGGATCACCGACGCGTATCCCATCGGTCGTGACTTTCTTGCGGGAATAGATGCCTGCTGCGCGATCGGCGGAGATGGCACCCTCCTCGGGGTCGTCGAACCCGCCCTGCGCCATGCGGTCCGGATTATCGGGGTAAACCTTGGAAAGCTCGGATTTCTCGTCACCTTTACCCCTGAACAGATCCACGATTGCTTTCCCGATCTGCTCTCGGGGATCTACAAAACCTCGCGTCGAACCGTCCTTTCCGCTTGTATCAAGGGTGGTGAATCCCGCCAGGGGCTCAACGACGTTGTTATTCGGGATGCTGAATCCCGACTCATCCGTACCGAAGTGCGGACCGCCGATTCGCTCATCACCCAATACAGCAGTGATGGTCTCATTTTTTCGACTCCATCCGGGTCGACCGCTTACAATCTTTCCGCCGGTGGACCGATTCTCCACCCGGAATCCGATGCCATCGCGATGACTCCGATCTGTCCCCACACTCTCAGTAACCGCAGTCTCGTCCTCCCTGCGGTCTCCACCCTTACGGTGCGGGTTACGGAGCCGGAATCCCACCCCGTCATCACGATTGACGGGCGCCATGTATTCGAGGGAATTCAAAATCAGTGGATCGACATCAGCCTTTGTTCAAAGTGCCTCGAACTGATCCATTTGGAAGATTACGACTACTACACTACCCTCCGTTCGAAACTCGCCTGGGGTAGCGACGACCGGTAAGCTCCCCTTGTCGGGACATCTTCACCCACACATTTCGAAGGTTTTCGTCTTTCAAACAAAGGCGGAAGCACTCTGATCGTCCACGAACGATCTATCAAGAAGGGATTCGCAATCCTTTTAACCTATTTCCGAGACCGTCACCGGAATGACCGCCGGTCAAGCGCACCCCGCAACATCTCCATCAGGAGGTCGTCAAAGTCGATTCCGGCCGCCTTTGCCGAACGCGGGAGCAGGCTCAATGGAGTCATTCCCGGAAGGGTATTGGCCTCCAGACAGAAAAGGTCTCCTTGCGGATTCATCCGGAAATCGATCCTTGAATAATCCCGCAACCCAAGCGCCCGCTGTGCGGACTCAGCCAGTCTCTGGATCTGATCCCTCGTTTCCTTTCTGATTTCGGCCGGAAAAATCTCCGCTGCCCCGCCTGCCTGATACTTTCGGGAGAAATCAAAAATCTCCGACCCCTTTGGAATCACCTCCCCCGGCTCAAGGGCCTTTCCCCCAAGCACCCCGACGCTGAACTCCCGGCCCGGAATGTAGGCCTCGATCAATGCGGGGGCTCCCGGGCGATCCGCCGCCTGAATCGCCTTCACGAGCCCCCCGCGTTCGCGGACGATCGACAGCCCGACACTTGAGCCCTCCCGCACCGGTTTAACGATACAGGGAAACCCGATGCTTGCCTCAATCGATTCGATCTCATCCGCTGACGTCAGGGCCGCCGCAACCGGTACTCCCGCATCCCGCAGAATTCGCTTCGAAAGCAACTTGTCCATCGCGAGGGCACTTCCCGTGATCCCCGACCCGGAATACCTGATTCCGAGCGTTTCGAGAATCGCCTGAACTGCCCCGTCCTCACCCCACTGACCATGCAGGACGTTGAAAATAATCGGATCATCAACCGCCAATAGATCATACGCGAACCGTCCCAAATCCACCTTGCTTCCGGCGTCCTCGTTTGTCTCGACATAGCTGGTCGGAATCGAACCGGTACGGATTTCCGTTTCGCTTTCCGTATCAACCCAGCCATCGAGGGGGTCGTAAGGTTCGGCGACCAGCCCCAACCTCCGCAACCCGTCAAGAACTGCCAAGCCACTGCGAAGGGATACCTCCCGCTCCGCCGAAGGCCCCCCCATCAGCACAATCACCTTCATTCCGAAACGGGATCGACAGTCTCTGCCCCGGTTTCCGCCGGGGCATCCAGACGGGCAACCTGTTCGAGAATCAAAGCCGCCACCTCGTTCACCCCCTCAGTCGCCACCGTACTCAAGGGATAGGTGTCCCTTGCCCGCAGGTAGTAGTTGAGACTTGCCGCGTGGTAGCCCTGATCCGCCATTCGCTCCGCTTTGCGCATCAGTCCAACATATTCCGGAACCTCCCCCGTCATTCGGGTCAGGGCCGCATTCAGGTTCCGGTCATCAGGGAACTGTTTCGCCACGCCTTCCAGCAGTTCCCACGCGCCGTAGAAATTGCCCTGCGCCGCCTGCGCCTCAGCCGTCCGGATCGCAAAATTCGCCGCCTGCACGGCTTCCAGTGCTTCCTCCATTCGCCCCGCCCGCAGCGGATCGCCCGCCAAAACCGGGAGATAGGTCTGCCGCTCTTCGTAAATTGATCGAAAGTCCCGCGCTGCATAGGCCCGATCGAATGCATCCGCAAAAGCTCCACCAGCCACCGCATTTGACATAAACGTCTGCAGCCCGGGGTTGAGCGGCCACATCGCGAAGGCAGCATCCAATTCCGCCCTCGCCATCTCCGAATCACCCTGGGCGACCGCCGCCTTTGCGCTTAGCAACTTCATCTCACTGGCCCGCTTCGCGAGGCGAATCTGCGCCCGCGCCTCTGATCCCGGAAAGTCTGCCGCGACCGTCTCGATCGAATCAACCAACCCCTCCAGGGCATCGTAGTCGCGGAGATCGGCCAGTCGTCGCGCATCGCGCAATTGGTAATAAAGATCCCGCAAAACGGCCCGTTTATCGGGCGGGAAAGCAATCACCGCCTGCGTAAACTCACCGAGGAAAAAGGCCTCCTGCAGCCGTTCGAGGGCTGCTACCCGACGGTTTCCATCGAAAGAATTCTCCACCGCCCGCATTGTTGTTTCAACATCGTCAACAGCCTGCCGCGCCACAAACTCCAACTGGTCAACAGTCGGCGGCAGTTCAAACTCTGGCAGGACCTTCTGAATCATCGACTGTTCGACGTTCAAATCCTGTGCTCCCCCGCGAAAAAGTACGCGGTAAAAAGCTGATCCCAGAATCGCGTGGTTGAAACGGCGTTGCGCCATAAAGGCGACAATTTGGCTCTGCATCTTCAGTTTTGCACGGACCCCGATCCGCGCCATCTCCAGACCAAGCGTCTCCGATTCATATTGCTCCATGATCAGATCGCGGATCAGGGCAGCTCCCGTCCCGGTCGGGAGAATGTTTGGTAGTGCCCCCGCAACCGAAGATGTATCCGGTA
>CAZFLQ010000096.1:8528-8837 GCA_964519935.1 uncultured Puniceicoccaceae bacterium | reverse complement strand
GGTTCGGAGGGAGGGGTGAGGTTCAATCCCTCATTCCTACCCCTATCATAGGGGGCGCGGTGGGCTCGCAATCGTTAGCGGGTCGGGGGGGTTCGGGACCACATGCTGGAAGCATGTGGGCACTGTAGCGACATGCATCCTGCGTGTCGGCGGAGGCATGGGGCGGCAGATGGGGCACGGTGGTGGAGTTCGCCCGTTCGACGGGCTCTGGGCACCTCATCTCGGGGCTATGCCCCAACCCTTTGGGTTGCCCACCTGCGCCCTCCTGAGGAGGTCTCCGGTGCAAACCCGCTCGGCGGTTTCTCGTCC
>CAZFLQ010000096.1:0-8428 GCA_964519935.1 uncultured Puniceicoccaceae bacterium | reverse complement strand
CGTCTTTTGATATCCCGGCACGCATTTTTTGAAATGCGTGGCGGGATAGACGGGATTGGCTCGTTCGGTGACCCGCAGTGGCGGGTTCCTCATCTCGGGGCTATGCCCCAACCCTTTGGGTTGCCCACCTGCACCCTCCTGAGGAGGTCTCCGGTGCAAACCCGCTCGGCGGTTTCTCGTCCCGTCTTTTGATATCCCGGCACGCATTTTTTGAAATGCGTGGCGGGATAGACGGGACTCGAACCCGCGGCCTCCGGCGTGACAGGCCGGCGCTCTAACCAACTGAGCTACTACCCCGCGTGAAAAGTCTGAAAGTGCGGATTGGGGCGATATGGGTCAAGGAATTTTTTCGGAGATTTCAGAGATGAGATTGGTTGAGCCAGGCGAGGGCGGCGGATTCGGCGGCGCGCATCTCGACGGCTTCGGCGGGGGTTTGGTCTCCGAGGCCGGAGAGGTGGAGCCAGCCGTGGACGAGGTAAAGGGTTAGCTCCTCGTCAAAGGGAAGGGGACCGTTGGTGGCGCGGTCGAGGGAAATGCAGATTTCGCCGGCGAATCGTTCGTCGTCCTCGGGCGGGGTGGCGGGGTCATCGGGATCGTCGCCGGGGAAGGTGATGACGTCTGTTTCGGAGGGGTCGTCGAGAAAGTCGGCGTGGATTTGGGCGAGTTCGCCGGCGGTGAGAAGGGCGATGGAAAGTTCGCCGGGGGGGACGGCGCGGTCCGGCCACTGATCGAGGCGGTGAACGATCGAGATGAGGGTTTCGGGAGAGGGGGAGCGGGAGAGATCAGACGAGTGGACGGAAACGGGACGGTCGGGGGTCATCGAGTTATGTAATTGAAAAATGGATACAATCTAACTGGTGGCGGATTCCGGGCCGTTTTGCTCCTGAATGGGCGGAGGTTTGGTCGATTTTGGATCGTTATCGGGCTTATCGTCATCGGGGTAACGGATCCGGGAGTGGAGGCTGTTGAGAAGGGTGCGGGAGAGGGTGGCGCGGATGCGGGCAAGGTGCTGGGTGGTGATGCCGCATTCGTCAAACTGCCCGTCATCGAGTTTCCCGCCGATAATCTTTTCGATCAATTCGTTGACGCTTTGGGCGTTGATCTTCGAAAGGCTGCGGCTGGCGGCCTCGATCGAGTCGGCGATCAGGATGATCGCGCTTTCGACGGACTGGGGCTTGGGCCCGTCGTAGCGGTAGGTGCTTTCGTCGATGCGGGTGGGTTCGTCGAGTCCGGCCCCGCCCTGGGGGTTGCGGGCGCGGGCTTCTCCACCCTCGGCGGAGCGTTTCCGGGCCTGGTGATAGAAATAGGCAATCAGAGAGGTCCCGTGGTGTTGTTCAATGATATCGACGAAAATCTCGGGCAGGTGGTAGCGGCGGGCAATGGCGACGCCCTCCTTGACGTGGCTCTTGATGATGAGCGCGCTGATCGAGGGGTTTTTCTCGATCAGGGGGTTGTTGGCACCGGACTGATTCTCGATGAAATACTCGGGTTTAACGAGTTTGCCGATATCGTGAAAGAGGCAGGTAGCGCGGCAGAGGAGGCCGTTCGCACCGATGGCGGTGGCGGCGTTTTCGGAGAGGCTGGCAACCATCAGGCTGTGGTGGTAGGTGCCGGGGGCCTCGAGTTGCATCTGCCGGAGGAGGGGATGGTTGTAATCGGTGTATTCGAGGAGGGTGATGTCGGTAGTGATTTTGAAAGCACGCTCGAGGAAGGGGAGGACCCCGAGAATCCCGACCCCGGTGAGGAATCCGATCGCGAGGGCGAGGACGGCACCGCGTCCGAGGACGTCGACCGGGATGTCGCCGAGAAGACCTTCGACAAAGAGAAGAACGGCGACAGCGGCACCGGTTCCGACACAGGCGCGGATGACGTTGGTGCGGAGGCGGACTTCCTTGCAGCTTTGGACCCCGATGAGAGTGGCAACGAGGGCGACGAGGAAAACCGGGACGGTATTTCCGTGGATCAATCCGAAGAAAAAGGCGATGACGAAGGCTGCCCCGAGGGCAACGTTCGGCCGGAGGAGAATGGTTAGGAGGATCGGTGCAAAGGCGACCGGGGCCCCAAAGCGGAGAGTGGGGAGGAGTGATGGATGTGTCTCGAAGAAGTTGGCATCCTCGAAATTCATTGTCAGGCGAATCAGGGCGATGTTGACGAGAATGAGCAGGAGGACGAGGGCCAGTCGGCCAGGGTGGTTGGCAATGTCAGGGAGGGCGGCGTTAACGAAAATGGCGAAAGCAAAGAGGACGAGGAGGGCCTGAAAGGCGCGTTTCTCCTGTTCGGAATCGATCAGGAGGCGTCCTTCCTCGCGTCGCTCGATCTCGCGAAGGTAGGCGGTGTACCGTTCGTAGTCGCGGGGTGAGACGGGTGCGCCCGGAGTGACGAGGGTTTCGGCCTCGGTGACGGAAAAGCGGACTGGTTGGACCGAGGCGACGGCTGCTTCCTCCTCGGCGCGGGAGCGGGCGGGGTCGTAGTTGAGGTTTTCGCGGACTCCGGTTTCGAGGAATCGAAAGAGGGGGTTGAAGAGGGGTTCGGGAATTTCGAGTCCGAGGAGGTCGAGGCGGAGGGAGACGAGGGCATCGAGGCGCCGTTGGAGTTCAATTGTGGTGATCTCGCCGCTGTCGTTTTGGATCCGGATCATCTGGTAGCTGCCGGTATCGCGGAAATTGGGATCGCTCGGATCGACGATTCCGTTGAGGTAGATGCGGCGGAGGGCACCGAGCCCGAGACGCAGATAGCGGTTGCGTTCGAGGGAAGAGGTGTTGGCGAGAAAATCGGTCAGGGATCGGGGGTCAGGCTGAAAGGCGGCCTTTGCGAGAAAGGAATCAACGAAACGGCGGATGGCGGCGATCCGTTCGTCGCGGGATTCGATCGCGCGGACCTGACTTTCGATCTGGGAGAATTCAACATCAAGACGGGTCGCAAACTGTTCGAAATCGGTAAACGGCTGACGGCTGGCGGTATAAACAGGGGGGACCCGTTCGCGAACCTCGGCGGCGCGGGCGGCGGTGGCGAGACGGCTCTCGTAGGTAAAAGGAAAATCGGCGACAATCCGGCGGTCGGCGATCTGCCCCTCGACAACCTGCGGTCCTGTGAAATCGCGGTCGAAGAGGGCGATGAGGACGGCAGCGCAAAAGAAGATCGCGAAGGCAAAAAACTGGAGGATCGACCGACGGCTAAGGAGGGGTTCGGACTGGTTGCGGGCGGTTGACCTGGCACGATCGCTGACCCGGATAGAGACACCGGACTGTCGTCGTTTGTGTTGCGAGGCCATGTGAGTGGTTTTGCCGGTTTCGGGACCGGGTGGAAAAGTCAGGCACCGGGGGTTTCGGAGGGATCCCCGTGGTGGTGGTTTTCGTAGGCGGTAATGATGCGCTGGACAAGGGGGTGGCGGACCACGTCGGTGGCCTCGAAATGGAAGATGGAGATTCCCCCGACCCCGTGGAGAACCTGGATCGCCTCCTTGAGGCCGGATCGTTTCGAGCGGGGGAGGTCAATCTGGGTGATATCGCCAGTGATGACCATTCGGCTGGATTCACCGAGGCGGGTGAGGAACATCATCATCTGTTCCGGGGTGGTGTTCTGGGCCTCGTCAAGAATGATGAAAGCCTTCGAGAGGGTGCGTCCACGCATGTAGGCGAGGGGGGCAATCTCGATGATGTTGCGTTCGGTCAGTTTGGTCGTTTCCTCCATCCCGACCATGTCATAGAGGGCGTCGTAGAGGGGGCGAAGGTAAGGGAGGATTTTCTCCTGGAGATCTCCGGGGAGGAATCCAAGGGCCTCGCCCGCCTCGACGGCGGGACGGGTGATGATGAGTTTTTCGACCGAACCGGAGTTAAGGGCCTCAATCGCGGCGGCCATCGCGAGGTAGGTTTTCCCGGTCCCGGCGGGGCCGATCCCGAAGGCGATGTCCTGATCGCGGATGTTGCGGAGGTATTGTTTCTGGTTCGGGGTTTTCGGAACAATCGTCTTGCGTTTGGTCTGAACAACGAGGGGGTCGTCAAAGAGGTCGTGGAGACCGGCGGCCCCCCCGTTGCGGACCGTATCGAGCATTTTCAGAAAGTCGTAGTCGCGGATCTGGAGGCCCTGTTTGCGGGCGGTATCGACAATTTGAAAGAAATCGGAGGCATCGCTGACGCATTCCTCGGGCCCATCGATCGACATCCAGTCGTCGCGGGTGACGATGGTGACCCCGAGGGCGTCCTCGACCGCCTCGAGCATCTTTTCATCACCGCAGTAGAGTTGGTGAAGGTGGCGGGGGTTGGCGAATTGTAGTTTTTCGGTCGGCACGATGCGGCTGAGGGTCAGGATTCGGGTTGAGGGGTGGGCTGGAGAGCTTCCGGGAGGACGGCGCGGAGGCGATCCCACATGTTTTCCATCGCATCAGGGAGGACGCGGGTGTCGGCGACGACCGGCATAAAGTTGGTGTCTCCGCTCCAGCGGGGAACAATGTGGCAGTGAAGGTGGCGAGGAATCCCGGCACCGGCGGCGGATCCGAGGTTGAAGCCGATATTGAATCCATCCGGACGGAGGGCGAGGCGGAGAAGACGCTTGCCGAGGAGGATGGAACGGTTGAGGTCGTCGTATTCAGCGGAGGTTAGATCCTCGATGTCGCCGACCTCGCGAAAGGGAATGATGAGGAGATGGCCCGCGTTGTAGGGGAAGCGGTTCATGACGACGTAGGACAGCCCGGCACGGTGGATGAGGAGGGAGCGGCGTTCGTCGGGATCGTTGGGGATCTCTGTAAAAGGATTCTCGCGACGACCCTGATCCGGTTTCGGCGCGGCGATGTAGGGCATGCGCCAGTAGGCGTGAAGATTCTCGAACGCCATCAGGAACGCGTGGGCGGGCTGGTCCGGGAACTGCCGACAATGGAACCGCCCGGGGCGGAAGGTGGTCTGCTGGTGAAAACGTGCATCTTGAATTGAACGCCTCAACATTTAATGCTGGGATCACCGGCATCAAATATAAACTGAATCCATGACAACCCCCGGTTTTCCCCCTAATTACAGCCTCGCGGGAGAGGTAAAACTCGCTGCGGTCGGTGCGGTGGCCTTTTTGGCGGTCCTGATCTGGGATCAATCACACTGGTGGTTTACACGGGAGGAATACAATTTCGGCATGTTTGTACCGATCTTCGTGGGCTGGGTGCTGGTGGATCGTTGGGGTGCGATCCGGGGATTTCTGTTATCGGGGAGAGTCCAGCGGGATGGTGATCCCGAGCCCATTGAGGGGGAGGAAACCGGACGGAAGGGTGGCGCGGAGGTCGCCCGGCCGGGAGTATGGACGGGTTTCCTTGAGGTAGCGGCGTGGCTGGTTTTGATCGGGGCGCTGTTGCTTTATGGGGTGGGCGCGGTCCTGCGGTCCTCGACGGAGGGGCCGACCCTGCCGACAACGCAGGCGTGGGCCTGGGCGTTTGCGGCGTTTGTGTTGTCGGTGGCGTTTCTGGTCTCGCGCGAGGGGGGAGGGGGGACGGCGGATTTGCGGCACCGGATGCGGTTCGTCGGGCTCTTCGTATTCCCTGCCCTGATCTGGTTGATTTCCGCCCCCTTGCTGGACTTTGTGGAGCGGCAGGTAAGCCTCTACCTTCTGAATCGGGTGACGGATGTGGTGTTTTTCAGTTTTGAGATCCTGAACTTTCCGCTGGAGCGCAACGGCAACGTCCTCGTGTTACCGAAAGGGCAGGTTGGGGTGGAGGAGGCGTGTTCGGGGATTCGATCCCTGACGGCCTGTATTTTCGCGGGGTCATTCATGGCGGCGATGTATGCCAGCAGGTTGTGGAAGAAGGTGGCCCTGATCCTGTCGTCGATGGTTCTGGCCTTTGTGATGAATCTGTTCCGGAGCCTTTTCCTGACGGCTTGGGCCTATGCCTATGGGTCGGATGCGATCGAGGGAAATTTCCATGACGTGACGGGGTATGCAGTCCTTGGTTTGACCTGGGTGGGGTTGATCATTCTGGCCCAGATATTCAATTACAGCCCGACGATTGTCTGGGAAGACGAGGGCAAGGGGGCCGAGGCGTGAAGGTCCTGATGGCGACACCGGAGGTGGTCCCTCTGGTGAAGGAGGGAGGGCTTGCGGATGTGGTCGGATCGTTGTCGCGGGTGCTCTTTGATGGGGGGCACGACGTGCGGGTGGTACTGCCAAAGTATGCGGGTCTGCGCCTGACCTCGAAGGCGGTTCCGCAGGAGGGGATCTTTTACATCCACCTCGGTGCGGAAACGCTTTACGGGCGCCTTTGGGAGACGAGGCTGGATGCAACCCATCCGGTTCCGGTCTATTTGGTGGAGTTTGCGGAGTATTTTGATCGTCGAGGGGTTTATCACGACGGGAAGGAATCGTATCGGGACAACGCCTACCGATTCGGCTTTTTCACAAGGGCGGTGATCGAGGCCTGTTACCGGTTGGAGTGGTTCCCTGACGTGATTCACTGCCACGACTGGACGACGGGCTTGTTGCCGGTGCTTTTAAACGAGCAGGAGAAGTTTGGACCGATGCGGGAGACGGTTTCGGTTTACACGATCCACAACCTTGAACACCAGGGTTACGGGCCATCTGATCTGCTAAGTTTTCTCGGGTTGCCAACTGACCTGTTTCGCCCGGACGGTCTTGAGGCAATGGGTCGGGTGAACATGATGAAAGGCGGGATTTATCACGCGAACAAAGTGACAACGGTCAGTCCCCGCTATGCGGAAGAGATCCGAAGCCGTCCGGGCGGGTGTGGGCTCGAGCACGTTCTGAATTTCAAAGGGGCAGACCTCGTCGGGATTTTGAACGGGATTGACGAGGGAGAATGGAACCCGGTGGAGGACCGGTTGATCCCGGTGCCGTTTGAGGTTGAGAACCTCGACGGGAAGGCGCGGTGTAAGGAGTTGTTGCAGCGGGAATACGGACTGGCGGAGAATCCGGAAATGCCGGTTTTCGGAGTGGTGTCACGGTTGTTTCACCAAAAGGGGCTCGACCTTCTGCTGGGGGCGATGGGGGAGATCCTCGAGGCGATGCAGATCCAGTTTGTGCTGCTTGGCAGCGGGGAGCGGTGGGTCGAGGACGGATTCCGGCATTTTGCGGGGGACCATCCGGGGCGGGTGGGGTGCTTTATTGGTTTTGACAACGCCCGATCCCACCGGGTGTTTGCGGGGACGGATTTTTTTGTGATGCCGAGCCGTTTCGAGCCCTGTGGACTGGGGCAGATGTATGCGATGCGTTATGGGTCGCTGCCGATTGCCCGGCGGACGGGGGGGCTGGCGGACACGATCGAGGCTTATGACGAAAGCACCGGCGAAGGAACGGGATTCCTGTTTGATCTGCCGACGACGGAGGCGTTGCGGGACACGATCGGCCTCGCCTGCGCGACCTGGTATGACCGCCCGGGGGACATCAAGGGGATGCGGGAACAGGCGATGCTAAAGGATTTCGGATGGGGGAGCCGTGCGGACGCCTACATCGAAGTCTACCGCTGGGCCGCCGCCTCGCGCGGGGTGGAGCTGTAGGGAGCTGTGCCGCGCGGGTGGTTCCTGGTTTTTTGGTTCCTCGTTCGGTGTGGGTTTGGGGCTCGCAGTCGTCCTCAATCACTGGAATCAATCGATTCGGTGATTTGGCGGGTTGCTGTCTGTTTCAATCCGCGCCCCCTGAGCGATCAGGGGGCGATTCGCCGTCCTCGACCAACTTCAACGCGGCCCGGCGACGGCAAAAGAGCAAGTCATTGAGCAGGGAAAGGGGCAGGTTATCCCGCAAGCTGGAGTCCGGCGGAGGCATAATCCCGAAGGGAAGCGTCCGCCGAGACCAGCGGGAGCTTCTGAGTGATCGCGGTCCAGACCAGCATGCGGTCAAAGGGATCACGGTGTTGATCGTGGCGGGGGAGGCGATGCAGGGTGGAAGCGGTAGCCGCATCGAGAGGAAGGATATCCCAACCCATGGCCTTGACAAAATCGGGAAGGACGTCAGGGGTGGATCTACGCACCGTGAGTTTGCCCAGCGCGTGTTTGAGCGAGATTTCCCAAAAGCTGACCACGCTGACGGAAACTGTATTCGCCTCATCTTCGAGCAGGACACGGGAGGACGGCCTGAGCCGTTCCGGAGCCTGCAAGGCCCAGATCAGAACACAGGTATCGACGAGCAGGTTCATCCCTCGAGAAAGGTTTCCTCGGTGAATTTCCAATCCTCCGAGAATTCCACCTCCAACTGATCGGCAAACGCGCCGAGTCGCCGTTTCCCCGGCTTGGGTAAAGCGGTCGCTGAAACCAGCACGGCCACGGGAGAGCGTTGGCGGCCATACGTCACCGCCACCGTTTCCCCCCGCTCAACCCGCTTGAGCATCTCTGAAAAATGCGCCTTAAACTCCCCCACGCTGCACTCTGTCGTTTTCATACAGAAAAGAAAACAAAATCGAGACAACTTGTCAAGTTAGAGGAAGATTCCACACGATCCGACG
>CAZFLQ010000095.1:0-9189 GCA_964519935.1 uncultured Puniceicoccaceae bacterium | reverse complement strand
TCGCGCATCCCCCTTTTGCCGTTTGTCGCAGTAAAGGCGTTCATCGGCCTCCCGCATCAGCACATCGATCGATCCGATCGCCCCGTCTTTATTGTCCCTATCGGCCAGACCGTGCGAGAATCGGATGTCGTAAGGGGTATCCCGCTCACGGCAAATTCGGTCAACTTCAGCTTTTAAACGGCCCATTCGCTTCTCGATCCGTTCGGGGTCGAAATCAGGCAGGTAGATCGCAAACTCGTCTCCCCCCATTCGTGCAACAACCTCACCGCTGTGAAAGACGTGCCGCAAACAATCACTGAAAACCTTCAGCGCCCAATCACCGGTCTCGTGCCCAAAGGTATCATTGATGACCTTGAAGCCATCAAGGTCAAGGTAAACAACCCCGGCAACACCACGCTCCAAACCCGACCCCTCCTTCGTCAAATCTTCCGCCAGACTGAAAAAACCCCGGCGGTTGAACAGTCCGGTCAAATCATCAACCACCGCCAGACGCCTCAATGTCGCTTGCAACCGATACCGCTCTTTCGCGTAGCGCAGCGCCCGGATCAAAACCTTCTCGTTAAATTCTCCTTTGATCAGATAGTCCTGCGCCCCCATCTGAACCGCTTTCAAACCCATTTCTTCGCTGTCATTGCCGGTCAGAACAATCACCGCACAGTCAATTCCGGCCTTGAAAAACCGGTTCAAGGTCTCTTCTCCAGTCACCCCCGGGAGATTCAGATCCAACAGGGCAACGTCAAACTGCCGCGACTCCGCCAACGCAATTCCCTCCTCCAAAGTCGACGCTGACTCACTCGTCACACGTCTTTGCAGCCCCCGCCGCATCACCACGTTGACGGTTCGCACCGCCATCGGGTCATCCTCGATTACCAAAACCCTCAACCAATCGCCAAGGGCTCCGCCCCGTCGCTTTCCTGTGCCTGATTCCGCCATTTAAAGTGACAACTTTGTAAACACTTGCGGAAATGCGCAAGTCCTCCTTTAGGCGATCCTCGAACTCCTTATCAGGGTCAGGTATTTCAGTCTCAGCGGCTGTCCTCCGCCTCCCTCCGCACCCGAAATACCGTGCCCTCGCCCCGCAGGTCATCCTCGACCGGTTCCAGTCGCACCAGCTCACCCTCCAATAGTGCCAGCCGAATCCGACTGTTGAGCCCATCCACCCGCTGCTGCAGGGTCGCTTGATCTCCTGCCAGCACTTCGCGATCCCGCCGCAGGCGCTCCTCCAGCTCCCGCTGACGGCTTTCCGACTCCCGTCGCTGCGCCTCCATACTGCTCTTGATCGAATCCAGCTCCCGCTCCAGCTCAACCGTTTTTTGCCGTAGCGCCTCGACCGTCTGTGACAGGCGTGCCCCGTCGAGTTGCACCTGCGGACTGCTCCCAAAACCAAATCCGATCAGACCGGCCAGAACAACGACCGCGAGAACAAATTGACGGGAGGAAAATGAGGTTTTTTGCATACCCCAACTTCACCTTCCTGCGAAGGCAGGTCAAACTTCCCCGCTCCCCGAAATGGTTTCTGAAAGCGCAACTTCTCCATCCACGAGATCGAACCGGACCGTCGTCCCGTCCCCGACCGCTCCCGAGACAATCGCCCGCGCCAACTGGTTCTCCACCGTCTTGGTGATATGACGCTTCAATGGCCGGGCCCCATAGACCGGATCATACCCGGCCGCCGCCAGCGAACCGAGGGCCGCCTCCGAAAGCTCGATCCGGATTTCACGATCCGCCAGCCGCCGGTTCAGATCGGCCAGAATCAGTCCCGCAATCGACTCAATCTCGGTCCGCGTCAGGGGCTTGAAGAGGACGACGTCGTCGATCCGGTTTAGAAACTCCGGACGAAACGATTGCCGCAATTCCGCCAGAACCGCCTCATGCACATGGTCGGGAATCAAATCCCCACGGACACCCTCCATCAACTGGCGCGATCCGATGTTCGAGGTCAGGATGATCACCGTGTTCTTGAAATCGACCGTCCTGCCCTGCGAATCGGTGATCCGCCCATCATCCAGAATTTGTAACAACGCATTGAATACATCCGGGTGCGCTTTCTCGATTTCGTCAAACAACACCACGCTATAAGGCTTCCGCCGGACCGCTTCCGTCAACTGCCCGCCCTCGTCGTAACCAATGTATCCCGGGGGCGCCCCAATCAAGCGCGCCACGGTGTGCTTCTCCATATATTCCGACATGTCCAGCCGGACGATATTCTGCTCCGAATCAAAAAGCGTTTCTGCGAGGGTCTTCGCCAATTCCGTCTTCCCCACTCCGGTCGGTCCCAGAAAGAGAAAACTTCCGATCGGTCGCCGGGGATCCTTGATTCCCGCCCGTGCCCGCAGGATCGCCTCCGCCGTCCGCTGAACCGCTTCGTCCTGACCGATCACGCGCTCGTGCAGGATCGAATCGAGCTTCAGAAGCTTCTCCTTTTCCGATTCGATCAAACGGCTGACCGGCACACCGGTCCATTTCGCGACGATTTCGGCGATCTCCCCGGCTGTAACTTCCTCCCGCAGGAGTTCATTATCCTGCTGCCGGGCCTCCTTTTCCTTCAACTCCGCCTCCAGTTTCGGCAGTTTCCCGTGCCGCAGCTCAGCCAAACGGTTCAGATCATAGTTCCGCTCCGCCGCCTCCATCTCCCGACGGATCCGTTCAATCGTTTCCCGCAGCTCGCGGACTTCGCCGACCGAGGCGCGCTCCCGCTCCCAGTTTGCCCGCATCGCATTCAGCTTCTCGCGCAAATCCGCCAGTTCCGCCCGGAGGGCATCCAATCGTCTCAGCGAGGCCTCGTCCTTCTCCTGAGTCAATGCAGCTTCCTCGATCTCCAACTGCAACACCCGGCGATTCAGGGCGTCCATCTCCGCTGGCATCGAGTCCATCTCCGTCCGGATCATCGCACAGGCCTCGTCCACCAGATCGATCGCCTTGTCCGGCAGAAAGCGGTCCGCAATATAACGGTTCGACAAAACCGCCGCATTGACCAGCGCACTGTCCTGAATCCGAACGCCGTGGTGCACCTCAAATCGCTCCTTCAGTCCCCGCAGAATCGAGACGGTGTCCTCCACATCCGGCTGGTCCACGAGGACTGTTTGGAAACGTCGTTCGAGGGCCGCATCCTTCTCAATGTGCTTGCGGTATTCGTCCAGGGTCGTCGCCCCGATACAGCGCAACTCACCCCGCGCCAGCATCGGCTTGAGCATATTTCCCGCATCCATCGCCCCCTCCGTCTTGCCCGCCCCGACAATCGTATGCAACTCGTCGATGAACAGCAGAATCCGGCCATTGCTCGATTTCACTTCCTGCAGAACGGCCTTCAAGCGCTCCTCAAACTCCCCACGGTATTTTGCTCCCGCCACCAACGCACCCATATCGAGGGCGAATACCGTCCGGTCCCGCAATCCCTCCGGAACATCGTTCCGCACGATCCGCTGGGCGAGGCCTTCCACGATTGCCGTCTTCCCCACCCCGGGATCGCCGATCAGGACCGGATTATTCTTCGTCTTCCGCGAGAGAATCCGGACAACCCGGCGAATCTCATCATCCCGCCCGATAACCGGATCAAGCTCGCCCGCCCTCGCCCGCGCCACCAGATCGATCCCGTATTTTTCGAGAACCTCGTAACTCGCCTCCGGGTTTTCACTCGTCACCCGCTGGTTCCCCCGAACCGCCTTCAGGGCCTCCTCAAACCCTTTCCGATCCACCCCGAATCCAGACAAAGCCTTCTTTAGCCCCGCCGGTCGATCCTGATCCAAAAGCGCCAGGAAAATGTGCTCGGTGCTGATAAAAGCATCCCCCATCTCCCGTGACTTCCCCTCTGCCTTCGTGAAAATTTCACCCGTTTCGGCGCTGACATAGAGGCGACTGGCATCAATTGTCCCGCTCACTTTTGGCAACCGCTCGAGCTCACGATCCACCGCCAGATTCAGGCTCGCCGGATCCAACGACATCCGCTTCAACACCGCTGGAACCGTTCCACCCTCCTGCCCGATCAGGGCAAACGCCAGATGCGGCGGTTCCACCTGACTGTGCTGACGCCGCCGCGCCTCCTGCTGAGATTCCAGCAACGCCGCCCTCGCCATTTCCGTCAAACGATTTGGATCAAGATTCATGCTTTACCCCGCGCAGATTTCCTACCAGACCATCCGAATCATAACCTTCTGCTACAGAATCGTTTAAGCGAAAATTATCCAATCCTGAAAGAGACATCCCTCACCGCTTTGAGCCATTCTGTCCCACATTGTCCACCTTCGCCCCGGAGCTACTCAGCTCAATCCACCGGACGCCGCACCCAACATCCCGACCCCACCAGCCCCGCCCCGAGGGCCGCCAAAACCGCCAGAACCAACACCCCCGCCCCAAAGCCCGGAATCGTTTCCCCTCCGACCCGCACGACCGCATCATACAGGGGATCCTCACGAAAAGCCGACAGGTAGACTGCCCATCCCCAATACGCCGCAATCAGCGGACGAAAAAGCCACACCATCAGGGTCGGGAGGGCCAACACAATCCCCGAGAGGGGCAGTTGAAATCCCACCAGATAAACCGACAGGAGCGAGGCCCGATCCTCAGACCGCAACAATGCCGAAAACCCGAGACAGGTCCACGACATCGCCAGCGTTACCATCACCAGTCCAGCCACCTGCTCAAAAACATCACCTGGAAACCGACAGACCCCCTTTACAAAAAGCGCCATCCAGATCCCCTGAAAAACCGCCACTGATCCCACGAACGCCAGCTTCGCACCCACATAGGCCAGCGGATGCAGCCCCCGCAGCCGCTCCTTTTCGTAAAGCCCGCGCTCCCCGGCAATCTCCCGGGCCCCGTTATTGCTCCCAATCAGGCACAACAGGATCACCTGAAACAAAATCAGCCCCGAAACCAGCGACCCGTTCTCCATGGCCGTCAAGGTATCGTCGAAACGATCCCGAATCCCCGCCGCCCCCGCCCCCGTCGTCCCCGCCCATAAAGCTCCCGGCTCCGGCAACCCGTCCAGCGCAAAAATCACCACCAATACCGGAAACCCGAAAGTTATCGCCAGGGTCAGCCCCAACGTCCCCCGATCCCGGAAAAACAACCGATACCGCCGCCGCAACACCGTCAAAAACTGCCCCACAACCGAAATCGCCTGCCCTGAGCCTGCCCGCCCTCGGCCTGCCTGCCCTGAGCAAAGCGAATGGGTCGAATCGGCCGAAGGGGCCGAAGCGGCCTGCCCCTCATCCCGCTCCGCACCCTCAGCCCACTTCCCGATCCAATCCCCCGCCTCACGGGTACCCAGAACCTCATACAGATGGACCGGATCCTCCAACCCGAACCACGCCTTCAATCCCTCCCAGTCTCCCGCATACACGACCCCACCTCCGTAAAGCACCGTAATCCGGTCAAACCGCGGCAACTGCCCCAGATTGTGGATGATGTTCACAAAGGTCACCCCCTTCTCCCGGTTCAATGCTTCCAACAGATCCAGAATCGCGTTTTCCGCCGAAGGATCGAGGCCCGTCGTGACCTCATCGCACAGGTACAGATCCGGGTCCGGAATCATTTCCAGTGCCAACGCCAATCTCCGCTGCTGCCCCCCGCTTAAACGCTCGATCCGCTGCCCCGCAATCGGTTCGAGCTGGGTCCGCCGCAGGGCCTCCGCCACCGCCTGCTCCCGCTCCACCGCTTTCAGATGCAATCGCGCCGTATCCATCAACGCCTCCTCAACCGTCAGGTGCTGATGGGCGACACAGAACTGCGGCACGTAGCCAATCCGGCCCGCCAGATCGGCTGGGATCCGCATCGGCTCCCCATCCAGAAAACAGTCCCCCTCAAAAGGCACCGCCCCCAGAAAGGCCCGCATCAATGTCGTCTTTCCACAACCCGATGGCCCCACCAAAGCGTTCATTCCCCCTTCCGCAAACCGAACCGAGACCCGGTCGAGAACCGCGCCCGTCCCCTTCCCGAAAGAAACCGTCAAATCTCTCGTCTCAAGCCTTGCCATCGTTCCCCCTACCCTTGACCGCAGAAATCACCTGATCAAGCATCTCCGTCGCCCGTACCTCCGGATCAAAACGCCTCAAGGCCCACTCCCGCGCCGCCCGACGGACATCCTCCCCGGCCCCTAACCAGCGGCCCACCTCCCGCCGGAACCCCTCCGCATCTTCCGGCTCGACGACCGCTCCGGTCCGTCCTCCCGCGATCACCTCGGAAACCCCCTCAATCCTAACCGCCACGACCGGCAACCCCCAGGCCTGCCCCTCAATCAGCGCGTTTGGCAAACCTTCCTCAACCGAACCACTCACCATCAGATCCGCCCCCGCCAACGAATCCGCCGGATCCACCTCCCGTCCCACAAAGTGAAAACGTCCATCCCGTCCCCGCCATTTCGATGCCAGTCCCGGTCGGCGCGGGCCGTCCCCAACCAACCGCAACACCCAATCACCCTCCATCCCGTGCAGGGTCTCCAACAACCAATCCACCCGCTTGCCCGGTACGAAGGAGCCCAGGTATAACAGAACCCGCTGCCCCTCGGCATACCCCAAACGCCGCCTTGCCTCGACCCGAGATGCCTCCCGGGCCGATTCGTCCTCCGGCGGGGGCCGTAGCAATCCGTTTGGAACCACCACAATCCGCCCCGGATTCACCCCGATCTCCATCCCCAGCAAACGCTCCCGGCCCGCCTCCGAATTCGCGATCACCCGATCCGCCCGCACCAACGCCCTCCGGTAGGACGGTGGCAAGGTCCGGCGGGTTCGAAAGGTCGCCACCCGCACAATCCCCGGAAAGGCCTTCTCGATCCAACCCCCATAGCGGTGCCCATTGCGTCCCATCATTAAAACCGCATCCGGGTTCAAGCGTCTCAACTCCGCCCCCAACCCCGGGGCCAGCCAATTCAGATGATAGTCCCGGTTCTGCAAAACCGTCCACGTTCCATCCATCCCCAACAACCGCGCCGCCAATTGCCCACCGGGACGATAAACAATCAAAAACACCTCCACCCCGGACCGGTTCCAACGCCGGAACAACTCGAGGGTCTGACTCTCCGTCCCGCCCAGCCGCAGGTGGTCCTGGAGGATCACGATCCGCATCAGCCCTTTCCCACTTTCCTTCGACCGACCCCGTAGTACATTTGTATCCACTTTCCTAATACATCAAAAGGAATTACCTTTGCCCCGAACGCACCCACCCGCGCCTGAAAAAAAGTACCGGTCCGCACCGTCCCGCTCCGCCCCCGGCGCAACCCCCGGATCAGACAACGGGCCGCCCGTTCCGGCGCCGGTGCCCCGTTCAGATGCCTCTCAACCGCCTCCCAGACCGTCGCTTCGTCCCCTTCCAGCTCCCGCCCGTCGACTCCCGCCGCCCGATTGAAAGGTGTCCGAAAGTCCCCCGGACGGAAATCAAGATACTGCATCCCGTCACCCCGCCCCTCCAGAATCAGGCTGCGGGTGAACTGCGCCAGTCCCGCTTTCGCCGCGTTGTAGACCGCGAACCCCGGCATCGGTAGCTCCGCCGCCAGCGAGGCAACGTTCACAATCGCCCCGCCGCCCCCCGCCCGCATCAGTGGCAGGAGGTGTCGGGTCATCAAGACCGGTGCCGTCAACAAGACCGAAAACTGCGCTCCGATCATCGCCTCCGGCTGGTTTCCGAAAAACCCGAAATTCCCGAAACCGGCGTTGTTCACCAACAAATCAGGTACCCCGTGCCGACCGACAATCCCATCGATCGCCGCCCGCAAACGATCCGGACCACCCGCCGACCCAAGATCCCCCAACTCCAGCGCCTCTCCGACAATCCGCCCACGCCTTTCCACCCGCCCGGCATCCCGCGCCGTCGCCACCACCGCAACACCCTCCGCGTCGAGCGCCTCCGCAATCGCCCTGCCAATGCCCGAGCTTCCACCCGTCACCCAAGCCAGCCGAAAGCGCTCCCCGAGATCACCCATCCGCACCCACAACTTTGCCAAACGCCAGACACACATTCGCCCCGCCAAACCCGCTGCTGTTCGAGAGCAGCACACGAATCTTCCCCTCCCGCGGTTCCGTCGGCAAATCGAGACCAGCCGCCTCCGGCTCCCGCTCCCGCAGATTTGCCGTCGCCGGAATCAGATCCGCATTCATAGCCAGAATTGAAATTCCCGCCTCGAGGATCGAGGCCATCGAGAGAGCATGACCCGTCAGGCTCTTCGTACTGCTCACCGGCGGTGAATCCCTCCCACCAAAAACACTCCCCAAAGCCCGAATCTCTGCCAGATCCCCCATCGGGGTCGAAGGGGCGTGCGCATTCACATAGTCGATATCCGCCACCCTCAGATCGGCCCGCCGCAACGCCAGCACCATCGCCCGCCGCAGACCGTCCCCCTCTGCCTCCGGCAAGACCGGACTGAATCCATCCGAGGCTTGTCCATACCCCAGAAACCGGGCCTGTGCCACCGCCCCGCGCGCCCGCGCCACTTCCTCGTTTTCCAAAACCAGACAAACCGCCCCTCCCGTCCCCACAAAACCGTCCCGATTCACATCAAAAGGCCGCGACGCCGTCGCCGGATCCGGGTTGACCGACAACGCCCGCATCGACGCAAAGGGCAGAATGCAATCCCGGTTACCGTCCTCCGCCCCCACCACAATCATCCGTTTCTGGCGACCGGACTGGATCTCCTCATAGGCCATCCCCAGCGCATGGCCCGACGACGCACAGGCCGAAACAAATCCACACGTCGCTCCCTTGATGTGGAACTGCGAAGCCAGATTGAAATTCAGGGTTCCCGCAATCGACGCCACAATTGCCTTCGGCTGCGACCGCTCCGCCCCGAATTCGTTCAGGTAATTCAGATGATGGACCAGAAACGAGGTCGACCCCGCACTTGCCGTGTAAAGCCCCGTATCCTCATTCGAAACATCCTCCGGCCCTAACCCTGCCTCCCTGATCGCCTGTGTCATCGCACAGAAACCGTAAAGGGCGTGCGGCGACAAACTCCGCAAAAACGCCCGGTTGACACTATATTCCGACGGATAGGTCCAATCCTCCTGGTCGAGACTCGCGGTTTCGAACCCCTTCACCGTCCCGATCACGTGTACAGGGATCTTCGGATCATCGAACGCGGCGTAGGTCTCGATCCCGCTCCGCATCGTCCGCAGGCTCTCCAGAACTTCGCCCCGGCTATTCCCAATACTGGAAACAAAGCCCAGTCCTGTAACGACTACTCCACTCATCAGCAAAACC
>CAZFLQ010000094.1:0-9232 GCA_964519935.1 uncultured Puniceicoccaceae bacterium | reverse complement strand
CAATCGCCAGATTGAGTTGTTTGCAGATCGAGTGGTTTGCCTCAGTTCAGATCGATCCGCTCGTCATCAAGCCGCCCCTGCAGCTTGCGGCGCATCTCGAGATCCGCGTTCATACTCTGAAAAGCTTTTAACAGAATCGAATAGCGATCCGGAATCGTTTCCGCTGCAAGAACATCCAGCTTACAAGCAGTGTCCTCAAGAAGAGCATACGCGACGATGTCCGCAAAAACCTCCGGATCCTCGATCCGGGTCAGAAAGCGCATCATCTCCTCCGAAATCCGCTCGCCCAATGCCGTCCGTTGCTTGATCAGATCAATTAACGCTGCCATCCGCCCACTATATTGAAGCGTCATCTCGTCGGGCAGCGGCAGGATCGGTTCAATCGCAATCTTCCGGTAGGGGCTTTCCGCCACCACCTCCCGCAAACGCATCCGGGTCAACCCCTGCACCAGAATACTCGAAGTTCCGTCATCATTCATCTGACTGCTCCGGATGATCCCCAGCGTCCCAACCGGATGAAAGGCCTCGAACTCTTCCCCGCCCTCAGCACTTCGGTCCCGCGTCGCGATTCCAAACAATGAATGGGTCGCCAGACTGTCTGCCAGCATCTTCCGGTATCGCGGCTCAAAAATATAAAGCGGCATTGTTGCCTGCGGGAAAAGCACAACATCAGGAAGCGTCATTACGGGAACGACGCCGGGCAGCTCGAAGGATGAGTCAGATGACATACCCGAATCTTATTCCGAAAACCTCCCCCGATCAAGAGACCCTTCGGAAGAATATTCTTTTTTGACACCTGCGACAATTAGGAGATCATTCAAACAATGCCCATCCTTTACATCGCCAAAGAATCCGATTCAAACGAGACCCGTTCCTGCGTGACCCCGGAAACGCTCCGCAAGCTGGTCGGACTCGGGTTTGAGATCCGTGTCGAGTCCGGTTGCGGTGCCGGAATCGGCCTGACACCCGATCAGATCACCGACACCGGTGCCTCTCTCGCCGATCCCGCCTCCGAATCCACCGCCGAAATCGTCTTCCGTATCAACAAACCAACCAGCGAGGAAATTTCCCGCCTCCGCCCCGGCACCCTTCACGTCTCCCTTCTCGATCCGTTCAACAACCGCGACCTCCTCAACGAATTTGCCGCCGCCGGGGTTCGTGCCGTTAGCCTCGAGATGGTCCCGCGTTCAACCCTCGCCCAAAAAATGGACGTCCTCAGCTCGCAGGCCAATCTCGCCGGCTATGCCGCTGTCCTCGAGGCCACCCGCCTTCTCCCCTCGATCCTTCCAATGATGATGACCCCCGCCGGAACGCTCTCCCCGGCCCGTGTTTTTGTCATCGGGGTCGGGGTCGCCGGCCTCCAGGCCATCGCCACGGCCAAACGGCTCGGCGCCCGCGTTGACGCCTTTGACACCCGCCCGGCGGTCGAGGAACAGGTCAAATCCCTCGGAGCAAAGTTTGTCAAAATCGACCTTGGCGATACCGGACAGACCGATCAGGGCTACGCCAAGGAATTGACCCCCGAACAGATCGAAAAACAAAAAGCCGGGATGGCCAAGGTCTGCGCCCAGTCCGATATCGTCATCACCACTGCCAAACTCTTCGGTCGGCCCGCCCCCCGGCTCCTCGATGCCGCCATGATCGCCGGAATGAAGCCGGGCAGCGTCATCGTTGACCTCGCTGCCGAAACCGGAGGAAACGTCGAGGGCACCGTCCCGGGAGAAACCATCACCACTGCCAACGGCGTTCACATCATCGGAACGCGGCGTCTCGAATGCACCCTCCCTGCCTCCGCCTCCCAGGTCCTCGCCGCCAACTACGCCAGTTTCATCGAACACTTTTGGAACCCCGAATCCGCCGCCCTCGACCTCAACCGCGAGGAACCAATTCTCGCCGGTTGTCTCATGACAGCCGACCACGCCATCGTCCACCCGAACTTCCAATCCTGAACCGGAAACCCCGCTTCCTCTTTCCATGACACTGATATTCATTTTCACCCTCGCTGCCTTCCTCGGCTTTGAGCTGATCTCAAAGGTGCCCTCGCAGCTCCACACCCCGCTTATGTCGGGGTCTAACGCGATCTCCGGGATCACCATCGTTGGGGCGATCCTCGCCTCCGGGTCCAATCACACCCTCGCAACCTTCCTCGGCTTCGTCGCCCTTGTCCTCGCGACAATCAACGTCGTCGGTGGCTACCTCGTCACCGACCGGATGCTTGCAATGTTCAAATCGAAAAAGGGAACCTCCAAATGAACCCCGCCCTCGTCAACTTTGCCTACATCGTCGCGTCGATCCTCTTTATCTTCGGGATCAAAATGCTTGGTTCCGCCGCGACCGCCCGGCGCGGTAACCGGATCTCGGCCATCGGGATGCTCCTCGCCATCGTCGTTACCCTCCTCGATCAGCAGATCCTCGGCTACGCCTGGATCCTTGTCGGGATTGTCGTTGGTTCGGCCATCGGTGTCATCTGGGCCCGGAAGGTCGAAATGACCGGAATGCCCGAACTCGTTGCCCTCTTCAACGGCTTTGGAGGGGCCGCCTCCCTCCTCGTCGGTTGGGCCGAATTCGTCCGCCTCGACCTCGCGCGGATCGCCGAGGCCAAACAAGCGATCGCCGAGGCCCAATCCGGCGTCCCGGGCATCAATCTCGAGGCGATCATGGCTGCTGCCGCCGCCTCCGCCGGTGCCCCCAGTCCCGCGATGACCCTCCTCGCAATCGGTCTCGCCGTTCTCATCGGGGGCGTCACCCTCACCGGTTCCCTCGTCGCCTACGCCAAACTTTCCGGCAAGGTCTCCGGCGCCCCGATGACCTTTCCCTCCCAGAAGGTCGTCAACATCGGGTTGGTTGCGGGTGGGCTCGCTGCCGCCATCCTCCTCGGACTGGTCTCCGGCAGCCCTCTCCTCGCGACCCTCCTCTTCACCCTGATCCTCTTCGCATCCCTCTCACTCGGGATCACCGGTACCCTCCCGATCGGCGGCGGTGATATGCCCGTCGTGATTTCTCTCCTCAACTCCCTCTCCGGGCTCGCCGCCGCTGCCGCCGGTTTCGTCATTGCAAACAAGGTCCTCATCGTCGCCGGATGCCTCGTCGGTGCCTCCGGTCTGATCCTCACCGTGATCATGTGCAAGGCCATGAACCGCTCCCTCATCAATGTCCTCGTCGGTGGGTTTGGCGGCTCCGGCGGTGCCGCCGCCGATGGCGACCAGGGTGAGATGAAGGCCGCCTCGGTCGAGGATGCCTACTACATCCTCGAGGCCGCCTCCAGCGTCGTCATCGTTCCCGGATACGGGATGGCCGTCGCCCAGGCCCAGCACGCCGTCAAGGAACTCGGCGAGGCCCTCGAGGCGAATGGCGCCGAGGTCCGCTACGCGATCCACCCCGTCGCCGGCCGGATGCCGGGGCACATGAATGTCCTCCTCGCCGAGGCCGATGTTGACTACGACCAGCTCGTCGAAATGGATGCGGTCAACCCGATCATGCCAACCATCGATGTCGCCATCGTTGTCGGTGCCAATGATGTCGTCAATCCGGCCGCTGGCGATGATCCCGGTTCCCCCATCTACGGCATGCCGATCATCAATGTCCACGAGGCCAAGACCGTTTTCTGCCTCAAACGCGGTAAAGGCACCGGTTTCTCCGGCCTCCAGAACGCCCTCTTCTTTCGGGAAAATACCCGGATGATCTTTGGCGATGCCAAGGCCTCCATCACTGCCCTGGGAAACGAGTTCAAGGCCTGATCCGGATTTGCGAGGACCCTTGACTCCACCCGGCTTTTCGGTAGTTTCCTCTTTCAAGAGAGCTCTGCAGTGTTCGACCAATACACCGCTCCTTTCCTTACCCTTATCATTACGGGAGCCCACACCGCTCTTTGGATGGTCAAGCCGCCCATCGGAAGACCGATCCACTGGCGGAAAGCACCCACCTGGTTAACCCAAGGTTAGCGAGCCAGTCTCTTCCGGCACAGGCGGGGCTCTCTCTTTATCTTTTCATAAATCCGTGACAGGCCGCGCTTCGATTCTCATGTTGGGCATGTTACATGGAAAACTCCCTCCAGATTCCACCAGAACACCAGCCTCGTCACGTCGCCATCATTATGGACGGGAACGGTCGCTGGGCCCGCCAACGCCACCTCCCGCGGATTGAGGGCCACCGGCGCGGAGCCGAAAGCGTCCGCCGAATCCTCCGGGCCCTTCAGGAGACCGCCGTCGGCCACCTCTCCCTGTACGCCTTCAGCGTCGAAAATTGGCAACGACCCCGCAACGAGGTCGACGGACTGATGAACCTCCTCGTTCGCTCCATTCGCTCCGAACTCAAGTCCATCATCCGCTCCCGGATTCGCCTCCGCTTCATCGGACGCATCGAGGACCTTCCCGCTCCCGCCCGACAGTCGGTCGCCGATGCAATCGAACAAACCGCCCACTTCCGCGAAAAAACCCTCACAGTTGCCCTCAATTACGGATCCCGGACCGAGGTCGTTGATGCCGTCAACGCCTACATCGCCGCCCGCGACCGCGGGGCTGCTCCTGACTCCCTCACCTCATGGGAAGACTTTATCCCCTATCTCTACACCGCCGACCTCCCCGATCCCGACCTCGTCATCCGAACCAGCGGGGAGTATCGTGTATCCAATTTTCTCTTACTTCAGTCGGCCTATGCCGAGTTCGTTTTCACGCCGGTTCTTTGGCCCGATTTTGATCGCGAGGATCTCTTCGCGGCAATCCGCGAATTTGCCTCCCGCGAACGGCGTTTCGGCAAAACCAGCGCGCAGGTCAGTCCCGATCTCCCTGACACGGCGTCCGCACCGCTTCACTCCGGCCTGATTTCCGACTCAGCCCTCCCGGTCGCCTGAAGAACAGATCCGCCCGAATCGCCGTCATGCTTTCCCGCATCCTCTCAACCGTCGTTCTCTGGTCCGCAGTCATCATCACCCTCGTTTACGGGGGTACCGACGGCGGGGTTGTCTTCCTCGCCATCATCGCCTCCCTTGCCCAGATGGAGGCCTATCACCTCCTCCGGAACTCCGGATACCCTCCCCTCGAAAGGGTCGGGGTTATTTTCGGGGTCCTTACCGTCCTCGGTAGCTACTACGCCATCGCCCCCAATCCCGGGATCGCCACAAGCAATCCCTGGGTCGGGCTCTCCCTTGCCGCGATCACCGCCATCGCCATGATCCGCGCTCCGATGGAACGGCTCGTTCCGACGCTTCTCGCGACGCTCTTCGGCTTCATCCTGATCCCCTTTGCCCTCAGCTTCTACGTTGCCGTCCTCATTGCCCTCGAATCCGGTGCCCCCGACGCCAACCCCCTTTACTGCGTCATCTGGATAATCGCGGTCGCCAAATTCAATGATGTCGGTGGCCTCCTCGTCGGTTCGCGGATCGGGAAAACTCCGATGGCACCGCAACTCTCCCCCCGCAAAACCATCGAGGGTGCTGTCGGCGGTCTTGTTTTTTCGATTGTCTCCGGGATCCTCCTCTACGTTGCCAATCCATCCGCCTTTCCGGTTGAATTCCAGTGGCATCACGCCCTCCTCGGGTCCGCCGTCCTCGGAATCGTCGCGATTCCCTCCGACCTCCTCGGCTCCGCCCTCAAGCGGAACGCCGATGTCAAGGACTCCGGCTTTCGCATCCCCGGCATCGGCGGGCTCCTTGATCTTGCTGACAGCCTTCTCCTGACCGCGCCGGTCGGCTACTTCCTCCTCCTCGGACTCCTCCAATGACGCCGAAACGTATCATCCTCCTCGGTGCCACTGGCTCGATCGGAACGACGACCCTCCGCGTCCTCCGCGCCCATCCCGACCACTTTCAGCTCGTCGGCATCGCCGCCCGTTCCAACGCCGGCCAGTGCCTCGAAATCGCCCGTGAATTCAACTGCTCCGACATCGCTCTGACCGATCCCGCCGCCGCTGACTCGATTCGGTCCGCCCTCCCCGCCAACACCCGCCTCCACTCCGGACCAGAGGCCATGCGGTCCTGCGTTGCCGCTGTCGAGGCCGATCTCGTCCTCGTTGCCGTCGTCGGCACCGCCGCCCTCGCCCCAACCCTCGATGCCATCGGGAGGGGATTTGATATCGCTCTCGCCTCCAAGGAAATCCTCGTTCTCGCCGGGGATCTCGTTACCCGCGCCGCCCGACGCGCTGGCGTTCGCCTCCTCCCAACCGATTCCGAACACAATGCCATCTTTCAGTGCCTTCAGGGCCATCCCCGCGCCGGGCTCGACCGGATCATCCTGACCGCCTCGGGGGGACCGTTCCGTGATCGTCCAATCGAAGACTTTGCCTCCATCACTGTGACCGAGGCCCTCGACCACCCGAACTGGGATATGGGACCAAAAATCACGATCGACTCCGCCACCATGGCCAACAAGGGGCTCGAGGTGATCGAGGCCCGCTGGCTCTTCGATTTGCCACCCGACCGGATCGAGGTCGTCGTCCATCCCCAGTCGATTGTTCATTCGATGGTCCGATTCGTTGACGGATCGATTCTCGCCCAGCTCAGCCCCCCGACGATGGCCTTTGCGATTCAGCACTGCCTCCTTTACCCCGACCGCGCTCCCTGCCCCGATCCCTCCCTCGATTTTTCGATCCCGTTCTCCCTCGATTTCCGCCCACCCGACCTCGACCGCTTTCCGGCCCTCCGACTCGCCTTCGAATCCCTCTGCACTGGCGGCTTCGCCCCCGCCGTTTTTAATGCTGCCAACGAGATCGCGGTCGATGCCTTTGTCCGCCGCATCATCGGCTTTACCACCATCCCGGATGTGATTGAAAAGGCCCTCGACCACTCCCACGATCTCGCCGCACCCGATACCCTCGAGGACATCCTCGCCCTCGAAAACGAAATCCGTCAGCGCATTTCCGCCTCACTACCCACCGCCAACACTTGATCCAACCGGAACTTCCGGTTCTCTTAACACCTCTCACCTATTATGTTCGACTGGATTTTCAGTAGCGTTTGGACGTTTCTTCTCGTCCTTGTTTTTTTCGGAGGCTCGATCTTCTTTCACGAGCTTGGTCACTTCCTCGCCGCCAAATACCGGGGGCTGAAAATCCTCCGCTTCTCAATCGGTTTTGGCCCCGCCATCCTCAAAAAGACCCATCGAGGGGTCGAATACCGGATCGGGATCCTCCCCCTCGGCGGTTACGTTGCCCTCCCCCAGCTCGCCGAAATGGGCCGCCTTGAGGGCGCCGAAGAGAACGATGCCGATCAGGAGATCCTTCCCCCGATCTCGTATAGCGACAGGGTGATCGTTGCCGTCGCAGGTCCCATCGCCAACATCCTTTTTGCCCTCGTTCTCTCCACCGGCCTTTGGATCATCGGACGGGAAATGCCCTCCTCCGCCGTTACCACCACCATCGGGCATGTCGCCGAGACCCTCGAATTCGAAAACCGCGACCCCGTCCCCTCCCCCGCTTTCCTCGCCGGACTCAAACCCGGTGACACCATCCTCGCAGTTGACGGCGACGAACCGCGTGACTGGATGGATCTGACTTACGGAATTCTTGCCGGTTCCGAACGCGACGAACAGGGCCAACGCCTCACCCGCCTGCGGATCGACCGCGACGGGACCGAACTCGAAAAACGGGTCTACCCCGTCCTCGGAACCGACGAGGATATCCGCATTATTGGAATCCAGGCTGCCGAAACCATTTTTATCGAGCCAACCGAAAACTCCCCTGCCGCCCGCGCCGGTCTCCTTAGCGGTGACCGCCTCGTCTCCATCAACGGCACCCCGGTCCTCTCCGCTACAACCGTGATTGAATTGATCGGCTCCAGCGATGGCCAACCGGTCGAGGTTGTGGTTGACCGCGATGGAACCGAGGTAACCACCAATCTTACCCCGGAATTGCGCGAATTTCCAGGACGCGGCGAAGTTTGGGCCATCGGTGTCGCCATGGTCCCTGAATGGGTCACCGTCCACACCGACCCCCTCACCCAGATCGACCAGATCGCCACCACCGTTCTTGTCACCCTTCGCGCCCTCATCGACCCTCGTTCCGATGTCAAGATCCGCAACCTTAGCGGCCCCGTCGGGATCATTAACACCATCCACACCCTCTCGGTCGAAATGTCGATGCTGATCTGGTTCATCACCTTCCTCAACATCAACCTCGCAATCCTCAACCTGATGCCGATCCCCGTCCTCGACGGCGGACACATCCTCTTTGCGACGATCAACAAAATCCGCGGCCGCCCCCTTCCGCGACGGCTCGTCGAATCCGTCCAGGGTGCCTTCATGGTCATGCTCCTCTTTGGCCTCATGCTCTACCTGACCTTCCACGACATCCGCCGCATTTTCTTCTGATGAACACGCTTCCCGTCGCCCCTGCCGCCCCGACCGAAAAGGCAACCCTCCCCTACTGCCACGACCGTCTCCGCAGCCGGCGCCGTCTGTCGCGGGCCGTCCCCGTCGGCAACATCGTCATCGGTGGAAACAACCCGATTGTCGTCCAGTCCATGACGACGACCAACACCGAGGACATCGCCGCGACCGTTCGCCAAACCATCGAACTGGCCGAGGTCGGTTGCGAGGTCGTCCGCATTACCGCCCCCACCACCCGCGCCGCCCGCTGTCTCGGCGAAATTCGTCGTCAAGTCTCCGCCGCCGGATTCGATGTCCCCCTCGTCGCAGATATCCATTTCGCCCCCAAGGCTGCCCTCGAGGCGGCCGAGCATGTTGAAAAGGTCCGCATCAATCCCGGCAACTACGCTGACCGCAAGAAATTTGCTATCCGCGAGTATTCAGATAATGAATACGAATCCGAAATCCAGCGGCTCTATGAAGAATTCACCCCGATCGTCCTGAAGTGCCAGGAACTCGGACGCGCGATGCGAATCGGGACCAACCACGGATCCCTCTCCGACCGAATCATGAACCGCTTTGGCGACACCCCCGAGGGCATGGTTCAATCCGCCCTCGAGTTCATCCGCATCGCCGAAAGCCACGGCTACCGCGACATCGTCCTCTCGATGAAAGCGAGCAACCCGAAGGTTATGATTCAGGCCTACCGCCTCGCCGTCGCCCGAATGCTTGAGGAAGACATGCACTACCCCCTCCACCTCGGCGTGACCGAGGCCGGCGATGGTGAAGATGCCCGCGTCAAGAGCGCCATCGGGATCGGTGCCCTCCTCTCCGATGGCCTCGGCGACACCATCCGCGTCTCCCTGACCGAGGACCCGGTTCACGAGGTTCCCTTTGGCCGCGAACTCGCCCGCCGCACCGAGGCGCTCTGGTCC
>CAZFLQ010000093.1:0-9284 GCA_964519935.1 uncultured Puniceicoccaceae bacterium | reverse complement strand
AGCGGGAGCTTCCAGCTCGCGCACCCGAACCCACCAGCCCGCGCACCCCGCCCCCACACCTATCACCACCAACATAATTGCCCCCCTTCTCATCATCCCAAACCCACGGTCTACAAACTTCCCGCGACCTTGGGATTCTCTCGAATGTATCGGCGAATGGCTTCGATTGCGTCCGAACCCCTCACGATATGGTCGTAGGACTCATGCTGCCAAAGCTGTCCCCGTCGACCCGCCCGCTTATTAATCGCGTTCGCAGTAAACGACTTCCACGAATGAAGAATATCAAAAAGTCGGAATTCCGCCAAAGGTTTCACCAAAATATGAACATGATTTGGCATGACAATCCACGCATCCAGAACGTACCGCTCGCCGTCGAAACACCGAAAAGAATCTTCTACGATCTTTGCGTTCTGAGCATCACGCAAGAGGCAGCAGCCATTTCCGGAATCGAGGAGAGCATCATAGCGCTCGGAAAAAAGCCTCTGATACTCCGCCCGTTCCGCTTTCGTAAGATTGTCGGGATCGTGACGTCGACGCCATTCCTCCCGGTCCAACCTCAGAGTGTCTGCAACAGACTTGGGAAGGGCATCTGCCAAACGGTAGGTGACAAAATACCACACACTACCCTGCTCCCAATGCGGCAACCGGCCTCCTGTTCGGATATCGATTTCCGTCTGTGGATTGAGATATTCCCAAGGCTTGGCCTGACCGCCCGGGCCACGCTCTCCTTTACTAATTTCAACATTCTCCCTATCCATGACTCTTTCGACTACCCTTTAGCATCTTTAACTCGAAGCACTGGATCGCGAGTAAAAATGAGCAGCCACACCCGTCCCTCTCCGCAATCCTGCATCCCCCCGCCGCGAGCTGGAAGCTCCCACCACTATCCCCCAAAGTAGCGGGAGCTTCCAGCTCGCGCTCCCGCACCCCCCGCACTCCCACACACCCACCCCTCTTTCGTGCCTTTCGTGGGCCACCCTCCTCCCCCCCACACACCACACCACCCCCAGTGATGAGTTGCCTCAAACACATTCCCGTGTCTCCATCATCGGATGATCGAACTTCCCCGTCCCGACGGTCGCGCCAACCGCGACCTCCGCCCGATTGGCTTTCAGCCCGGCATTGCCCCCCACGCGACCGGATCGGTTCTTGTCAATTTCGGCGACACCCGCGTCATTTGCGCCGTCACGATCGAGAAAAAAGTCCCCCGCTGGATGCAGGCTCAAAACGTCCAGGGTGGCTGGGCTTCCGCCGAATACTCAATGCTTCCCTACAGCACCCTCGAACGCAAGGATCGCGAGATCAACCGGGGTAAGGCCGATCCCCGCGGGATCGAGATCCAGCGCCTCATCGGCCGTTCCCTCCGCGCCGTCCTCGATCTCAAAAAACTTCCCGGCATGACCCTCTGGCTCGATTGTGATGTCCTCCAGGCCGATGGCGGCACCCGCACCGCCTCCATCACCGGCGGCTACGTTGCCGCTCGGATCGCCATCAATCGCCTCCTCCGCGACGGGGTTCTCAAAGAGGATCCGTTCTCTGATTCAATCGCCGCCGTTAGCGTCGGCATCTTTTACGATACCCCTGTCCTCGATTTGAACTACGAAGAGGACCGCGCCGCCTCCGTCGACTGCAATGTTGTCATGACCGGGCAGGGCCGCTTCGTCGAGATTCAGGGCTCCGGCGAAGAGGCGACCTTCTCCGGCGAGGATTTCGAACAGCTTCTCGGTCTCGCCCGAAAAGGGATCTCCGAACTCACCCGCCTTCAGGCCGCCGCGATTGATGCCGCCAAACGCTAAGCATTCACGCCGCCCTACCCACACGTATGAGACTTCCCTCGCGCACGTTCCTGATCGCGGTCCTTTTTACCCAGGCCGCCCTGATCGCTTACGTTGCGCCGTCCCTCGGTGCTCTTTTTTCACCATCGTTCTGGAAACAACTCAATCGGCTCGGTCAGACCATGGAACTGACCCACCGCCATTACGTTGACCCCGATGCCGCCAGCTACCCGGACCTTGGCGAAAATGCCGTCAAGGGCATGCTCATCGGTCTCGACCCCTACTCCAGTTACTTCAGCCCTCCCGCCCTCGCCGAATTCTCGATCTCGACCGAACAGCACTACGAGGGCATCGGGGTTGAGATCCGCGAGCTCTCCTCCGGCATTTTTATCACCAACGTCTTCCCCGGCGGCCCCGCCGCCGACGCCGGGCTCGGCGTCGGCGACCGTATTCTCGAGGTCGGAACGGATTCGACCGAAGGCGAAAACCTGACGTGGGTTGTCGAACAGGTCCGCGGCAAACCCGGCACCACCGTCGACCTGACGGTTCAATCAGTTGGCTCGAATCAGTCCCGCACCCTGACCGTCGAACGAAGGGCAATCGATTTTGATTCCATCGACCGGGTCGAGGCCTTCGATGGCGGTATCCTCTACCTCCGCATCCGCCAGTTTGGCAACCGTACCACCGACGAACTCCTTCGCATCCTGACCGAACGCGATCCCGCCCGCGATCAAACCCTCCTGATCGATCTTCGGGGAAATCCCGGAGGACTCCTCACGGTTGCCCGCGACACCGTCGATCTCTTTGTGCCCGCCGGTGAAACGGTTGTCATGACCGTCGACCGGGAGGGCAAGGTCGTCGACCGTCTCGAGTCAAAACGGCCCGCGACACCCAATCGCCCCCACCTCTTCATCCTCCAGGATCGCGCCAGTGCCAGTGCGTCCGAGATCTTTGCCGGTGCTCTCCAACAACTCGCCGGGGCCACCGTCCTCGGTGAAACCTCTTTTGGCAAAGGCTCTGTCCAAAGCCTCTTTCGCTACCGCGATGGGGCCGGCGTCAAACTGACGACCCAGCGCTACACGCTCCCCGACGGTACCGTCGTCCACGGCAAAGGAATCCAGCCCGACCACGAATTCGAAATCGAAGAGGACAGCCTCTACCAGGCCGAGCTCAGCCGAACCTTTTCCGGGATGGATCCGGGCGCGTTCGAAGCGGAATTTGGATTTCCCCCGACGAAAGACGAGGTTCTTACCGCCGCCCTCGAGATGATCCGAAACGCCCAATGATTCTCGGCATCGAATCCTCCTGTGACGAATCGAGCATCGCCCTTTTCGATCCGGGGACCGGGGTTCTCGATACCCGCACCCACTCCCAGATCGATCTCCACCGGATCTACGGCGGAGTCGTTCCCGAACTCGCCACCCGCGAACACCTCGAAAACTTCCCCCCCCTTCTCCAGTGGTTCCGACAGGAATTCGATCTTTCGCAGGTCAAAGCCATTGCCGTCACCCGCGGCCCCGGACTCGCTGGCTGTCTTGCGATCGGGATCTCCACCGCGAAGGCCCTCGCCCTCGACTGGAATGTACCCCTCTACGGGATCAACCACCTCCGCGCCCACGCCTTCTCCCCCTTCATTCCGCTCCACGCCAAAGACCCGCCCAACTTTCCTGAACACTTTGCTGCCCAACTCCCCCACCTCGGACTGATTGTTTCCGGCGGCAACACCCTCCTCATCCGGATCGACCGAAAGGGCGACCTTTCGATCCTCGCCGAAACGGTCGACGATGCCGCCGGCGAGGCTCTCGACAAGGGTGCCAAACTCCTCGGACTGCCCTACCCCGGCGGCCCCGAGATCGAGAGAAGGGCTACCCACGGCAACCCCTCGGCCTGGAACTTTCCCCGCGCCTTCGAGAATCCCGCCGACTGGCGTTTCAGCTTTTCCGGGCTCAAAACCAGCCTCCGCTACACCCTCGAAAAGCTCGACGACGCCACCCTCGAAACCGCCCTCCCCGACATCTGCGCCTCCTTTCAGGCCGCCGTCGTCGATCAGCTCGGACGCAAACTCCACCAGATCGCTCGAACCACTGAATGCGGCAGCATTGGCCTCTCCGGCGGCGTCGCCAACAACCACCGCCTCGCCACCCGCATCCGTCGGGAATCCGACCGCCTCGGCGTTCCCCTCCAGATCGCCCCACCCGCCTTCACCGGCGACAACGCCGCCATGATCGCCTTTGCCGCCATGATCGAATCCCCCACCCAACCCCTCCCCACCGGCCTCACCCTCCCCCTCGACCCATCCCTCCCCGTAACCGAATTCTGACCCCGGCAAATCCCCGACAAACTCGCCTCATCTCATCTCGCAACGCATAGAACCCGCCGGCGACCACGGGAAGGCGGTGCCCACCTTCAAACCTTCCGCCTCCCACCTCCCGCCTGAACGCCCTTCAGAACCATCCCAACACCAACCGCCCCCTCGATCAACAGCACCGCCATCCCGACCCCGGCTTCCGGGATCCAGGAGACGTCGGTCGTTCTCCACGCATCGTAGACGCGCGACTGCTCCATTGTCGAAACATAGCCACCCCAGGCCCAGAACGCATTGATCCAGGGACGAAAAAGCCAGACCACCGCGTCCGGCAGGGCGAGAACAATCCCCGACAAGGGCAGTTGGAACCCCACCAGATAAATCGATAGCAGCGACGCCTTTTCGGTCGACTGCGCCAGCGCCGATATTCCCAGACTGACCCAGGCCATGGAAACACAGGAGATCCCGAGAATCGCCCCTTGCGCCAGAAGACTTCCCGGAATCTCGCAAATGACTTTCACGAACCACGCCATCCACACCCCCTGTCCGAAGGCCAGCAATGCCACGAAAATAACCTTCGAAACCGCATAGGCCATCGGTCTCAGACCCGCCATCCGGTCCATCTCATACACACCCCGCTCGCGTGCGATTTCCCGGCTCCCCAGATTCGCCCCCATCAACCCCAACAGGACCACCTGAAACATCACCAAACCCATGATCAACTGGGCAATCGATCCCGCATCCTCCCGGTACCGCACCGTTTCGAGAATGTGCTCCAGCGGATTCCCGGGCCGTTCCATCGCCAGGCCTTCGATCTGAGGCAGCCCTCCGAGCGCAAAAATCACGACCAGGCAGGGAAATCCAAAGGTCATTGCCCCCAGCATCGCCAGATACCCCGTGTCCCTTCCCAGTAATCGGCACCGCTGACGCAAAAGTACCCAGGCCTGGAACCAAAAACCAGGCCGACGACCGGACAGTATGACCTTGCCGGAATCAACGGATCTTTCCTCGTCCCGCGGAACAGACCCCAGCCCCAACGCCGGAAGATTTTGGTAAAGATATCGGGGAGATTCCAGCGCCAGACGCCGTTGCAACTCCGCCCACCCCCCAAACGCCTTCAACACCCCGTCCTGCAAGACCGCGATCCGATCAAACCGCGGAATCTGCTCAAGGTTGTGAATCACGCACAAAACCGTCATCCCCTCCTCCTTCGCGAGGCCCTCCAGAACATCGAGAATCGCGTCCTCCGCCTCCGGGTCCAGTCCCGAGGTCACCTCGTCACACAACAGGACCGCCGGGCGGGTCAACAACGTCATCGCCAGCCCCAATCGCCGCAACTGTCCGCCTGACAACAACTCCACCGGTTGCGTTTCCAGTCCCGCCATTCCGGTCTTCGCAATGACCGCGGCAATCGCCCCCTCACGCTCCTCCGGCTGATCCCGCCAGCATATTAAATGGCGGTCCTCAAGACTCTCCCGAACCGTCAACCCTTCGCGAACCAGACTGAACTGGGGAACAAACCCTATCCTCCCGCGCCTGCCATCGACCCCATCCGTAACCACCTCCCCGCTGTGCTCGATCATTCCGAGAACCGCCCGCAGGAGTGTCGATTTTCCACACCCCGAGGGCCCCACGAGGGCGTTCAAAGATCCTTCCGGCAGCGCAAACCCGACACCATCCAGAACGGGCCGCCCGCCCCGCACCCGCTGTACCGTTACGTCTCTTACTACCAGCATCAGGACCCCGTCGCGGTAGACGATTCGTCGCCTCCCTCTCCACCGCCAAACGACTGCTGCCCCCCGCTTCCCCGACGGTCGAGAACCGCATCCACCACCCGGCGAATTCCGCTCTCCGCAAAGAAACTCGACGGCAAAATCGTCTCCGCCTCCAGATACGCCTGCAAGGCACCGCCGAGGTCATCCCGCCCCTCGAGATCTTCCGCTCGCGCCACCACCGACGCGAAACGCGATGCCCGCATTGCAAAATCCCCCCGCATCCGGTTCAGGTCCGAATCGGTCGAATAACGCCGGTAGGCTCGCTCGAGGATCTCCCACGCCCCGAAGGCATTTCCGATCCGGTCCAGTTCCTTCGCCTGCGCCATCGCCGCCTCGACTTCCTCCATTCGCCGCATCACCCCGAGAAACGCTTCGTTCCGCTCCGGATCGTCCGCCAGAGCTACCGCCAACCGAAAACGATCTGCAAAGATCGACCGTTCGTTCCCCTGCGCGATCAGGCGGTCAAAGTCTTTCGATGCCACCGACTGCTGATCCACCCTCTCGATCAGCCCGGCCGAAAAGGTTTCGATTCGCGGATTCGTCGGCCAGTGCCGGACCGCTTCCGTCATCGCTGCCTCAACCGCCGCACTGTCCCCCCGCAGGGCCGCATTCGTCGCTTTCTGCAAGGCCAGATCACTCAACCGGGTCGCCGTCGCCAGAAACGCTCGTGGCCTCGTCGGATCAAAATCCACCGCCAGTTTCCCCGCTTGCTCCAGCAACGCCTCCGCCCGCGCAAAATCCCGCACCTCGAGGGCACTCGACAACCGCTCGCTGACCCGGATGTATTCATAGATCCTTCGCTTTGGCTCGAGTGGAAAGGTCTTCACCGCTGGCAGGAATTCCCCCAACTGAAAGGCTTCCATTAAACGCCGCGCTGCCGTGTCCACTTCATCCTGCGACAACAGGAAGGTCACCGTTTTGATCGAGCCCTCCACATCCTGGATCGCCTCTTTTGAAAGCGCGTCGAGGGTCGTCGTCGTCAACTTGATGTCCAGACCCCCGAAAACATCCGCCTTCAACCCATCACTCCCCTCCAACTCACTCTCCTCTGCCGGAAAAATGTACCGGTAAAAATCGCTCGCGATCATCGCGTGCTGAAAGCGCCGCTGGGTAAAAAACTGCAGAATCATGCTCTGGAACTCCAACCGTTGGTTCAGGCGCGAGGTGATCTCCGCTTGCCGGTTCTCTGCAATCTGCTCCATCCGCTCGGCCCGCCGCCGCTCCTCCGGTTCCGCCCGGTAGTCCAGCGAGGGTGGGCCTCCTTCCAGACCGCTTCGCCCCCGCGTCATTTCAATAAAGTCGCGCCGCTCCGTATCCCGGATTCCCCGAATATCCGAATCAGATTTCGCGATCTCGTCCTCCAGACGACGGTTTTCGCTCAGGAGGTCACGGATACGAATGTTCGTCTGCCAAAAACTGATCACCCGATCCGCGAGGGTCTCACTCAATCGGCTATCGACCGGATGATCCGCCGCCACATAGAGCAACCGCCAGGCCTCCGCGATCCGCTCCGTCGTCCGGCCTCCTCTCGCCCCCCGCAAACGGGCACTGATTTCGTCCAGCAACTCATCATACGCCAAATCGTCTGCATCCGTCGCCGGTGCCGCGTTCAGGTACTTCTCAAACCGCGCCCGCGCCAGTTGCGGATCGCCGATCCCGAAACGTTTCCCCCTCCACTCCAGCACCTCCGATTCCGGACCGATCCGCGATATCGGCACCAGCGGATCCGATGTCGCCCGTGGCCTCGCCGATCCATCTTCGATCCGGCGATCTTCCGGCGGAACCGCCCCCTCGCTCTCCGGCATCGCCTGCCCCCGCAGGAAAACCGCTAACGAACCCATACCCAATAACGCCAACAAAAATTGTAGTTTCATTTTCATCACAACTTTCGGAACCATTGCATCTCAAGAATTCCATCACCCCCCACAAAGACACCAAAGCGATAGCTCTGCCCCGGCGAGGGAGAGAACCCCTCCAGCCCCGCCGGGACAAAGAGGGCGACCGGACGGGCCACCTCCAGTGGCTCGACGTCGAGGATCCGCCCCACCCCGTCCCGGTAACCTCGCTGGGACCGGATTCGCGCCCGCAGCTCATAGGTGTTCCCGGACAGGTTCCGCGGGTTTTCCGCATAGATCGTCACCGGCAAGGGCTCGGCCCTCCCGCCGCCCAGACCTCTCATCAGCATCACAGCGGGCGGCACCGCGAGGATCACCCCGACCAGGCCCAGGCCTATCCATTTCGTACGTTTCATCATTCAGTTTCCTTCGCTTTCAGAACTATCCGCGCGCGATCCTTCACGTCCACCCGGCACCAATCCAACCAACACCAGCATCCCGATATCCCGCAGGATCAGCGTCCACGGTGCCACCGCCTCCCCGCTGCCAAAACAACCGCAACTCAGATCGATCCCCCTCGCCCAGGCCTGCCCGATCGCGATCAAAAAGAAAATCAACAACAGCCCGATCCAGGCCCGCGCCGCCATCCGCCAACGCGGAAACAGCAACCCGGCCGCCAGAACCACCTCAAAGACCGGCAGGACCACCGCCGCCATAACGGCAAAGCTTCCGTCTACCAGGCGGTAATCGAGAATGGACCCGTAAAACCCGACCGGATCGATGATCTTGATCACCCCCGCATACCCGAAGATCCCCGCCAGGACCAGCAAGGCGATCCACCCGACCGACCTTCGCACCCGCTCTGCTGTTCTTCCTCTCACCGCTTCCACGCCTCCCACCCCCCCTTCAGGACCCAGACGTTCTCCATCCCGAACTCGTTCCGCAGACGGTCTGCTACCGCCGCACTCGCATCACAGGCCTGACCGTCACAATACACCACCACCGGAACTTCCGGATTCCAACGCATCAGGAACGCCTCCATCCCCGCCTCGAACTCCCCCTCATTCAACCAGACCGCATCCGCGATCCGCTCCCCCTCCCACGCATCCCGCGACCGCACATCGACCCACAGAACCGCGTCTCCCCACACCCGCGCACCCGCCACCGTCACCTCGCCCGGTCCAACCACCTCCATCTCCGCAAAAGCCTCCCGTGCCTCCACCCACCAGGAAATGCCCGCCAACACCAGGCTTGCCAGCAGCAGCTCAACCATTCGTGACATCATCCATCTATTCATGCAGAAACGCCTCCCATCCTTCGAGATAATTCCCACTCCCGGCCACAACCTCATAATCTCCCCCCGATTCTATCGCCCACTGCTCCCAGAGGATCCGCTCCTCCCATCCGGCCTCTCCACCCATCAACACCCGCAGACCACCGACCTCCAAATTTCCGCCCGGCGGATCCCCGACCGGATTCAGCCAGACCACCGTCGCCTCCCCCCAATCCTCCGCCGGAATCGTCGCCGCCCCGCTCAGGATCAGCCGATACCCCCCCGTCGCCATCCGCAACAGCCGTTCCGACGCCCTCCCAT
>CAZFLQ010000092.1:0-9307 GCA_964519935.1 uncultured Puniceicoccaceae bacterium | reverse complement strand
AAAACCCTTATAGCATTGAAGTAGAGGATCTTACGAAATCCTATTACGGATTCAAAGCCATTCACGCCCTGACGTTCGCGATCGGCGGGGGTGAGATCGTCGGATTTCTCGGGCCGAATGGGGCGGGGAAGAGTACCACCATGCGCATTTTGACCGGCTTACTCGAGGCGGACAGCGGTCGGGCCCGCATTCTCGGACACTCCATCGCCGCCGACCCAAATGCCGTTAAGGACCAGATCGGCTACATGCCGGAAAACAACCCGCTGCCAGAGGACCTGCGCGTCCGTGAATACCTTCGCCTCTGCGGCCGTCTCAAGGGGCTATCCGGTGGTCGCCTGCGAAGAGCCCTGCAACGCGTTTGCGAGGTCTGTGATCTTGATCGGAAAACCCAACGGAAGCCAATCCGCTCGCTCTCCAAAGGGTTTCGCCAACGCGTCGGAATTGCCGATACCCTCCTGACCGAGCCTCCCATCATCATCCTCGACGAGCCCACGATCGGGCTCGACCCCCACCAAATCCGATCTTTCCGCGCCCTTGTCGATAGCCTCCGGGGAAAACACACCGTCGTCATTTCCAGCCACATCCTCCCCGAAATCGAGCGGATCTGCGACCGTTGTGTCATTATTAACCGGGGTCAGGTCGTCGCCTGCGGAAGTCCCCGCGACCTCCGGGCGCGGTTTCTCCCCGGGTCCAGCTACGAATTCCTTTTCGAGGGCAGTGTTTTTGATGCCGAACGACTCCTCGAGGAGGTCGATCCCGCCATCAAAATCACCGACAGCACGCGGGTCGGCGACACCCGCACCCGGCGACTGCTCCTCAACCATCCCGGCTCGGAGAATCTCGTACCGAGGATTCTCAGCCGTGTTGCCTCTGCCGACCCTTCACCGATCACAATCCTCGGTCTCACCCGGATCGAGGCCAGTCTCGAGGATGTCTTCATCGCTGCCACCCGCAAGGATTCCCCTGATACAGAATCCCTCGAATCCGCCGCCTGATTCCGTCTTTCCGACATGCGCTGTCTCCGAATTCTTTTCTTTCACGAGCTACGGCAACTCGCCTTTAGCCCGGCGACCCACATTGCCGCCGTCATTTTTACCACTCTGACCGGAATCTTTTACTGGTTCATTCTCGAAGGGTATACGATCAGCCCGAGCAAGGAGCTTCCCGGATATTCATTCTTCTATTTTTTCTGGTTTTTCGGCTTTTTCGTGGTTCCGCTTCTGACGATGCGCTCCCTCGCCGAGGAACGACGGTCCGGAACCCTCGAAACCCTCCTGACCACCCCCGCCTCGGCCGCTGCAATTGTCCTCGCAAAATTTGGGGCCACCTACCTCGTCTACGTTGGTTTCTGGTTCCTGACCCTCGGATTCCCTCTTCTCGTTCTGGAAATCGGGGCCATTCCAGCTGCCCGTCCGGTCCTTCTCGACCCTGCCACGACGATTGGTGGATTATCCTTCGTCGCTCTCAGTGGGACGCTCTTTATCGCGATCGGCATCTTCGCCAGCAGCCTGACCCGTAGCCAACTGGTGGCTGCAATGATTACGGTTATCAGTCTCTTTGCCGTCATCGTCGGGGGACGCCTTCTCGGCACCGTCAGCAATGAATGGATTATCAGGATACCAATCCTTGCGGCCGTCGTTGACTACCTTCAGGTCTATGAACACCTCATCGACTTTTGCCGCGGGGTCGTCGATAGCCGTCCGATTGTTTATTACCTCAGCAACAGCACGCTCTTGCTGGGCCTCGCCGTCCTCGTGATTCGCAAGAATGCCTGACCCCGCCATGAATCCCGATTTCAAACGAACCCGCCGCGTGCGCGCGTTTCACCGCCGACTGCAGATCGTCCTCTCCCTGTCCCTCGTCCTTGCGGTCAACTTCATCGCCTCGCGAAATTACCTGCGGGTCGATCTAACCGAGTCCCGATCCTACTCCCTGTCCCCTGAATCCAGGGGGTATCTGCGCAACCTCTCCGAAGATCTCCGTATCTTCGTAACGATTCCCGATTCGGCCGAGGAACCAGAGCTTCGACGACTCCGCGAGGACATCCGTGGGTTGCTCCGCGAGGTCCAGTACGTCGTTGATCGTGAATCCCCCGGCGGTTCCCTTGAGGTCGAATTCGTCGATCTATACAAGGAGCGCTCCCGCGCCCGCGAGCTCAAGGCCACCTACGGAATTGAACGTCCCAATTCGATCATCGTCAGCGCCAACGAAGCCATCCGGGAAATTCCTCCGGACCAGCTCTACACCTTCAACGAAGGGCGCATCAGCGGGTTTCGTGGCGAATCCGCTTTTCTATCCGCGATCCTCGATGTCGTCTACCGCGAGGAAGGGAAACTCTACCTTGCGGTCGGTCAGGGCGAAATGCGCTACGACGATGTCACCCCGGACCGGGGCCTCTCAAGGGCTTACGATTTTATCCGCGAATCCGGGGTCTTGGTCGATCAGATCGATCTCGCGCAGACCGACCGAATTCCGGCAGATGCCCGCGCCATCTTGATTCCCTCGCCATCGGCGGCCTACCGCTCGCGCGAGATTGAGATGCTTCGCGATTTCCTCGGGAACGGCGGCAGCGTCCTCGCCTTCATTGATCCCGGCGTAAACACCGGCCTCGAGGGACTTTTCTCCGCGTGGGGCATCTCCATCCCCGACATGGTGGTGATTGATACCGGCAGTGATTTCGAATCTACCTCGGGATCCCTCATCTTGCGACGGTTTAGCAAACACCCTTTGACCCATCTCCTCATCGACCTCCAGGTTACCCTTCTGACAGGTCTTCCGCGCCCGGTCATCCCCAACCCAGGGGAGGACATCCGCGCCCGCGGGATCGAACTCGAATCGATTCTCGCCTCCTCCGAAAGTAGTTTTGCCGAAAGCTCCTACCGCGATGGCGATACCATCCGGATCGACCCGGATGTCGACCTGATTGGTCCCGTCAGCATCGCGGTCGCTGCCGAGCGGAGCCTGTCTTCTCAAGCCGGGGTTCCTCTTGCTTCTGACGAGGCCGGCCGAATTCTGGTTGTCGGGAATTCTGACATAATCTCCAATGCCTACTTTCTCGCCGCCGGGAATCCGGTCTTCCTGCGCAATGCAATCCACTGGGCAGTCGAACGTACCGAGCTTCTTGACCTTCCCCCCAGACCGGTCACCGAGTATCTGCTCGTCCTCAGTAAAGAAAAACTCTACCGAATCGCCGGTTTCTTCCTGATCATTCCGGCCGGCTTTCTCGCGATCGCCGGAATCTCGCACCTCGCCAGACGGTAACGTCCGGAAACCAACACGACATCCGAACCTCTTCTTCCGATCATGCGCTTCCAACTCACTTTGATCCTCGCTTTCCTTAACTTGATTGCTTTCGGGATCATTTACTACCTCGAGATTCACGATCCCGGTCGCGGGTCCGCCCGGGCCGACAGCCGCAGCATTCTTGGATCCGAGGTTCTCAAAGCCAACCGCATCGAGATCGTTGGCCCGGACATCCCTTTCGGGAGGACGCTTGTTCAGGAGGATGGTACCTGGATCCTGACCTCCCCGGTTCAGTGGCGGGCAAACCCCAACGCCGTCGACCGGATTCTCAAACAGCTTGTCCTTCTTCGCGATCTCGCTTCCTTCTCCATTGCCGAGGTCGAATCCAGCGGCCAAACCCTCCGCGACTACGGCCTCGACGAGCCATCGCTCACCCTCACGATCGAGATTGAGCGACGCACCGTCGAGCTTGCGATCGGTACACCTTCCGACCTTCCAGACAGGTTTTACCTATTCGATAAGACCGCCGACCGCATTCATGTCATTGATCAGGAACTGCTTCGTGCCGTTGTCGTCGATATCAACGATCTTCAGGACAACCTCCTTTTCGGATTCGATCTCTTCGCCCTCGAACGCTTCAGCATCGAAGATCTCTTTACGGATGGACCCCTTGTAAGATTCCTTCGGATCGGCGATGACTGGCGGATCGAAAGCCCCATTTCAACCGCTGCCAACTCCTCCCGTGTCGATGCCCGTCTGAACACGATTCTCAACCTTCCCATCGGGCGTTTTCTGGTCGGAGAAGCCGCCGAAAACGCCAACTCCCGTCTGGCCAGTCCAGAACTCCGCATCATTTTCGAAACCGAAGCCCGAACCGTCACCCTCCTCCTCGCTGAACCCGAAACCCAGGACCCCGAAAACCCCTCGATTCTCGGAAAGTTCGAGGACAACCCAACCACCTTCGAGCTTCCTGCTGCCCCTTTCGGAGGAATATCAAAGGCGGTCGAACTCTTCCGGGAGCGCAGCGTTGTTCAGTTCGAGGTCGAGAATCTCGATGAGATTCAGATCGCCGGGCAAACCCGATCCACGACCCTCCAACGTCTCGACAACCGTCTATGGCAGGTTGTCTCGCGGACCGGCGGTGCCCAGAGTGAACCGGAGCGCTTTCCGGCTGACCCGTTGATTATCGCCGACGCAATGGATACCCTCCTCGCTCTCCGCGTCAGTGAATTTGTCAACGATGCCCCAACCAGCGACGAACTCACCGATTACGGACTTTCCGACCCCCGGCTTCAAATTACCGCCTCGAGCGAAGGGCAATCGACGAGCCTTCTGATCGGCGATCTCGATCCCCCGTCCCAACTTCTCTACGCCCGCCGAACAGGAGATCCATTCGTATTCAAAATTTCGTTGCAGCCCATCCGGACATTCCCGCTGAATCCACTCCATTACCGTCTTCGGCTCCTCAACTCCCTGCCGGAAACCGCATCCCTCGAACGCATCGCCCTCGAATCCAGCGAGACGAATGCACCCGTCCTCGAGATCGTCCGCAACCCCGACGGCGATGGATGGATTAATGTCGGAGCCGACCTGACCCCCGACCAGCTTTCCGCCCTCGGGGCGATTGAAGAATACGCCCGGGATTTTCGAGTCGGTAGCTATCTTGGAAGAAGCGTTGGGGATTCCATCTCGATTAACGGCCGAGATCCCTTACTCTGGACTTGGCGTTTCATCGTCGATTACCGGCTGCCGGCATCGGATGCCCCCACCCCGAACCGGGCAACCTTTTGGCTGACAGATCGAATCACCGGCAACCTGCAAGGAGGGGCCTTCCCCGATGCCGGGATGACCTTTACCCTCCCCGTTGAATTGGTCGAGGCCCTCTCGCCCTTCCTCGTCCAGACACCCCCCCAGGCAATTTTTGACGACCTCGAGAGCGTCGATCGCGAGACCGATACCGGTCCCTTGCGAGACCTTCTCCCCGACCTCGAGGAATGAAAGCGTGCCGCCAGAGCTGTTGCGTGGGAGCTTTCATCTGGCTCGTTAGCGCTTCCCTCGCCGGCCTTTTGTGTATCCAGGTTTTTATTATTATAATTTTTGGCCTCGGTATCCCCATCCCGTTCCCACCGGAAAGACTTGAAACCTGGATTAACCAAAGGATCGACCACCGCTATTCCGTCTCCCTCGCCCGAATTCGGATCAATCGCAATGCTCTGATCCAAATTGAGGGAATCACCCTCCGGGAACGCCTCAGAGATCTCCCTGTTCTCGAGATCGAATCCGCCGGGATCGATTTCTTCGCACCCGGTCTCATTACCGGCCAGATCCGTCCTGAAAGCATTTCCGTTACGGGGCTGGTCCTCTTTGAAAAGGTCGAGCGGCTTGATAACCCGTCCTCGATTCTGGACATTCCATCACTCCGTCTTCGGTCCTCCCGCAACGCCTGGCAGATTGAAAATGCTTTCGCACGAATCTCCGACATTTCCCTGACCGGATTCGGAATCGTGGACTTCGACAGCCTCCAGCGTTTGTTTCCACAGGATCAAGCTGGACAGGTAACCCCATACGCCATTCCTGACCTCCATCGCGACGTTACGGAGGCCATCTCCACCCTCGAAAAACTCACCGCTGGTTTTGTCGGAACCTCGATCTTCTTCGAACTCGGGCAAGGTTCATTCCAGAGCAAAGAGATTCGCTGGCGCCTCGCGATACCTTCGGCATCTCCCCTTCCGGGTGTCGCTGCCGAGAATTTTCAAATCAACGGTCAGACCACGATCGGGGAAGGATCAATCGAATCAACCCTCTCGGGGCGGATCGGTCAGATCCACACGGATCAGGTTTCCGTCGTTGAGGCCGATTGGCACCTCGGCGTGAAATACTCGGTCGGCATCCCCGATCCATTTCAAATCTCCCGGATCGAGATCGCGGGCGACCGCATCGAGATCGCGGGTGAAACCATCCGTTCCCTGATTGTCGATATGAATGATCCCATGAGCGGTGATGTTCTTGCCGAGGGATCTTTCTTTTACCGAGAGACTCCCATCCAATTCCGAACCGATATCGATACCAACAGCCTCAGCGGGATCATCGATCTCGAAACCCGGATCGATCCCATCAAGGCGATCGGCGCATTTCCCGATTTGGCCCGGCAACTCAAAGAGGCGATCAAAATACCCACTCCGATCAACCTCCAGGCAACCGCCTTTCTCCGCCCCGGGGGGATCCCCGATTCTCTCGGATTCTTCCTCGAAACAGGCCGAATTGATGTCCTCGGAATGGACGGCGAGCGCCTCTCCGCCTCCGGTCACATTTTTCCCGAAGGGCTCCGCATCCGCCGCTTTAATTTCGACACCAGACAATACAATCTCGAAGGCAATTTTTCGGCGGATTTCGCCAACAGCGACTGGCGCGTGTCCTTCACGGGAGGCGCCATTCCGCGCGAGTTGAGCGGCTGGTTCGAACCGTGGTGGGATAACCTCTGGGCGCGGTTTGAATTTTCGCAGCCTCCCTTCGTCGATTTCCGCATCCGCGGCAACGCCACATCCCGTCAGGACCGCGACATCTACGGCGAAATCCGCCTTCCACCCACCGCCATTTCGGATTTTCCGATTGACCGCGCCACCGCCCTCGTCTGGGGCGACGAACGCTATCTGACTGTCCTGATCAGCGACGCCACCGCACCCGCCGGAGACCTTTCCGGCAGCCTCCACTACTTTTACAATTACCGCCGGAATCTCCTCGTTGCCCGCGCCTATGATTTCGTGACCAACATCCGGCTCCCCGACGATTTCAAGGTAATGGGTGAGGGTATCCGCCAACTGCTTGATCGGTTCGAGACCACCGGACCCGCCGATCTCGCAATCCGGGGGGTCGTTGTTGCTCCCGAGGCCGACGAATCCCTCCGGCGACACGAGACCCTTCACATTCGCGGCCGCACCGACCTCCCGGTCTCGACCGCCAGCATCACTTTTGACGACCTTCGCTTCCGGGCAACCTACGCTAACCATGTTGCCACTGTCACTTCGCTTAACTTCGGCATAGGCGGTGGTCGCGGTGAGGGATCGCTGACCTGGCAACAGCAACCCGATCCTCACATCGACCTCGAATTCCGAATCACCGACGCGGATCCCCGCGCCACACTTCAGTCGATTAGCCTGCTCCGCGATTCCGACACCCTCGACTCAGGGAAACCCGATTCCCCGGATCGTCGGAACCGGCGCCTCGATCTTTTTGCGAAACTGGCTGGAGATCCGAATTTCCCAACCGGTTTTGTTGGAGAGGCGGTCGCCAGCATTCACTCACCCGACCTGGGCGAGGTCCGCGTCCTCGGTATCCTCTCAAGGCTCTTCGCGGCCGCTCCGCCCCCTTTCAATATTGGGTCAATTCGCTTCAATCAGCTCGAAACGGCCTTCACGCTCGGCGGGGAAAAGGTCGATTTCACCCGCTTTGATCTCTACAGCTCGTCCAGCCGGATCAAGGCAACCGGCAGCTACTCCCTCAAGACCGGGATGGTCGATATGCGCTTGCGCGTCTATCTCTTTCAGGAGATTTCGATGCCCGTCATCGGATGGGCTGCTCAAATCTTCAAGCCCCTTGCACGAATTCTTGTCTTTGACCTCGGAGGGACCGTTACCGCCGACGCGACCGACCTCCGTCTCAACCCGGGCGACGATTCCAACGATCCAGGCCGGTCCCGCCGATGAGGGAAGCACTTCGAAAACGCCTCCAGCTGCGGATCAAATATACCCTCCATCGCAGCCTCTTCCGACGTTGCTTCGAGGATTTACGCCAACGCCCGTCCGGACCCGATGCCATCTTTATCTGGATACCCAAGACCGCTGGAACAAGCCTTCTGGAGGCGTTTTCGCCCTACCATTGTCACCGCTTCAAATCTGTCCTTCGGGCACGCTATCACTGGAATCGACGCGGATTCGTAACCTTCGGACACCAGTCTGTTTCCACCCTCCTGAAGGTCGGAATCATCCCCCAATCCTTCTTCGACCGAGCCTATCGGTTTGCGATCGTCCGCCACCCTCAAACCAGAGCCCAGTCCCTCTTCCAATACCTCCGACACAAAAAAGTCCTTCCACCCGCAACCTCCTTTTCCGCATTTCTTGAAATTATCGCGGAAAACCGCCCGATTGGAACGCTCTCCCGCTACGAACAAAGGTGGATCGACACCGAGGGTGACAGTCTTCGGTTTCACGAGGGTGCCAACCCGCCCCCCGGTTGCTTTAATACGATCGCCCTCTCTCAATGCCGCCCACAAACCGCCTGGATCGGCCTGGAACTGGATGGACTAGAGCCCAAAAACCGTTACCTCACCCATCGGATCGCCCGGATCGAGTCACTATCCCGTGACATCCGTGACATCGCCCGCGACCTCGGCCTCCCCCCAATAACCCTTCCGCGCCGAAACACGTCAAAAACCCTCCCTCCTGCAATCACCCCTGAAGATCGTCGCCGAATCGAAACGTATTACCAGGACGACTACGAACACCTAGATTACTGAGATCGATCCCAACCCGCGAACCTTTAGCCGTCTTCCACCAATGGTGCGGGTGGAGGGAATCGAACCCTCATCCCAAGCTTGGAAGGCTCGTATACTAGCCTTTGTACTACACCCGCTCGCGAAGAGTTGAAAGGCTCACGGTTCAACTCGCGATTGTCAATCCATCTTATAGTTGGATCTGCCACCTGCTCGGCCCGAGTGGCTCACGACTGGAAACTCCCGCGAATCATGGGCACACAATGTGCTCGAAAACCGCGCTACAGGGTCGTTACAATCCGATATTGCTCTTCACATGGTGCATTCCATCAACAAGATTCGAATCTCTTCGACAAACCAACTCATCCAGCAACTCAAACATCATGCCCGCAAAAAAATCTGCCAACAAGGTCACTAAAAAGACAACTGCTTCCAAGGTACCCGCGAAAAAGGTGGCTACCAAGGCTCCAGTCAAAAAGGTTGCCGCCAGGAAAGCGGTCGCGAAGAAAGCGGTCGCGAAAAAGGCGGTCGCCCCAAAGGTTGCCCCGATTGAAACCACGATCATCGCGAAGGTCG
>CAZFLQ010000091.1:0-9337 GCA_964519935.1 uncultured Puniceicoccaceae bacterium | reverse complement strand
GGGAGGGGGAAGGCGCCACTGGACTCGGCCATCCCCGGGAGAACCTGCATCGAACCGGGGGCGGAAGCCTTGGCAGCGGAATCCGGTTGCTCGGCGGGGGCGGCGAAAGGAGCGACGGTGGGCGCGGACTGGGAGGACTTGGGGACCTCGTAGACCGCGATCTCGTCGTTTTTACCACACCCGCTGAGGGCGGCGATGGTTGCGATAAGGGGAAGTGTGAGGAGCGGGTGGGTGTGATTAGCCATACTGCTGGAAAACGGCAAAACCGGAATTTTTCAAGTCGCACAGCGAAAGAGAACGACATCTCCATCGCGCATGAGGTACTCTTTGCCTTCTAGGCGGTATTTACCGGCTTCGCGGGCGGCCGCGATCGAACCAGCGGAGACGAGATCCTCGTAGGCGACGACCTCGGCCTTGATGAAACCCTTTTCAAAGTCGGTGTGAATGACACCGGCGCACTGCGGGGCGGTCATTCCGAGGGTGAAAGTCCAGGCGCGGGCCTCTCTCTCCCCAGCGGTTAGGTAGGAGGCGAGACCGAGGAGTTCGTAGGTTTCGGCGATGAGCTGACTGACCCCGGAATCATCGACTCCGAGATCGGCAAGATATTCAGCGGCCTCGGTCGGGGAGAAATCCATCAATTCGGCCTCGGTGCGGGCACTGATGACGCAGATGGCGGCCTCTTCGCGGGAGGCGACGAATTCGCGAACCTGTTGGACAAAGGAAACGGAATCGGGATCGGCGAGATTTTCCTCGGCGACATTACAGGCGAAGAGGATCGGTTTGGAGGAGAGGAGGCAGAGTCGTTTGAGGACGGGGGCTTCCTCGTCATCGAGGGGGAGGGTGCGGGCGGGTTTGCCCTCGCCGAGGTGGGGGAGGAGGCGGTCAAGGAGCTCGATATTTGCCATCGCCTCCTTGTCCTTGCCGCGGGCGCGCTTGATATTGCGGGCGTGTTGGGACTCGGCGGACTGAAGATCGGCGAGAATCAGCTCGGTTTCGATGATCTCAATGTCGCGGACCGGATCAACCGAGCCCATCGAGTGGATAATGTCATCGTCTTCGAAGCAGCGGACGACTTGTACGATGGCGTCGACCTCGCGGATGTTGGCGAGAAACTTGTTGCCGAGACCCTCGCCCTGGGAGGCACCGGCGACGAGACCGGCGATATCAACCATCTCGATAGCAGCGGGAATGGTGGTGTTGGACACGGCGATTTTAGCGAGGACATCGAGCCGGGGGTCGGGGACGCTGACGACGCCGACATTTGGGTCGATGGTGCAAAACGGGTAGTTTTGGGCATCTGCTTTCCGCGTTCGCGTGAGAGCGTTAAAGAGCGTGCTCTTCCCGACATTGGGCATTCCGACGATTCCAGCTTGTAACATAAGCAATCATGGAAACTGAAATGGGGACCGGAGAAAAGCGGTAAACGTCGATTCTTGTTTATCGTAATGTGAGGACAACCAGATAGAGTTAACAGTTCTGGGCAGTTTTGACAGCAATCTGTCGAGCAGACGACATTGCGCATCAAGGATGAAATCTACCGTCGGGCAAAGGCGAGGTCTGCTGAATTGGGTCTGAGCCTGCCGCGCTTTTTTGAGGAGGCGGTCGAAGAGCCGCTAATGCACCTCGAGGAACGCGCGGTTCGACGAACCGAGCTGCCGGTCAGTTCGGTTTCGGGATCAACCGTGGGCGCAGCAGAGTTGAAACGCCGGATGGAAAGCGCACAACTGAAAGACGATCTGTCATCTCTGGCGTAACCGTGGACCTGCTCGACAACAACATCCTGATCAATGAATTGCTCCGTGGACATCTGCCTGTCGGGAACGCTGCCTCTCGCTCTGCGCTGAGCTGTTGCTTTTCGGCAACGACTGCAATGATGCCATGCTGGCGGCCGTCGCCCTCGAGAGAGACCTGCGTTTAGTGACATTCGACAAAGGCTTTCGACGCTTCGGGGGGCTAAGGCTCAAATTATGTTAACTTATTAGATTTTGCATTTACGAATTGCCAGTCGGGAGCGATCAGGACTGGAATGGGTGAATGAAGATTGAGCGAGAGAATTTGTATTGGGTTTTGCTGGGGATGTTTGGTCCGTTGGGCATGTCGGCCGACGGGGCGGTCCCGACGGAGATCACCGGGACGACCGTAACGGTGGAGCGAATCGCCAATCCGGCACCGGTGGTGAGTTTTGCGGCACCGGTTTCGTTGCTGGTCTTCGAGCCCTCGGTGGATGTTCAGTCCCGGGGTTTCGCGGAGGCGCAGGCGGACGTATCGATCCGGGGGGGAACCTTTGAGCAGACGGGTTTTTTGCTGGGCCCGTTGACTTTGCTGGACCCGCAGACGGGTCATTATTTTGCGGAGATTCCCTTCAGTCCGCGATTTCTGGAGGGGGCGGAGGTTCTGACCGGGGTGGAGAATGCGAGGCGAGCTTTTAATTCGACGGCGGGGAGCATTGCCTACCAGCCGGGGGCGGTGATTGACGGGGGCGAGGTTCTGGTGGTGGGAGGCGACAATGCGCTCTTCCGAGGGGAGGTCTTTGGTGGAAGAACGGTCGAGACGGAATGGGGTCGCCTCGGGGCGGATCTGGATCTGGCACACTCGCAGTCGGATGGCACGGTTGAGAACGGTGATCATCGATTCGAACGTGTTTCCGGGCGGTTGCAATTGAGTGGGGAATCCCGGCAAACGGACCTGCTGGCGGGGTATCAGGACAAGTTTTTTGGATGGCCGAATCTTTATGCGGCACCCTTCGATTCGCCGGAAAGCGAGGACATCGAGACAACGACAGTGTATCTTGGTCATCGCGTGGCGGGGTTTCACGATGGAGCGATCGAGTTAGCGGCTTACTATCGACGGAACGTGGACGACTACGATTTCAATCGCTTTCGACCGAATGCGGGAAATCCATTTCAACACACGACGGAGGTTTGGGGCGTGGGCGGGGAAGTCTCGCCGGAGTGGAACGGGATCATCTGGCGGGGAAAGGCGGAAGCCTACCTCGATTCAATTGAGAGCACCTCGCTGACGAACACCTTTCAGTCCCGCAGCTACTGGAAACTGGGGATGGTCCCGGAGAAGGTGGGATCCTGGGGCGACGGTGGGGACTGGGTTGCCAAGGCCGGTTTAACCTATGCGGATTCGAACCGTGACGAAGGGGCGGTTGACGCGGTGGCGGATTTTGAAATCGGGGCGCGGTTGGAAGAGACGCGGTGGTTCCTCGGGGTGGGCTACGCCGGGTCGAGCCAGGTTGCAGGCTACACGGCGATTGGGTCCTCGCCGACGGGAGGCCTTTTCCGGGGCAATCCCGATCTTGGCCGGGAGACGAGCGACACGGTGGAACTGCGGACCGGGTTGGAGCGAGAGCGGGATCGGGTGGAGGCGACGATCTTTTCCCGCTGGGACCGCGATCTGGTGGACTGGACCTTTAGCCAGAGTGCGACGACATCGAGGACCGCCAATCCGATTGATACGGACACGGTGGGGTTGGAGCTGCTGTATCAGAGGGAGTTGCCGTTAAACGGCCGAACGACCTTGAGCTATACCTGGCTGCACAAGGACGAAAGTTATGATGTCGGGGTGGACGCGAGCTTCTATGCGTTGAACTATCCGGAGCACCGGGTGACCTGGGCCTGGATTCAACCGCTTGATTTCGGGTTCCAGTTGCGGGTGGATACGGAATGGCGTCAGCAAAGGGAGAACCTGTTGCGGGAGTCGGACGACACGGCGATTCTGAGTTATCTCTCGCTGTCGTGGCGGGTCCCGCAGTGGGATCGTCTGACGGTGATCGCGTCGGTCGACAACCTCTTTGATGATGATTTTGAGGAAGTGCCGGGAACGCCGGGATCAGGTCGCCAGTGGGCGATTGGGGGGAAGGTTGACTGGTAGAGACGCGTTGGGGCCGTGGGGGTGTTAATTGGGTCGATAATTGCGGGGATGGTGCCTTGAGACTGGACCTCGAAACCCATTCCGATGAATCATGCAAGCGGTCAAGAGCCGGCTGGTGGGTGGATGGATGGGACTCGTTTAGTCTGGAGCACCGGGACTTTATCTTGCAGATTTGGAATGCATTCCGAATTTCAAGAATGCTTTTTCCATGCCAGAGAAACCACCGACCTCCAGTATTCGCGATAACCACTCAAGAGGCAAAGCCGGCAGGTTTCTCGAACCAATCCTCGGAGAAGAGACGGTTCTTTCGGTCGTTTCGGCCTATTTTACAATCCATGCCTACCATGCGCTCAAGGCCGGGTTGGACCAGATAAAAGAATTTAAATTTCTCTTCGGCGACCCTCAATTTATCAACCGCCTCGAAAGGGATTCCAAAGATTCCCGCGAGTATTCCCTCACGGAGAACGGTCTTTCGTTAAGCAACCAACTTTGCCAGAGCAAACTCGCCCGTGAGTGCGCTGACTGGATCGAGAGAAAGGCGCAAATTCGAACCGTTCGCCAGAGCGGCCTCCTTCACGGCAAGCTCTATCATGTACAAAACGGCCCTTTGGCCGAAGCCATGCTTGGTAGTTCCAATTTCACCGTGCCGGGACTTGGCCTCCGCGAGGCCGGGAACAATGTTGAGTTGAACATTGTTGTCGATAGCCGCCGCGACCGGGAGGATCTCTACGAATGGTTCAACGAATGGTGGTCCAAAGATGAACTAACGAAAGACGTGAAGGATGTCGTTCTGCGGGAACTAGCCCGGCTTTACGCAAACCAATCCCCGCAGTTCATCTATTATTTGACCCTTTTCCACATTTTCCGGGAGTACATCGACGGCGAGCGCAACGCGGAGTCGGACCTCAAAAATCTCCAATTGCCCGACACCCGGATCTGGAGACAGCTCTACGCCTTCCAAAAGGACGGAGCCAAGTCCGCGATCAATCGTATCAAGCAGTTCAACGGCTGTATCCTCGCCGATAGCGTCGGTCTGGGCAAAACCTACACCGCCCTGGCGGTCATCAAGTATTTCGAGCTGAAAAACGAGCGTGTCCTCGTGCTCTGCCCGAAGAAACTGAGCCGCAACTGGACGGTCTATCGCAACCCGGACCTCCTCAACCCCTTCTCCGACGACCAGTTCCGCTTCGACGTTCTCCACCACACCGACCTCTCCCGCGATTCCGGCGAGGTCAACACCCTGAATCTCGCCAACTTGAACTGGGGGGCCTACGACCTCGTGGTGATCGACGAGTCCCACAACTTTCGCAACAACGCCCAGGCCAAACAGGAAGACGGCAAGCCAGTCAAACGCAGCCGTTACGAGCGCCTAATTCAGGACATCATCTGCTCGGGCAGCAAAACCAAGGTTCTGCTCCTCTCCGCCACTCCCGTCAATAACGAGCTGGCCGACCTTCGCAATCAGGTTTCCTTCATCGCCGGAGGGGATGTGGCACGTCCGGAGGGAAGCCAGGCCGATGCCGCCTTCAAAAACTCCCTCGAAATCGCCTCGGTCAAGGAAACCACCCGCAAAGCCCAGCAACACTTCACCAACTGGTCCAAAAAGCCCGCCGACCAGCGGAACAACAGCGAACTGCTGAAGGCGATTGGCGGCGATTTCTTCCGTCTGCTCGACGGTCTCAGCATCGCCCGCTCCCGCAAACAGATCGCCCGCCACTACCAGCACGAGATGGAGAAGCTCGGCGGATTCCCCCTCCGCCCGAAACCGGCCTCCCTCCACCCGCCGATTGATGCGCGTCGCGGTAAGATCTCCTTCGAAGAGCTCAACACCGAGATCGATAATCTGACCCTCGCCCTCTATCACCCGACCACCCACCTGCGTTCCGACCTGCCCGCCACGATCCGAGAAACCTACTTCGACGAACGGACCCGTGGTTTCACCCAGGAGGGCCGCGAGCGAATCCTTATCGGCATGATGAGGGTCAACTTCCTCAAGCGCCTGGAAAGCTCGATCGACTCCTTCCGTCTCACCCTCCAGCGCACCATCGACAAAATCGACCGTCTGGAGGACAAATTCGCCGGGTTCGAAGCCTTTACCGAAGAAAACGCCGAGATCGACTACAACGTCCTGGAGCCAGAGATCGAGGATGATGACGAGCTGAATCCCGAAGACTTGCTCGTCGGGGGCAAACGCAAGTTCCACCTCGGCCACATCGACATTCCCAAGTGGCGCCAGGCGGTGCAGAAGGACCGGGTGCAGCTGCAATATCTCCTCGACCGCGCCAAGGCCACCACGCCCGAGCACGACGGCAAACTCGCCCGCCTGCGCGAAGAGATTTTCAACAAACTCGACCACCCGACCACCGACCGCGACGGCAACCCCAACCGGAAGGTGCTCATCTTCACGGCCTTCGCCGACACCGCCCGCTACCTGCACGAGAACCTCGCCCCCGCCCTCCACGAGCGGGGCACCCATGTCGCCCTCGTCCAGGGCAGCGAACAAAACCGCTCTACCCTCGGACCCTCCAACGACTACGACGACATTCTCACCAATTTTTCCCCGCGCTCGAAAAACCGCGCCGCCCAGGAACGTTTTCCACAGGACGAAGAAATCGATGTCCTGATCGCCACCGACTGTATCTCCGAGGGGCAGAATCTTCAGGACTGTGACCTGCTGATCAACTACGACATCCACTGGAACCCCGTCCGCATCATCCAGCGCTTCGGTCGAATCGACCGGATCGGCTCCCGCAACGAGGCCGTCCGGCTGATCAATTTCTGGCCCGTGGCCGATCTCGACCGCTACCTCAACGTCAAGCACCGCGTCGAAGCCCGCATGGCCCTCGTCGATCTATCCGCCACCCAGGAAGACAATCTTCTCGAAAACGAGCAGGTGGACGACCTCATCACCAAGGACCTCCTTTTCCGCAACAAACAGCTCAAGCGGATGCAATCGGAAATTCTCGACCTTGAGGACTTCGAGGAAACCATCAGTCTCGCCGACTTCTCCCTCGACGAATTCCGGATCGACCTCCTCCAGTTCCTCGAAGCGAAGCGGGAAGAACTGGAAGCCGCCAAACCCGGTCTCTACGCCGTCGTTCCGCCCAAAGCCGACATCCCCGCCTCGCAACCCGGCGTCATTTTCTGTCTGCGCCATCGGGGAGAGGAACCCGACCCGGCGGCAGGAAATACGAAGGACTCCGAAACCGCCCGCCGCATCAATCCGCTCGGGCGCTTCTACCTCGTCTATGTCCTCGACGACGGCACCGTCCGCATCACCTTCACCCAGCCCAAGCAGGCCCTCAACCTCTTCCGCGACCTCGCCGCCGGCCACCCCGAAGCGCAGCAGCAGCTCTGCGACCTCTTCGATCAAAGGACCCACGACGGGGCCGACATGGGCCACTACGACGGCCTCGTCAAGAAAGCCCTCGAATCCATCGCCCACACCTTCTCCCAACGCGCCACAGCCTCGCTCTTCTCCGGACGAGACGGCAAGCTCCCCGGCGCGGCGGAAACCCCAAAGGAACTCGAAACCGAATACGAACTACTCACCTGGCTGATGATTTTGGGCAACGAATCGTAGATCAGTAAATGATTCTCTAGCAGATAATGCCAACACGCGATTCAGATCAGCCAGTTACCTACTATGTCGATGAGGCCGGTGATGGTGTTCTTTTCGGACGCAAGGGCCGCGTAATCATCGAAGAGGCCAAAGCTCGACGCTACTTCATGCTCGGCATGATTCGCTGCGGCAATGACCGCGATGCTACGGCTCGCCCTGAGGCTTTGAGAAAATCTCTTTCTTCAAACCCTCTTTACTCAGGCATTCCATCAATGGCTCCAGAGGCGAAAAAAACCGCTCTCTGCTTTCACGCCAAAGATGATCACAATGAGATCAGAGCAAAGGTCTATGAGCTGCTGACAGAGATCGACTTCAAGTTCTTCGCAGTGATCAAGGATATGCGGCGCGTCCTTGAGTATGTCGAAAGGCGTAATGAGATGGAGGCATCCTACCGCTATAAACCCAATGAACTGTATGATTCGACGACGCGTCTGCTTTTTAAGCAGCGCCTGCATAAGCAACCTTCTTACTCCATCACCTTTGCCCGTCGTGGGAATTCGGATCGGACCAATGCCCTCAAGGACCAGCTACTGAAGGCCCGGGAACGATTTCAGGACGAACACTCTAAAGATCTGGAAGATGCCGAAATGGAAATCCTGCCCAGGTATCCGTGGCAATCTCCATGCCTCCAAATAGCCGATTACCGGCTATGGGCTTTACAGCGATGCTACGAGAAAGGGGAGGACCGGTTCCTCCGGGCAATTTGGCAAAAAGTTTCTCTGGTCCACGATGTCGATGATCCCCACGGAAAACAGTACGGCACATTCTACACCCGCAAATCAACACCTCCCGACATGCATAAAATAAAAAACCGACGGATATAGGGTTCTCTCGCTATAAAGCGCGAACCACACGGCATGCAGCCGAGTTTTTTCCGTCGGTTCGAAGGTAGGATCTCAGAAGTCAGCAGAAACTCAAGAGAAAACTTAAAATAAAAAAGGCTGACCCCCGCTACGCAATGAACAACCTATTCTGAAATAGTCGCACAGATTTCAGGAAAATCAATCTTTTTTCGATGGCAAACAGCACCCTCCACACCTCCATCCAATCCGCCCTACAAGCCCTGAGCCCCGTCGAAGGGCCCACCGCACCCCTGCGCGAGGCCGCGCTCTCCCTCCTCGACACCCTCGGCTACCGCAGTGACAAGACCATCGCCCTCCCAGGCTCCCAGCCCGGGGCCTTCCTCGAACTCATCCGCCAGAGCAACCCCGACGCCGCCTTCGATCCGAAGAAAGCTCTCTTTGCCGACTGGAAGTCCGCCGACCTGCTCTTCCAGCTCACCGACAACGAACTCTCCCGCGAAGCCTCCCTCTTCCCGGACACCGAGGTCAAGCCCGGCCTGCTCCGCTCCTACCTCTTCTTTGCCATCGAGCTGAAGGGGGGAGACTACGCCCGCGGCAAGCTCACCGCCATCGCCCGCCAGATCAACCGCGTCTTCCCCATGCCCGTCATGGTGCTCATCAAGCATGGTGGCACAGACATTTCTGTCTGTGATCCCAAATCAATCTGTGATCATAAATCAAAAAAGCAGACAAGAATGTCTGCGCCACTCCTCTCCATCGCCGTCATCAACCGCCGCCGCAACAAGCTGCGGGCCGAAAAAGACGTCCTCGAAAAGGCCACCATCATCCGCGACATCTCGCTCACCGCCCCCCACCGGGGCCACCTCGAAATCCTGAGTTCCTTCGCCCTCGAAAACCTTCAAAATTCATCCTTCAAACTTCATCCTTCGTTTGATTCCCTTCACGCCGCCTGGGAGGAGGTCTTCAACGTCGAACTGCTCAACAAGAAATTCTACCGCGAACTATCCAACTGGTTCTTCTGGGCCATGCGCCA
>CAZFLQ010000090.1:0-9564 GCA_964519935.1 uncultured Puniceicoccaceae bacterium | reverse complement strand
ACGCGACAGAAGTTCAAATCCGCCGGAGCGAGGGTTTCCGCTTTATACCATTGGCGGGCAATAGCGTGCTGGCTGTGTCCTTCGAGAAAGAGGGCCAGCCAGGCATTGAGGTCGAGCAACTTACGCATCGAGTTCCATTTCGGCTTTGTGGACGAGCTCGACCATCTCCTGCGCGGTCAAAGTCGACTTCCGTGCAGCCGCTTTGATCGGGATGATCGGGAGGGATTTGGCGACACCCTTCGTGGTAATTGGAGGTTCCAGGACGGGGGCGGATCGATCCGAGCCAACCAGCTTGAGCCGGTCATACTCGGTAACAGACAGGATCACGGCCGTCGGGTGGTTGTGCTTCTCGATCAGAACGGGCTCACGCTGCGCCGCTTCCAGCACCCGCCCAAAGGTCTGCTTGGCTAAATTAGATGAAATCGTCTGCATCCATCTAAAATTGACGAACCAGAGACTCCTGTCAATCTCCCCTAGATGTCTGGCCTTCCACCCCGCGCCTGCTCTGCGTCCCCGAAAACCAAGACTGTTGCGTAACCGGGCGCCTACCTTCCGCGAGGAGGAAACTGGGGTGGAAGACGGGACTCGAACCCGCGACCCCCGGTACCACAAACCGGTGCTCTAACCAACTGAGCTACTACCACCGTAAGAAGAAACGAAAAGTCAACTACGTGATCCGGTGCCTTGTCAAGAACACCCTGTCACGCGGTTCTTTAAAAATTCAAGGGGCCGATCCCTCTCAAGATCGGCCCCTCTCACTCTCACTATCTCACTCTGTTGGCAGTCATGCTGCCGAAATTCAGGAGGGGGCGCGAACCAGGTTCGACGCCCGCCTCCATCCTCACTATTCCTGTCTCACTCTCTCTTAGCGACTCTTCCGAGCCGGAAAATCAAGCGACCTGCCCGCCTTCCTCGAAACGGGGCTCTCGCCCCTCGGTTGGGTGTGGATGGGTCATGAAGTTTCTGGAAAGAACGGTCGGTCGCTTATCGGATCACTCAAATTAAAATGCGTTATCCAGTAAAGACTTAAAATTAGAGAAGATGATCTTTCAGACTCCCTTTGCAGCGGATAAATAAAACTAATTAACAGAGTCAACCATCCCGTGCGTAGCCAGCATTCCTTCAACCGTGCCAACCAGACCGCCCGCCATCTCTCCGGCAACTTCCTCGCAACAAGCAAGATAGCCGATCAGCCCACCCGCCTCGACCGACAGTCCCCTGTTTTTGCGCCAATCAATGATCCGCCCCGTCGCAATGATCCATTCATCGAGCGGAAACGCCGATTCATTGACGAGGGCCACCCACTCCATCCAGAATTCTCGATCTAACCCTAAACACGCCGGAATCTTTTCGAACCCTTCTTTTGTATCCAAATTTTGGATACGCTGACGGATCGAATCAATTAGTTCAAATTCGGGGCCAGCCAACGTTCCGCCTCCTCCACCTTGAATCCCTTTCGGTCAGCATAGTCCTCGAGCTGATCCCGCCCGATCTTTCCGACCTGAAAATACTTCGCCTCGGGGTGCGAGAAATAGAGCCCCGCAACCGTCGGGGCGGGATACATCGCGAAGCTTGAGGTCAGACTCGCACCGGTCGCCTTTTCCGCATCGAGAAGCCGCCAGAGAGTTTCCTTCTCCGTGTGGTCCGGGCAAGCCGGATACCCCGCCGCTGGTCGAATCCCCCGGTAACGCTCGGCGATCAAATCCTCGACACTGTGGGTATCCTCCGACTCGTAGCCCAAAAGGATCCGACATTCCCGGTGCAGGTATTCCGCCAGCCCTTCCGCGAACCGATCTCCGAGGGCCTGAACCATGATTGCATCATAGTCATCACCGTTTGCCTTCAGACGGGCGGCGTAGTCCTCGACTTCCTGACCAGCCGTGACCACAAATCCGCCGAGGTAATCGGTCAGTCCGGTGCTCTCCGGCGCAACAAAATCGGCCAGGCAGCGGTAAGGTTCATCCCCCACCCGCTCCTTCTGCTGCCTCAGAAAGTGAAAGGTCGCCAACTCGGTCTCGCGATCCTCTCCTTCGAAAAGCCGCACATCATCACCGGTCCGTGTTGCCGGCCAGAAACCACAAACCGCCCGGAGGTGGACGATCTCCTCCGAGATCAAACGGTCCAGCATCCGGCGGGCATTATCAAACAGCTCACGCGCCTCCTGCCCATGAGCGGGATGCTCGAGGATCCGCGGATACTTGCCCCGCAATTGCCAGGTTTGGAAAAACGGAGTCCAGTCAAACACCTCCAGAACCGCCGCAGGATCAACGCGGTCAAAGATCAGTCGATCCAATGAAGGTGGCACCGCGATGTCGTTGGGATTCCACTCCAGGCTCGGTGCCTGCGCGCGGGCATCCTCAATTGAGGTCAGGCGGATAGTCTCGCGCCCCTTCTCGAAACGCTCGCGATCAGCAACCTGCTCTGCCTTCAGCTCCTCCCGCCATTTCGGGCCATGTTCCGCGCTCAGGAGCTTCGAACACACCCCTGCCACCCGCGAGGCATCCGATACGTGGACGACCGGACCCGAGTAGTGCGGCGCGAGTTTTACCGCCGTGTGCATACGGCTGGTAGTGGCACCACCAATCAGCAGCGGGATTTTAAACCCGCGTTTTTCCATCTCGGCCGCATTGAAGGCCATCTCGTCCAACGACGGAGTGATCAAACCGCTCAAGCCAATGAAATCCGCCCCGATCTCGACTGCTTTCTCCAGAATCGTATTACCGTCAACCATCACCCCGAGGTCGATCACGTCGTATCCGTTGCAACCGAGAACCACTGAGACAATATTCTTGCCGATGTCGTGAACGTCACCCTTCACCGTCGCGATCAGGAATTTGCCCGCCGTCTGAACTTCCTCCCGGGCAGCCTTTTCCTCTTCCATGAATGGAGTCAGGTAGGCCACCGCTCGCTTCATCACGCGGGCACTCTTGACGACCTGAGGAAGAAACATCTTACCCTCCCCGAAGAGATCCCCAACGATTTTCATCCCATCCATCAGGGGTTGCTCGATCACGTCGAGCGGTCGCGGATATTTCTGCCGCGCCTCCTCCGTGTCCGCTTCAATGTGAGTCGTGATCCCTTTGACGAGGGCGTGGGCAAGGCGTTCGTCAACCGTTCCCGCCCGCCAATCGGGAGCAGCCTCACTCAGCTTTTTTTTTTCGTCCGGGATCGCGTCGGCACCGGACTTCAGAAAGGTCTCCAGAACCGTCGGATCTCCCTCCCGGGTCGCCCGCTCGTAAAGCGATCGGAGCAAGTCCATCCCCTCGAGCATCGCGCGGTGGATTCGCGCCGCTGGATCCCCCGATTCGCCGGGGACATAGCTGCCATCCTTGATCGCCTCGGCAAGTGTGATCAGTCGTTCCGTCGCTCCGTCATCGCGGTTCAGGAGAACGTCCTCGACCGCTACCCGCAGGCTTTCGTCAATCGCCTCGTAGGCCATCAACAGTCCCGGATTGACAATCGCCATGTCCAGTCCTCCCGCGATCGCATGGTGAAGGAAGGCAGCGTGCATCGCCTCCCGCACTGGATTATTGCCGCGAAAAGAGAAGGAGATATTCGACAACCCCCCACTGGTCCAAACTCCCGGACAACGCTCCTTGACCCCGCGAACCGCTTCGATGAAGTTGACTGCGTAGGCATTGTGCTCGTCCATCCCGGTCGCAACCGTCAGGATATTGAGGTCAAAAATGATGTCCGCCGGATCGATCCCGGCAACATCGACCAGCAACCGATAGGACCGCTCCGCAATCGCGATTTTACGTTCAACCGAATCCGCCTGGCCCTTCTCATCAAAGGCCATCACCACCACCGCCGCGCCATACCGCCGGATCAGTTTTGCCTGCCGCAAAAACTCTTCCTCGCCGCCCTTCAAGCTGATCGAATTGACGATACATTTTCCCTGCAGCGATTGAAGCCCGGCCTCGATCACGGTCCATTTCGAGCTGTCAATCATCACCGGAACCCGCGCGATATCCGGCTCCGAGGTGATCAGATTCAGGAAATGCCGCATGCAGCCCTCCCCATCAAGCATCCCCTCGTCAAAGTTGACGTCGATCACGGCAGCGCCCTTCTCAACCTGATCCAGCGCAATCGTGAGGGCACCGTTGAAATCATCCGCCTGAATCAGCTTCTTGAAACGCGGCGATCCGGTCACGTTCGTCCGCTCACCCACCATCAGGAAGGGGTCGTTGTGACGGGTCAGGTTGAGCGCCTCCAAACCACTCAGGCGAAGGGCTGCTGGGTGCACGGGCACCTTCCGCCGCGCAATCGGTCGAACCTCACGGACAACCTCGCGGATGTGGTCTGGAGTCGTTCCACAGCATCCCCCAACCATGTTCACCAACCCATCACGGGCAAATCCCGCCAAGGCCGATCCGGTGTCCTCCGGTTTCTCGTCATAACCCGTATCGCTCAGCGGATTCGGCAAACCGGCATTTGGGTAGACATGGACATAGGTATCGGCAACCCGCGAAAGCTCCTCTAGAAAAGGCCGCATCAGATCCGCCCCAAGAGCACAGTTCAGCCCGACACAAAGTGGCCGCGTATGACGAATCGAATTCCAGCAAGCCTCAACCGTCTGACCCGAAAGGGTCCGTCCGCTCTGGTCGGTGATCGTGATCGAAACAATCACCGGAAGGCGAAATCCCCGATCCTCAAAGGCATCCTCGATCGCGTGGAGCGCCGCCTTCAAATTCAGCGTGTCAAAGGTCGTTTCCGGCAGGAGAAGATCGACCCCTCCATCGATCAAGGCATCGATCTGCTCGCGGTAGGCATCACGCAATTCGAGATAACTCGTCGCCCGATACTCCGGGCGATTCACGTCCGGTGAAATCGAGGCCGTCCGGTTCGTCGGCCCGATCGCGCCAGCCACAAAGGTCGGTCGGTTCTGTTCCGCCGCAACTGCATCCGCCACCCTGCGCGCTATCGCTGCCGCCGCCAGATTGATGTCCCGCACCCGATGCTCCAGATGATAGTCAGCCTGCGCAATCGAGGTCCCACTAAAGGTATTGGTCTCGATGATATCCGAACCAGCCTCCAAAAAACCCCGGTGAATCGCCTCGATAATCTCTGGCCGGGTGATGCTGAGAAGGTCGTTGTTCCCCTTGAGGTCCCCGCGCACATCTGCCAGCGAATCGTCCCGAAAATCGGCCTCACCCAGCTTGTACTGCTGGATCATCGTACCCATCGCACCATCGAGGAACACAATCCGATCCTCGAAAAGTTTGCGAAGGGTCTCCGTGCGGACGCTTTGGCTGCTCTCAGGCGAAGTCATTAAGCCAAAAAAACTACCAACTTCGCCTTAAATGCAAGCACATATCAACATATCAAGATACGTTGATGCGATTTCACAAATCCTCAACTGAACTGAATTCCTCCGCCTCAACCGGCTCCACCTCGGCCACCGCCGCCACAATCCGGTCAATCTCAGCCAGATCCTCCGCCGGAAAATCACGCGGCGATTCGATCGCTTCAATGTCCGAGAGAATGTGCTCCTCGCGTCCAACCCCCACCGCCACCGAAGCAAAAAAACGATGCCGCAAGACCCAGTTCAGAGCCAATCCCGCCAATCTCTGACCACGCTTTTCCGCCAAGGCGTTCAAAGCCATCACCTGTAACCGAGTGTGCTCGCTAAACCGACCGCCCGGTAAAAAATCACCCGAAATCGTCTTCGCAATCTCCCGCGCCGATTGTTCGAGCACATCGCCGGTCAACAAACCGTGGGCGAGCGGCGAGGCGGCCACCCCGCCAATCCCGCGGGTCTCAATCGCCGCAACCATCCCCGAATCAAAACACGTCCTCTCAAAAAGGCTGCAAGCCAACTGCACAACCACGAGAGGACGCCGGAGGCTCGCAAGTTGATCGGCCATCGCCTCAAACTTCTCGAGCGGATATCCCACCAGCCCGAGATAAACTGCCTTCCCGTTCGCAACCACATCAGCGAGCGCCTCGGCGGTTTCCTCAATCGGAACATCCGGATCAAACTCCTCATGGTAGAGGACATCGAGATAATCTACCCCCAACCGCTTCAGCGACCGATCGACCGCCGCCAGAATGTGCTTCCGGGACCCACCCCCACCGTAGTATCCGCCCCACGCCCGTGCACCAACCCGTGTCGAAACGACGATCTCCTCTCGATGCGACTTCAACTGCTTTTTGAAAATCTTCCCAAACAGTTTTTCCGCCGCACCCGAAGGAGGACCGAAATGGTTGGCAAGGTCAAACGACGCCACTCCCCGTTCAAAAGCCCCCACCACGAGTCCCCGCGCGTGGTCCGGGTCAGCCGTTTTCCCGAAGCTGTGCCCGAAGCTGAGCGTAAACTCCGGCAATTTTAGCCCGGAACGCCCAACCCGCCGGTATGGCATCGGATGGTTTCGGGGTTGGTCCATCATCGTCGGGATCTTCATCGTTTTCATCGTAAAAGGCAAATCGTTCCCATCGTCACTTCGAATTGTCAGAGGTATTTTAGCCAGAACACCATCGGCTTGGGGGTCTCCCGCTCTTCCCCAACCTCGCGCCAACTGAAGGTTGTGTTCAGCTCCGGATGCTTCCGAAATCCCCATTTTCTCCAAAATGCCTCCGGCGAAAAATAATCAACCGGACGCCGGTAATCTCCCGGAGCCCGTTCCACCGTGAAAAATGTCAGGTAGTCAAACCGGCCAAGACCGCGCGCGTGCGCCTCTCTCGCCTCCATGAACCGGGCCCCCAGCCCCATCCCCCGATACCCCACCCGAACCACCGACTCACCATAGTAAAAAATCTTCGACACCTTGTATCCATGGCGCTGAAACGGTCCACGAAACGACAAATCCTCATCATTCATCGGTGCTCCGGTCGAGATTCCGACAACCTCATCTCCAGATCTCGCGACAACACAAACACTGTCGGGAACAGCAATATAGGCATCGATATACTGCTCTTCATATTCCAGGGTACCCTCATAAAGATAGGGAAATTCGCGAAAAACCTCCAGCCGCAATCGCGCGATCTCGGTGCGAACTGACTCAATCGCACGACCGGTGAGAACCTCGAACTGCGGAGCAATGACGGGCATTTTCCCGATGTTGAAAAACTGTTGCACGGGAGCGAGCAAAAACGTCCAGCCTTGCGATTTCCAAATTCACCTGCCAGCGCTCGGGAATGCTACGCGCCATTGTCTTCGACTTCGACGGACTTCTGATCGACACCGAACGGGTCTCTTTCGAGGCTTGGGCGGCGATCTTTGCCGAACACCGACAGACTCTCGATCCTGCTGAATACGGAGGCTGCGTCGGTAGCACCTACGCCGGATTCGACCCGCGCCACGCCCTCCGTGAACGGGCCGGACTCTCCATCCCGGCAGAGGACCTTCACATCCTCTGGGAACGGCGACAGGACGAACAGGTCCGCGCCCTTCAGGCCAATCGCGGCGCGAATGAGGTCATTGCCTACGCCCGTTCCGTCGGCCTGAAACTCGCTGTTGGCTCCAGTTCCGAACCCGAATGGCTCGACCGCCTCCTGCCCCAGATCGGCCTTGCAAGCGCCTTTGACGCCGTCGTAACCCGCTGCGGCCCCCTCCGGGCGAAGCCCCATCCGGACATTTTCGAGGAATGCCTCCGTCGCCTCGAAATCGCCCCATCCGACGCCCTCGTTCTCGAAGATTCGCCCCATGGGATCAACGCCGCCCGCGCCGCCGGGATCGAAGCTTTCGCCATCCCCAACACCGTCACCTGCCATCTGACATTTCCCGAAAATACTCCAAAGCTGTCGTCCCTCCTCGACGTCCTCCCCCTGATTTCGGAGAGAATCGCGGCTCAATAGAATCCGGCGCATCCACCACATCCCCGGCGACCGCGAAACCGAGTCGCTCCGTCAGAACCGTCTGCGGAACCTCAAAATCCTCCAACCGGAAGGACGACCCCAAACGCAGCCGCCGATGCACCCCTTGCGCCACCGGCACCGCCGTCAGCACAATCAGGACTGCTCCCCGCGCCCCCGCCAGCCGCTGCAACCGATACCACTGCGCCGGTCGAATGCCCCGAAACAACCCCCGCCGATCAACCCCCCGCAAATCCATCACGACAATCCCGAAATGCGGATCCCTCAACACCAGATCCGCCACCCGCGCAGCCGGGCCCGCTCCATCCGCCCGAGCCCACAAAAAACCACGCGACGGCCCCTCAACCCCATCCGCCGTCTCCACGTCGAAAGCATCCGCCGCGTCCACCAAGGCCAGCAAAAAACCTTCCTGCCGCGCCGCCCCAATCAAACTCCGCACCAACAGGGAACCCCCGCTACTCGGGGCCGATGCCACCCACTCATACAACCGCCCGCGACACAACCCACCCCCGAGGGCCGCATCTACCCCTGCGACCCCACTTGAAAAACGCAATTCACGCCCCCCAAAGGCCTCTGGAAAACGTCCCTCCACCTCCCGGACTACATCCGCAAAAACCTGACGATCACCCAAATTCATTATATGAACAAATGTTCATCTAATCTCCGACTTGTCAACCTTCCGAAATCCTTCCCTCCTCGAAATCCTTCGCAGCCGGGGTGCTGGAGCCCCCGGGTCACCGAGCCCACCGTCCGATTACCAACGCCTCAGACGATACATCAGCCCGCCTACGCCTCACCGCCCCACTGACTCCCGCCGCTCACAAAAATCCAGAATCCGATCAACAATCTCATCCCCCATATAGTCCCTCATCAGCAAATGATGCCCCTCCGGGTAAAAGACGACCTCCGCTTCCCCCGGCAACGCCTCGAAACGCTCGCCAAATCCCGCCACCTTTTCCGCCTCGATAAAGGCATCCTTCCCGCCGTGAATCAGCAGACGCGGAACCCCGGTGACACTCCCCAGATTGTCCTCCGACCGATTCAGCGATCCGATCGCCGCATCCACGAACCGCAAGGTTACCACGTCCAGCCGATGCGGTGCCGTTTTCATCGCCGCCTGCTCGGCTTCCACCGGGGTCATTGGAGGTGCCTCCGCCCCCTCCGATGCCGCCATCGCCGCCAAATCAATTCTCCGACCAGGCGCAATGAACAGGAAAAACCGATACAGTTGCCGCTGCCGCCAGCTCGCTTCCGAACCCATTTCCACTACCGGCGACAAGGCCACAAAACCCGACAACTGATCCGGCCCCACCCTGCCTTTTGCCATTGCCTCCAGCGCGATGGATACCCCGAGACTTTCACCAACCAAAACCACCGGTAGCCCCGGATGCCGAAGACGGACAATCCCGAGAAACTCCCCGAGGTCTTCAACCCAGGCATCCTCTCCCGCCCGCAGGTCACCCCGTTCCTCCACCACCGGATCCATCCCCATCCCCCGATGCTCAAGGGCATAAACCACCATCCCCCGCGCCCTCGCCTCCCGGCCCAGCCGATCGAAATCACTCGCTGCCCCCGAAAACCCATGCACCGCCACAATTACCCCCCAGGGATCTCCCTCTGGCTCCCATTGCCCGTAGGTCAGGACCTTCCCATCCCCCGCCACCCAGTTCGACCCCGACTCCCCAAAAGTCGGCGCCTCCCCCCGCTGAACTCCCACCGTCCCACAGCCCACCATCAACAACCCCATCG
>CAZFLQ010000089.1:0-9616 GCA_964519935.1 uncultured Puniceicoccaceae bacterium | reverse complement strand
CCGCTGACTGAGGCGGAAGTGCGACGGTCCAAAGGGCAGTTTTGGGAAAGCTTGATTTCCGGGAGTCTGAAGCCGGAGATCACTGCCTCGGGAGTGCCGAAACCCTCGGGGCTGCCCGGCTTGCTGGTGGCGGGTGGATACCCGGATTCGGTAAAACGTGATCCGGACCGGGCGGAGCGTTGGCGGCGTAGCTACATCCAATCCGTCATAGAGCGGGATATTCACGACATTGCAGAGGTCCGAGGTGTCAAAGACATGATGCGACTACTGGCCTTTATCGAAGGGCGCACCGCCCAACTCCTCAACCATAGTGCCATTTCCCAGGATCTCGGCCATTCCCGGGCGACGGTCGAGCGCTATCTCGGCTTGTTGGAGCGCTTGTTTCTCATCCGCCTTCTGCCAGCCTGGCACAGCAACCGCAGCAAACGTCTGGTCAAAACACCGAAGCTTCATTTCGTAGACTCGGGGATCGCGGCAACCTTGGGTGAGTTGGAGGCGGATCGCTGGAACGAAGATCGGCCACGTTTCGGCCACTTACTCGAATCTTATGTCTTGCAACAACTCGTTGCCATGGCGGATTGGATGCCTCGGCCACCGCGTTTTTTCCATTATCGTGACCGCGACAAAACCGAAGTGGACATTGTGATCGAATCACGAGACAAAATCTGGGGAGTCGAAATCAAAGCTGCGGCAAGTGCCACCTCGCACGACATCAAGGGCCTGCTCAAGCTGGGCAGCATGGCCAGCGAGCGTTTTCAACAAGGGATTGTCTTCTACGACGGGCGGTCTACGCTCCGACTTAACCCGAATCCTTTAATTCTCGCCGTGCCGCTCGCCAAACTCTGGGAACTCTAAGCCATGCCGAATTGCATCTCCAGAGACGACATCGAACAAGCCATGGTGCAGCCGCGAGAGCGAGCTACCGTCGCCCCGGGTATCAGCCCTGCGCACGTTTAGGCTCATTCCAATTCCATCCAAATCAGGATGTCTGAGACTCGTCCGTCAGTTTCCTCGTCAGTGAATCAGCTAAGGGCTTATATCAAACGAGTCCCGCGATGGGTTCCTCCAACCTCTACCCCCAACCACAGCCCTGTGGGGTCAATACCGGCGACGGCCTTTGGCCAACTGCTGGGCGAGGGCAAACCGGTAACTCCCCTGCAGGCGCTCGATCTCGGACTCGTCAAAGTTTTGCTCGACCGCCGCATCCAGCTCAGCCTTGGCACGGGCCCGCGCCTTTTCGACTTCCTCCGGATCAATCGCGTCCACATCAATTGCCTGATCGGTCAGGATCGTGATTTTCTCACCGACCACTTCCGCGAATCCATCCGCAATTGTCAGGCTTTCCGTCTTTCCTCCCGAGGTGGCGTCGAGAGTTCCCGCTGCGACGAGGGTCAACAAAGGGATGTGCCCGGGCAGAATCCCGATCTCACCTTCTCCAGTCGGGATCGTCAGGGCATCGACCTCGGATTCATAGGCGACGCGCTCGGGGGTAATGATCGAGAGTTTCATAAAACCGGGGTCGGAATGTGGATCACTCCTTCGTCGCTTCGGCCGAAGCAAGAACCTCGTCAATTGCCCCCTTGTAGGCAAAATCGTTTTCAGAAATGTGGTCCAGTTCCCCGTCAAGGATCATCTTGAACCCACGAATCGTTTCTTTTACCGGACAGTAGACGCCCTTGAATCCGGTGAACACCTCCGCGACGTGGAAGGGCTGCGAGAGGAATTTTTGAACCTTCCGCGCCCTGAACACGACTTGCTTGTCTTCCTCGGAAAGCTCGTCAATCCCGAGGATCGCAATGATGTCCTGTAGGTCCTTGTACCGTTGGAGCACGTCCTGAACTCCGCGGGCCACCTCAAAATGCTCCTTCCCGACAATCGCCGGGTCCAGTGCCTTCGAGGTCGAATCCAATGGGTCCACCGCCGGGTAAATTCCCAAGGCGGCAATTCGCCGGTCCAGCACAATCGTCGAATCGAGGTGGGCGAAGGTATTCGCCGGGGCCGGGTCCGTCAGGTCGTCCGCCGGAACATACACCGCCTGGAACGAGGTGATCGACCCTTTTTGGGTCGAGGTAATCCGTTCCTGCAAGATTCCCATTTCCTGCGCCAGGGTCGGTTGGTATCCGACCGCAGAGGGTGCCCGACCAAGGAGCGCAGAAACCTCGGAACCCGCCTGCGAGAAGCGGAAAATGTTATCCACGAACAGGAGCACGTCCTGATTTTCATCGTCGCGGAAATACTCCGCCATCGTCAAACCCGACAATCCCACCCGCATACGGGCACCGGGCGGCTCGTTCATCTGACCATAGACCAGGGCGACCTTCGAATTGGCAATGTTTTCCTGGTCAATAACCCCTGCATCGGACATTTCCCAGTAGAGGTCATTGCCCTCACGCGAACGTTCCCCCACCCCGCAAAAGACCGAAAACCCGCCGTATGCCTTCGCGATGTTGTTGATCAACTCCATGATCACAACCGTCTTACCGACCCCGGCACCACCAAAAGCGCCGACCTTACCCCCTTTGATGAAGGGGCAAATCAGGTCGATAACCTTGATCCCGGTCTCGAGAATCTCCGCTTCCGTGCTCTGATCGGTCAACGATGGCGGTTGGCGGTGAATCGGATCGCGGCGATCATGCGGAACCTCACCGCGGTCATCGACCGGATCACCGGTAACGTTGAAAATCCGCCCGAGAACGCCACGGCCGACTGGAACCGAGATCGGAGAACCGGTCCCGGTTGCCTCCATTCCCCGCACCATGCCGTCTGTCGACGACATTGCCACGGTTCGAACCGAACCGTTCCCGAGATGTTGCTGCACCTCCAGAACAACGCTCTTGGCACTGCCATCGACCGTAAAGTCGACGTTGATGGCGTCGTAGATTTCGGGAACAGCCGTGTCATCAAATCGAAGGTCGACGACGGGTCCCATGACTTGGGTGATCTTTCCTTTGCTCATCGGGTCAAATAGGTAGGGTTTTAAACATTAGTTGCTAGTGAAGCTCGCCGAAGACAATTCGAGAATTTCTTGGGTAATCGCCGCTTGGCGTGCTTTGTTGTATTCGAGGGTTAGCGAATCCACGAGGTTGTTCGCGTTGTCGGTCGCCGACTTCATTGCGACCATTCGTGCGCTGTGCTCAGATGCCTTCGAGCCCCGCAGGGTTTGGTGAATCTCCTGAAAAACGAACATCTCGAGAAGACGGTCCATTAGCATCTCCAGATCCGGCTCAAACTTCTGGTCGCGGTCATCCTCGATTTTATCAAGTTTGTAGTTCGGCGGGAGGATGTTCTCGATTTGCTCTTTCAGCCTCCCGATCGGCAAAATATTGAAGACAGCCGTCTCTTGCGCGAGCGTGTTGATGAATCGCGGAAAGAGCACTTCGATCGTATCGATCTCGCCCGATCGATACGCATCCCGCAAAACCTCGACGATCGGCCTGACCTCCCGGACCGTCACTTGATCCGAGATTGAGAAATCCGCGATCAAATCCCGCTTCGTCCGGGCGAGAAACTGCCGACCCTTGCGACCAACCGACACGAATTTCGTCCCGGGGGCAAACTTCACTGCCTCGCGAAACAAACTTGAGTTCAGGGAGCCACAAAGACCGCGGTCCGTCGAAACCAGCAAAACGCCCCGCCTCTTCGTCTCTCGATCCTCGGTGTAGGGGTGGCGAAAGGTTTCCGGCAGCTTTGCGTAAACCCGCGCCATCAGCTGCGCCAGGTTCAACGCGTAAGGGCGGCTCTGAATTGCCGCATCCTGCGCCCGCTTCATCTTCGACGCAGCTACGAGCTGCATCGCACGGGTGATCTGCGCCGTGTTTTTGACGCTCTTGATGCGGGTCCGGATTTCGCGGGTGCTCGACATGGTTTTGTCAGTTCAACTAAGGACAGGCCGGAAGTTCATCTCAGGCAAATGTCTTCTTCCACTCCTCGACCGCCGTCCTCAATTTCGTGGTAATTGCATCGGACAACTTCAGCTCGTCACGGATCGCCGCCATCGCCTCAGACCCGCGGCTCGCAAAGAAATCCTCGAGACTCGTCGTTGCCTCGACAACCCGCTTCACCTCGATGTCGTCGAAATAACCATTCTGCACCGACCAGAGGATGCCCACTTGAACCTCAACTGGCTTCGGCGAAAATTGCGGCTGCTTGAAAACCTCAACCGTTCGCGCCCCGCGCTCCAGTTGGGCTTTCGTCTTGGCGTCGAGATCGGAACCAAACTGCGCGAAAGCGGCCAGTTCCCGATACTGTGCCAGCTCCAACTTGACCTTCCCGGCCACCTGCTTGGTCGCCTTGACCTGGGCTGCCGATCCTACCCGCGAAACCGAAATACCAACCGAGATCGCCGGACGAAGGCCTTGGTTAAAGAGATCCGTTTCGAGGAAGATCTGCCCGTCCGTGATCGAAATAACGTTGGTCGGGATAAACGCCGAAACGTCGCCCGCCTGCGTTTCAATGATCGGCAGAGCAGTCAGCGACCCCGCACCGGACTTTTCGTTCAGTCGCGCAGACCGCTCGAGGAGCCGGCTGTGCAAGTAGAAAACGTCACCCGGATACGCCTCGCGACCCGACGGACGCTTCAAAACGAGAGAAAGCTGACGGTACGCAACGGCATGCTTTGAGAGGTCATCGTAGACGATCAAAGCATCCATCCCGTTTTCCATGTAGTATTCACCCATCGCCGCACCCGCGAAAGGCGCGATGTATTGGTTGGCAGGATTGTCCGCTGCGGGCGCACTCACGATCGTCGTGAAATCGAGCGCACCAGCCCGTTCAAGGACTTTGATCGTCCGGGCGACGTCGGCGTTCTTCTGCCCGACCACGACGTAGATCGAGTAAACCGGACGAAACGACTCGTCCCCGGATTCGAGCCCCTGGCGATTAATGTTCGCCTGATTGATGATCGTGTCGATCGCAATCGTCGTCTTCCCCGTTTGGCGGTCGCCGATGATCAATTCGCGCTGGCCACGCCCGATCGGGACCATTGAATCAATTGCCATGATACCGGTCTGCAACGGCTGATCGACCGACTTGCGCGGAATGATCCCCGGCGCAATCCGCTCGACGGGCAGATAGGTTTCGGTTTCGATCGCCCCCTTGCCATCGACTGGCTGACCGAGAGCGTCAACCACCCGCCCAAGAAGAGCTTTTCCGACCGGCACCGACAGGAGTCGTCCAGTCGTCTTTGCCTCGTCACCCTCCGAAATGTGCGTTGCATCACCCAAAATGACGCAACCCACGCCGTCCTCCTGCAGATTCAGGGCGAGACCGAAAACCCCGCCGGGGAATTCGATCATTTCATTATACATCGCCTGCGAAAGTCCGTCGACCTGGGCTACCCCGTCCGCGACAGCGGTCACATAGCCCACGTTCTCGCGGGTCGATCCAGTTTCGAGACGGGAGATTTCCTGCTCAATTTGTTCTACAAGAGTGCTCATGGGAAAATTCTTCGAAATCGTTTAGGGGTAAATATCATGCGGTGCTCAGAGCCGACAAACGGCCCCGAACCGAATAATCGTAGACATCGTCGCCGACTCGCAAACGCATTCCGGCGATCAGCTCGGGCCTGATCTCGCGAACGACGTCCAGTGTTCGGTCATAGCGTTTGGCATAGTCTGCCACCAGTGCCTCAATAGTCTCATCCGAAACCTCGGTCGCAGACTCCACCTTGAGGGTGTGATCCCGCTGAAAACGGACGACCTCATGACGGAATTCGCGTAGCACCGCCAGATGGTTGCGAGGTGGTTTTGCCGCCAGGGTTTCGATCACCGTAGACACCCGTTCAGCCGAAAGCCGACCGTCCTCCATCGCCAATTCCACAAGTTGGCGGGCAAAGTCTTTTATTCGACGATTATTCATGGCTCGATGGAAAAACTGTCGACAATCAGTTTCGGGACAGTGCCTCTCCAGCCGACTCGGTGAATCGCTGCCGCTCGTCATCGCTCAGCTCCCGGTCAAGGACCCGCGACGAGGTTAACACAACGAGGCGCGCGATCTCCGCGCGGGTTTCTTCAAACATCTTCTTTCGGTCGGCCTCAATGCTCTCTTCCGCCCGGCGCATGATATCTTCGGTCGCACGGCGGGCTTCGTCGACCGAAAGGTCGACCTTCGCCTTGGCCTGCTCCTGCGCCTCTTTGACGATTCTCTGGGCTTCTACCGATGCGTCGCGGAGGGTGTTTTCCTTTTCTTTTTCAGCTTCCTCCAAACGCAGTTTCATCTCCTCGGCATTCTGCAGACCCTCCGCAATTCGTGCCTGCCTTTCGTCAACCGTCGCGACCACAGGTTTGATCGCGAAACGCCAAAGAACATAGGCGACGACTAAGAAGTTGACCGCCTGCGCGAGAATAATCTGCGGTTGCAGACCGAATTTGTCAGCAATCACGACAAGGCCGCTGGCCTCGGAGGCCGCCGCCGGATCGGCAGCTGCCAGAAAAGCAGGGAAGATGCTGAAGAGGTCCATTTCTCGAAAAGTTCGCGTGGAAACGTTAAATCAGGGAGTGGGAAAGGCGGGGGACGGCCACCCGTGAGTGACCGTCCCCGCCCGAACTCGAATCAGACGAAGAGGGCAATCAGACCGAGACCTTCCGCCAGTGCCATCCCGAGGATGGACTGAACCAGGATCTTACCGGAAGCACCCGGGTTGCGGCCGACGGACTCGACCGCTTTCATGCCGATCAAGGCAACGCCGAGGGCGGCGACGCCGGCAACAATACCAGCTCTGATTTCGCCGGCTTCGATAGTGATGGTGGAGAGGATTTCCATGTTATTCAGTGTGTTTTGGTTGTTTTGTTGATGCCGGTGTTCACGCTCCGGGACTCTCCCTCGGGCATGATCCCACCGGAAAGTTTTCTAGTGGTGTTCGTCGTCCCCGTGATTGCAGATGAGGCCGATGTATGTCGCTGTCAAAAGCGTGAAAACGAGGGCCTGAACCAGTCCGATCAACATCTCGAGGAAATAGACCGGGACCGGAATCACAAAGCTCCTCCAGCCGATGCTTGTGGCCGTCGCCAGCAAATTCTCGCCGCCAAAGACGTTACCGTAGAGTCGTACCGAAAGCGAAAGCGGCCGCAGGAGGATCGAAAAGACCTCGATAAAACCAACCACGATAAAAATGCCCCCGAGCAGGAAATAGATCGGAAAGGGCATCTCCGACCGCTCCGCCTTGTTCCCAAAGAGATCCTTGATCAGGAGTTTCAGACCCGCGTACTTGATGACATAGTACCCCCAGCCGAAAATCGCCGCCGTCAGACCCAACGCCAGGGTCATGTTCAGATCGGCGTTCGCTGGACGGAAAAAGTATTTCAGGTCGCCGTTCTCATCTATCGTCCCAAAGGCCCCGACCCCGGGAAGGAGACCGCTCCAGTTGTGAAACAGAACAAAAAGGAACAAGGCGATCAGGAGAGGGAAGACCGGCCCGATGACTTTTTTCCCAACAATCGGCGCCGTCAGGTCGCGGATACCCATCACGACCGTTTCGACGACTGCCTGCCCCTTCGTCGGGACTAACTGGGGCGTTCCCACCGCCCGACGAATCACCAGGATTAAGATTAACGAAAAAACCCACCCGGTCACCATCGAGTTGGTGATCGGGATGCTGATCAGCGTGTAAGCCGAGGGCGATACACCTTCAGCCGCCTGCAACGCGGGCGCGGCAAGGAAGGCGAGAAATGCAATGGATCGGAGGAACATCGAGTGATCAGGAAACGCCAGAGTGATTTTTAAGCGAAAGACGAGTCAATCCACAAAAACCGAAAATTCGTTAAATTATGACCTGTGATCCTCGACCGTCCGGATGAAAACATCCTTCAACTGCCGATCCGTCACTGGAGATGGCGATTGTGCCATCAAATCCTGCCCTTTTTGCGTTTTCGGAAAAGCAATCACGTCCCGGATACTCGAACGGGCGGCAAGAATCGCGACGATCCGATCCAACCCGAAGGCAATTCCGCCGTGCGGCGGTGCCCCGTATTCAAAAGCCTCCAGCATATACCCGAATCGCTCTTTGACCGTCTCCCCAGGGATTTTCAGCACATCCTCAAAAACCATCCGCTGCAAATCGGGTTGGTGAATACGAATGCTTCCCCCGCCCAGCTCGACTCCGTTCAGAACCGCATCGTAGTGCTGTCCGCGGACCGCCTTCGGGTCGGTCAACAACTTTTCCGCATCCTCCGGCACCGGAGCCGTGAACGGGTGGTGCGCCGCAACATAACGCCCTTCCGCCTCGTCAAAGAGCATCAGCGGGAACTCGATTACCCACAGAAACTTGAAGTCATCCGACCGGATCTCGATCCGTCCCCGCTTGTTCAGGAGCTGTGCCGCCTCCAGCCGCACCCGTCCGAGAATCGTGCAACTGCGCTCCCACTCGCCCGCCGCAAAGAAAACGATGTCTCCATCCTCCACCCGAAGACGCTCGCGAAGTGCCTCAATTTCCGTTTCGGAAAGGAATTTCAGGATCGGTGATTTCCACTCCCCACCCTCCGATTTGATAAAGGCTAGGCCTTTCGCACCCAGTGATTTGGCCGCTTCCTCCAAGCCCTTTAGCTCGCCCTGGGTAATGTCGGCAAGGCCCTTCGCATTGAAAGCCTTGACCACCCCACCGCCCGAAACAGCCGAGGCAAACACCTTGAATCCCGACTCCGCAAAGATCTCCGAAAAATCCACCATCTCCAGATCGAAACGCATATCCGGCTTGTCCGTCCCGAACCGGTTCATCGCGTCATAATAGGACATTCGCAGAAACGGCGTCTGGATCTCCACCCCGAGGGTCTCCTTCCAGACGTGCGCAAGCATTCCCTCGACCAACCCGTACATATCCTCGCGATCAATGAAAGACATCTCGATGTCAACCTGGGTAAACTCAGGTTGCCGATCCGCCCGGAGATCTTCGTCCCGAAAACACCGTGCGAGCTGAAAATACTTTTCAACCCCCGCGACCATCAGCATTTGCTTGTACTGCTGCGGCGACTGCGACAGGGCATAAAATTCGTTCGGGTTCAGGCGGCTCGGGACCAGAAACTCCCGGGCCCCCTCCGGCGTGCTCTTAAACAGCATTGGGGTCTCGACCTCGAGAAATCCCTCTCCATCAAGGAAACTACGAACGGCCTGCGAAACCCGGTGCCGCAGGCGCATCACACCGAGGTTGCGGGGACGCCGAAGGTCGATGTAGCGATACTTCAGCCTGAGATCCTCGTTCACCTTGTCGGCCTTCTCATCCTCCATCGGGAACGGCGGCGTCCGCGATACGTTGTGAACCGTGATCGTCTCCGCGATCACCTCGATTTCACCTGTCGCCATTTTTGAGTTCACCGTCTCGGCCTCGCGCCCCGTGACGATTCCGGTCACCTCCACCACCGACTCTGGCTTCAACGATCCAAACACGGATTGGAGCGCAGCATTCGAGGGATCCGCCACGATCTGGGTCAGCCCTTCGCGATCCCGCAGGTCGAGAAAGAAAATCCCCCCGTGGTCACGGACGGTATCAACCCAACCGATCAGACGAACGGATTTTCCGTTGTCGGTCGGACGGAGTTCGGCGCAATGATGAGAGCGAAGCATGATGGTTTCGAATGAAAACCCGCAACCCAAACGGTTAAGCGACGGGGGGACAAGTCCGAACCGA
>CAZFLQ010000088.1:0-9766 GCA_964519935.1 uncultured Puniceicoccaceae bacterium | reverse complement strand
GGGGGAGAGGGGACGGGCGTTGCGATTTCTGTTCTCTGAAATCGGTTGCGTGGGGGAATTGGGTGGGTGATGGTTGGAACGATGGCAGGTTTGGTTCAGAATGGCGGTCGGTTGGCGGCGTCGATGACGATGTTTCGGCGGGCGGCGGCGGTGATTCCGGGGGGGATTTATGGGCACACCAGTCCGGTCGCGGGGTTGCCCGGGGTGTTTCCCTATTTCGCGGTGGAGGCGGAGGGGTGTCGGTATATCGATGTGGATGGGAATCGCTACATTGATTACATGTGTGGATACGGTCCGATTATCCTCGGCTACCACCGTCCGGAGGTGGAGGCGGCGGCGGCGGCGCAGCGGGCGAAGGGAGCGGTGTTTAACCATCCGACTCCGGTGATGGTCGATCTGGCGGAGGCTCTTGTCGGACGAATCGATTTTGCGGACTGGGCGGTTTTCGCGAAGAACGGTTCGGATCTGACGACCTGGGCGATTCAGGTCGCCCGGCAGGCGACGGGCCGTCGGAAGGTGCTGCGGATCGAGGGATCCTATCACGGGGTTGATGCCTGGTGTAGCCCTGGTCATGGGGGCGTGATCGCGGAGGACCGCGTTCATATCGATGCTTTTCGTTGGAACGATCGGGAGGGGTTTGAGACGCTGGTGTCACGTTACGACGACGACGTTGCGGCGGTGATCGTGACCCCGTATCACCACCCTTCGTTTGCGCGATCGGAGCTGCCGGCGGAGGGATTTATGGAGGGAATTGAGCGACGATGCCGGAAGGAGGGAATTGTTCTGATTCTCGATGACATCAGGACGGGGTTTCGGCTGCACGCGGGGGGTTCGCACCGGAGGTTTGGGTTTACGCCGGATATCGCCTGTTACTGCAAGGCACTTGGAAACGGGTGGCCGATTTCGGCGGCGGTCGGACGGGATGGTCTGAAGGATGCGGCCGGGAAGGTTTTTCTGACCGGTAGCTACTGGAACAACGGGGAGGCGATGGCGGCGGCATTGAAGACGATCGAGTTGATCGCGGGGGAGGCGGTTCCGGAGCGGTTGGAGCGGCTGGGGTGCCGTCTGGGCGACGGCTTGGCGCGGGTGGCGGCGGATGCCGGACATGATTTTCGCCTGACCGGACCGGCAGCGGCACCGTATCCATTTTTTGAATACGATGAGGATTTGCGGAAGGTGCAGGCTTTCTGTGGGCTGGCGGTTGAGCGGGGACTGTTTTTCCATCCACACCACAACTGGTTTCTGGGGGCGGCCCATGATGAGGCGACGATTGACGAAACGATCGAGGTGGCGGCGGGCTGTTTCCGGGATTTGGAAGAGGTTCTGGGCGGTGCCGTGATGGGAGAGGGTGTGGTCGGATGAGCGGGCGGGGCAAAGCGGGAGAAAACGAACGGGCGAAGGCCTGGCGGCATCGTTTGAATGCCGGAAGGCACGCGGTGATGGCGCAGACGGATTTTTTTGAACGGCAGTTCGGCGATGTCAGCAGCAGTTGGAAGGAGGATGACAGTCGGGTAACCTTTGCCGATTTTGCGATCTCGGAACACGTTTTTGCGGAGTTGCGGAGGGATTTTCCCGGCGACGCCTTTTGCAGTGAGGAATCGAGTCTCGACGACGATCCAGTGCCGACCGGGGATGGGTTTGCATGGGTGATTGACCCGATTGACGGGACGAACAACTACGCCCTCGGACTGCCGATTTGTGCAATCTCTTTGGCCCTATTGGAAAACGGGGTGCCGGTCTATGGATGGGTCTACGATTTTCCGGGACGCCGTTTGCTTCATGGTGGACCGGGGGAGGGGTGCTTTGTCGGCAACCGGAAGTTTGTACCGATCGACGAACCCTTTGACCATCGAAGCGTGATTGGGGTGCAGTTCCCGCTTGAGGCGGAGCGGTTGCAGCGGTTGGAGCCGCTCTTGAGGGAATATCGGTGCCGCTCGCTGGGCAGTGGAACCCTGATCGCGGCCTACACTGCCCTCGGTATTTTTGCGGGGGCGGTCGACTATCGGGTGAAGGTCTGGGATTTTGCGGCGGCCTATGCGATCTGTGGTGGAAGCGGTCGGGAATTTCAGTTTATCGGGGAAAGTCCGTTTCCAATGAGTGCTTTTCATCCGAAGATGGCAGCGAACCCGTATTACGCGGGGCGGGAGGAGTTTTGCCGGTTTGTGGAGGGGACGATTTTAGTGCCCGGTCCGACAAATCCGCCTCGAAATGTTTAGGCCAGATATCTCACAGGTGTCCTCCTGCAGTCCCGATTGCCTGTGAGATAGGTGAGTTAAGACGGGAAAAATTCCTCCCGTATTTCCCAAGCCTATTGGTGAGACTGGGCACCGAGGAGACCGGGTTCCCGTTGAGGTCGATTCCAGACCAGGTTGGGGCAGGAGTGCGCTGTTCGGGTGGTATCAGCCTGGTTCTGGCGTCTTGTCCGCTGAGACCGAGGGCATCAGTGATCGCGGAACAAGCGGGGCAGAAGCCGGTTCGGCCGGCGACGAGAATGTAGGTTCCGATGCCGAGAATGAGGATTGCGGGGACGACGAGTCGTTTGAGGGATGGTTTCATCGATGGAGTCTTTTGAGTACTTCAACCTAAGGGACGAACCAGATGATACTTTGTTCCCGAATCCGAAACAAACCGGAAACAGGAAAGAATGCCGTTGCCAAGGTGGGGGTAGGAATCGAGGTTGGAAGCATGACCTCACTCGACCAACTCAAGCAATACACGAAAGTTGTCGCCGATACGGGTGACTTCAACGCCATGAAGGCCTACGAGCCGATGGATGCGACGACGAATCCGACCTTGATTTTGAAAGCTCTCGGGCAGGCGGAATATGATGCGATCCTCGAGCAGGCGGTCTCGGCGGCCAATGGGTCGGGCGGCCGTGCGGTCGAGGCGGTGATCGATCATCTCCTGGTGGGCTTTGGGGTAGAGATTCTGAAGATCGTCCCGGGACGGGTTTCGACGGAGGTGGATGCCCGTTTGTCGTTTGACGTGCAGGGGTCGATCCTGAAGGCGAAGGAGCTGATCGCCATGTATGAGGCGACGGGGATCGAGCGGGAACGGATTTTGATCAAACTGGCATCGACCTGGGAGGGGGTTGAGGCGGCGCGGCAGTTGCAGAAGGAGGGGATCCATTGCAATATGACGCTGATGTTCAGTTTGGCCCAGGCGATCGCCTGTGCGGATGCGAATGCGAAGTTGATTTCGCCGTTTGTGGGGCGGATTTTTGACTGGTACAAGAAGGCAACGGGTGAATCCTACGACGATCCGGCGACCGATCCGGGCGTGCTGTCGGTCGAGACGATCTATAATTACTACAAGAAATTTGGCTACGACACCGAGGTGATGGGGGCGAGTTTCCGCCGGATCGGCCAGATCACCGAGCTAGCGGGTTGCGATCTGTTGACGATCAGCCCGGATCTTCTGGAGGAACTTCAAAACAGTGATGCTGTGATTGAGCGAAAGCTGGATGCGGCGAAGGCGGCAAACGCGGAGATTGCGAAAATCGAGATGGACGAGGCGACGTTTCGCTGGATGTTGAACGAGGATGCGATGGCAACCGAGAAGCTGGCCGAGGGCATTCGCAAGTTCGGTCAGGATATGGACAAGGTCCGTGAAATCGTTGCGAAGCGCCTCGGGTAATTGGATGGACGCAGTCGTCGAGATCAAGGAGTCGATCCGGACGGTGCGGGACTGGCCGGTGCCGGGAGTCAATTTTCGGGACGTGACGACGCTCTTTCAGCGACCGGTCCTCTTTCGTCAGGCGATTGAGTTTCTGGCGGCGCGGTGCCGGGAAGAGCGACCGGATGTAATTGCTGGGGTTGACGCGCGGGGCTTTGTTCTGGCGGGGATGTTGGCGGAGCGTCTCGAGCTACCTTTGGCGTTGGTCCGGAAGAAGGGGAAGCTGCCCTTTGAAACGATTGAAGAGTCGTACGAACTTGAATATGGCCAGGCGGTGATTGAGGTCCATACGGATGCCTGTGGGGCGGGTGATCGTGTGATTGTGGTGGATGATCTGATCGCGACGGGGGGAACCCTGTTGGCGGCGTTTCGTCTGTTTGAGAGACTCGGCGGGACCGTTGTGGCGGCGGCGGCGGTGGTCGACCTGCCGGAGTTGGGGGGATCGCGGAAGATCGTCGAGAGGGGTGTCCCGGTCCTGTCGGTGTGTGGGTTTAGTGAAGCCGAGTGAGGTCGAATCGGCTCGCCATCGAACCGGCGTGATGCTGGGTTGATCCGCTCTATGTTAAACGGAAGCGGAATTTACCTGGCGCATGGACCGAAGGTGCTTTTCAACGGGGTGGTTTTTACGATCACGCGGGGGGAGCGGATTGGGTTGGTCGGTGCGAACGGGTCGGGGAAAACGACCCTGTTGCGGATTATCGCGGGGGAGGACGTGGGGCAGCAGGGGCTGTTGGAGAGCACCGGACAGGTGCGGGTAGGCTATCTGCCGCAGGACGGGATCGAGCCGGGCCCGACCAGCCTGTTGGCGGAGTGTGAGGGGGCGTTTCCGGCAGTGTTGGAGGACTGGCGGGAGCTGGCGGATCTGGAGGGACGCCTCGCGGAGACGGAGGATGCGGGCGCGTCGATGGGGCTGGTTGACCAGATAGCGGCGGTGGAGGAAAGGCTGCGGCTGGCCGAGGCCGACCGGATGCGGGGGCGGATCCAGCGGGTACTGGAGGGACTGGGTTTCGCCGAGAGTGATCTCGATCGGCCGGCACGGGCTTTCTCGGGTGGTTGGCGGATGCGGATTGCGCTGGCGCGGTTGTTGTTGGAAGAGCCCGAGCTGCTCCTCCTGGACGAGCCGACCAATCACCTCGACATCGATACCCAGGAATGGCTCGAGGTGCTCTTGCGGGGTTATCCGGGGGCCATTTTGACGGTTTCGCACGATCGCGGGTTTCTCGACCGGGTGACGAACCGGACCTTTCATTTATGTAAGGGGAAACTGGATACATACGAGGGGAACTACAGCTTTTTCGAGACAGCGGCGGCGGAAAAGCGGGCACAGCTGGAAAAGCAGGTGGCGAAGCAGTCGAAGGAAATCGAGCGGGTCGAAAAGTTCATTGACCGTTTTCGGGCGAAGGCGACAAAAGCGCGGCAGGTGCAGAGCCGGATCAAGGCGTTGGAGCGGATTGAGCGGATCGAGGTGGAGGATGATCGGTCGGCAGAGATCGCGATTCGTTTTCCGAATCCGCCGCGGGGGCCCCAACGGCTGATTCAACTGGAGGGGGTGGCGCAGCGATACGGAGACCTCGAGGTGTTCCGGGATGTGGATCTGCGGATCGAACGGGGTGAGAAATTGGCTTTGGTGGGGCGGAATGGTAAAGGGAAATCAACCCTCGCGCGTCTCGTTGCGGGGGTGGAGCCGCCGGCGGCGGGGATGCGCAGGGTCGGCGAGGGGACGGAGGTAAGCTGGTTCGCCCAGCACCAGGCGGAGGAGCTGGATCCGGGGGCGACGGTGCAGGCCTGCGCGGAGGCGGCGGCGCACGCCGGGAACCGGGATACGGTGCGGGGGTTGTTGGGGGCGTTTTTGTTTTCGGGGGACGATGTGTACAAACCGGTGCGGGTGTTGTCAGGTGGGGAGAAGAACCGGCTGGCACTGGTGCGGATGCTCTTGCGTCCGGCGAACTTGCTGGTGCTGGACGAGCCGACGAACCATCTCGATATGGCCTCGAAGACCCGTCTGCAGGCCGCCCTGATGGAGTATGAGGGAGCGGTCCTGATCGTGGCGCACGACCGTGATTTTCTCGACCCGGTGATTGACCGGGTGATCGCGTTTGAACCGGACGGACTGCAGGATTTTCCGGGGGATCTGAGTGCTTATCTCTGGCACCGCGAAGAGGCGGGGGCGGATCGCGCCGGATCGGGGGCGGCGATGGCAGCGCCGACGCGGGAGGCTAGATCAAAACCAAAGCAGTCCTCGGAAAGCCCGAAGGAACGGCGGCGGCGGGAGGCGGAGGAGCGGGCCCGGATGGCACCCTTGCGGCAGAAGCTGAAACGAATGGAGGATCTGATTGCCAAGCTGGAATCGCAGATTGCAGAGGCGGAAACGGCGATGGCGGACCCGGCGTTTTTCGACGGATCGGATCGGATGGCGCAGGCCCTCGCAGCCTACGAGTCGGACAAACGCCAACTGGGGAGGACGATGGAGGAGTGGGAGGAATTAGCCGGCGGGTTGGCGGACCTCAGGAGCTAACAAGACCGGCGTAGTCGGAGGGGGAGAGGAGAGCGTCGAGTTCGGCGGAATTTTCGATCCGGATGCGGGCGATCCAGCCGGCGGCGTAGCAGTCCTGATTGACGATCGCGGGGTCGGATTCGAGAGAATCGTTGACGGCGAGGATTTCGCCGGCGATCGGGAGGTAGAGGTCGGAGGCAGCCTTGACCGATTCGACAACACCGAAGCTATCGCCCTGGGAGAAGGAATCACCGACGGGCGGAAGTTCGATAAAGGTAATGTCCCCGAGGGTTTCCTGGGCATGATCGGTGATGCCGACAAGGGCCTCGTCACCCTCAACCCGCAGCCATTCGTGATCCTTGGTGTATTTCAGGTCTTCTGGAATAGAACTCATGACGCTTGACGATGAAGGGGTGGGGCAGCGACTTCCAGCACCAAACGCTTACTGCGGACCTCGGCGGTGAAGGTTTTTTCGGTGGCGAAGGCGGGATCGATGTGGGCCGAGCCAATCGCACGGTCGAGAATCGGGGAGACGGCGGCACTGGCGACGGTACCGACGGGGGTGTCGTTGAGGAACACGGGAGTCCCCTCGCGGATTTGCCGTTTGTCGGGACCGATGAAGTGTCGGAGGACGGGACGTTCAGCGGCGGCGCGGATGGCGGCGAGGGAATCCTGTCCGACAAAGCCGTCTTTATCGAGCTTGACGGCCCAGCTGACGCCGCCCTCGTCGGGGCAGCGCTGGCGGTCAAATTCGTGGCCGTAGAGCGGGTAACCGGCCTCGAGGCGAAGGCTGTCACGGGCACCCAATCCACAGGGAAGGATCCCGTTATCGGTCAGGAGAGCGGCAAGTCGGGGGGCGGCAGGGGCGGGGAGGAGGAGTTCGAATCCATCCTCGCCGGTATAGCCGGTGCGGAAGGCGGTGACGGGTTCGGCAATCGTGGGAAACTGGATGACGCGCCAGCCGAATCGGGGGGTGGTGCCGAGATCGGGGTTGTTGGCGAGAGCGGTGAGGGTTGAAACAGCCTGTGGTCCCTGTACGGCGATGAGCGCGGAACTGTCGGTGTGGTCGGCGATTTCGGCCTGGAATTCGGTCGCGAGGCTGGTGAGCCATTCGAAATCGGAGCGGCGATTGGAGGCGTTGACGACGACGGTAAAGGTTTCGTCGTCGATTCGGTAGAGGATGCAGTCATCGAGAACCCCTCCATCGTGGTGGCAGAGCGGTGAATAGACTCCCTTGCCGATGGGGGTTTTGAGAATTTTATTGGTAAAGGCGTAGTCGAGACAATCGGCGGCTTCCGGCCCCCGGCATTCGAAGATACCCATGTGACTGACATCGAACCAGCCAAAGGATTCGCGAACGAGCCGGTGTTCGTCGAGGATGGATCGATACTGAACGGGCATCTCCCATCCGGCAAAATCGACCATGCGGCCGCCGTGTTCGAGGTGAAAGGCGTGGAGAGAGGTTTGGTTCATTGAGATCGTTGGTGCCCAGGGCGGGACTTGAACCCGCACGGCCTTGCGGCCAAGGGATTTTAAGTCCCCAGTGTCTACCGATTCCACCACCTGGGCAGGGGGATAGGATGAAGGGGATGTATAGGGGAGATGTCGGGTTGAGGGAAGAAGAAATCCTGATTTGATGGCGGGGGGTTGCGGATAGACGGGGCGATGGAGGTTTCGGCTTTTGACTTTCGGGCTGGTTTGGGGATGGGTGGGGGATGTCGATTTCAGGGCAGAAAGGTTCGTTAGTGCTTGCGGGGGTCCGCAAGTCCTATGGCGATGTCGAGGTTCTCCACGGGGTTGATTTCGTGGTTGGGGAGGGGGAGCGGGTTGCCTTGATGGGGCCTTCGGGGAGTGGGAAATCGACCTTGTTGAACTGTATTTCGGGGATTGAGCCGGTTGATGCGGGGTCGATCCGGATTGGCGGGGCAGAGGTTTCGGGGATGGACCGGCGGGCGGCGGATGCCTTTCGGCGGGAGTCGGTGGGGTATATCTTTCAGGCTTTTCATCTTTTGCCGACCTTGACAGCGGCGGAAAACGTCGAGCTGCCGGGGCAGTTGATCGGGATGGCGGCGGGGGCGCGCCGGGCGCGGGTCGGTGAGCTGTTGGCGGCAGTCGGATTGGAGCACCGGGCGGGGCACCGTCCGGATCAATTGAGCGGTGGTGAGCGGCAGCGGGTGGCGATTGCGCGGGCGTTGATGCATCGGCCGGTTTTGATTCTGGCGGATGAGCCGACGGGGAGCCTCGATTCCGAGACGGGGGCGGGGGTGCTTGATTTGATCGAGACGCTGTCGCGGGAGAACGGGACGGCGGTGTTGCTGGTGACACACGATCCGGCGACGACGCGAATTTGTGACCGGACGGTTCGGATCCAGGATGGAAAGGTTGTCGCCTGAGGAAGATGCAGGGGTGGCGTTTGATCGGTTTGTTCGGACGGGTGCTGACCCTCCGGCACTGGCGGGAATCGTGGGGGAGCTATCTTCTGCTGCTGGCGATTGTCGCAGTGGGAGTGGGTTCGTTCAACGGCATCCGGCAGGCGAGTCGGGCGGCGACGGCGAATTTCGGGTTGTTTAACGAGGCGGTCTCGGGGCGGAGCGATTTCATTGTCGAAGGACCGGCGGGTGTTTTTCCGGAGGCAATGTTGGCGCAGACGGGGGCGGGGGGATGGCATCCGGACTGGCACTGGCTGGCGGTGGTGGAGGGGACCGTGACGGAGGTCGATGCGGATGATGAGCCTGTCAGGCAGTTGCGGTTGGTGGGGCTGGATCTGGCCGTGCTCGGGAATCTGGGACCGTTTGTAGACGGGGGGTTGCGTTTTGAGGGAGAAGCGGACGGGAGCTGGGAGGATCGGATCGGCGGCGGGGCGGGGGGCTGGATGGGAGCGGCGGTGGCCGAAGATCGTGGGCTTGTACCGGGCGATCTTCTGCGCCTGGTGTGTGCGGGGACGGTGCGGGAGGTGCCTTTGCGCGGAGTGCTCGGAGGGGGTCGCGGCGGGCTGCCGGATGACCTCGTGGTAGCGGATCTCCCGGTGGTGCAGGAATTGTTGGGAAAGCAGGGACGGATCGATCGTTTGGAGGTCCTGGTAGTGGATCGTGAGATTCGGGCGGACGGCGCGAGGATGGCGCGAATGGAGGAACGTTTGCGGATGGGATTGCCGGACGGGCTGGTCCTGCGACCGGCGGCGGAGCGTTTGGAGAGCAGGGCGGAGATGACGGCGGCGTTTCGGTTGAACCTGATGGTATTGTCGCTGATCGCGATGCTGGTGGGGGCCTATCTGATTCTGCAGGCACTGGACACGGCGGTGGTTCGGCGCCGGTCGGAGATCGGTATTTTGAAGAGTCTGGGGGTCCCCGATGGGGTTATTTTCGGTGGATGGCTGTTGGAGGCTACGGCAGTCGGGTTGATTGGATCGATCCTCGGCGTGGGGGTCGGTTGGGTGCTGGCGCAGGGGGCAGTCCAGCTCGTCGCGGGAACGGTCGATGCACTCTATTTTGCGACCTCGGTGACGGAGGCCGGGCTGACGGCGGAGGATGTTTTTGCGGGGATCGGACTGGGGGTGGGATTCAGTTTGTTGGCGGGATGGTTGCCGGCGCGGGATGC
>CAZFLQ010000087.1:0-9838 GCA_964519935.1 uncultured Puniceicoccaceae bacterium | reverse complement strand
AGGGGCGAATTGAGAGAAGGTAGCGGGTCTGAATCGTCTGAAGCCGTCTGAGCCCTTGGAGGTCGATCGTGAGATCTTTGGCGATGAGGGCCCCAAAGAGGTGTTCGGTGTCAATTTCCGGCTCGAGAAGTTCGTCGTAGATGACTGGATTCTCCCTGATCGATAAAAACCGATAGTTTCGAGGTTGATCTTCGACCGGTACCTCAAAGTAGCGGAAACTTGCCGCGAAGTTAGCCCCGGCATCCCCGAGATTTGAAGCGAGGGAGATTCTCGGATACACGACCAGTTTCCGGGTTACCGATATGTAATTGAAAAACCATTTCTTCCACGAATTCTTCCAATCTTTGACCGGCGGAGGAAGGCGCGGTGAATCAATTTTGAAATCCTGTTGGTGGTTCTGCCATTGGCGGTAAGCATTCCAGGCCTCCGGGGTAACCATTTGTCCCCAGGACGACGGTATCCGGCAGAAAAAGCTGTCACCTTTCGACCCGATTGGAAAAAACGGAGTCGGCCCGAATTCATTAAACCGGGGGGAGTAGAGACTAATCTGGGCTATGTTGGGATCGCGGCCGTAGGCGGTCAGGGCGTCGCGCGCGTAGCGGAGAAGGAAAGGGGAAACAACAAGGTCATCTTCGAAAACGGCAATCGCGTCGTATGGAGAGACCTGATCAGTGATCCATTCAATGTGATGGCGTAAACCCATCCAGGATTCGTGTTGAATGACGCTTTTCTGACCGTGGCTCCAGAGGAAATCCTTTGCTTGCTCGACGCATTCTAGTGATCCGGTGCCATCAATGCTGATGAGCAAATCAGAGGAAACCCCCTCGGCGGATTCAACCTTTGCAAGTGTCTGGAGCAGGCGCTGGAGACATTTGGGTCGCTGAAAGGCAGCGATCGCGACGAGTAGCTTCATTCCATGGCAATTTGGAAAATCACCCCTCAGGGCGATTTGAGTTCGTAGAGCGTATCGACGTAATGGTCGGAGAATGCGAGGATCGCGCATTTTCGGTAACAGGGAGAGAGGGTTTTCTCGAAGAGGCCGGCAGTTCTCTCCTCGATTAAAATGAATCGTGGTTGATGCCGGGAGAGATCCAGACCGGCGAGGGCCTCTTCTTCGTATCCTTCGACATCGAGGGAAAGCAGATCGACAGTTCGATTCGAGAAGTGCTTGTCGATCAATTCAGAGAGTTGGAAGCAGGGAACTTGAATCGGTGAACCGACCTTGCATCCGTGGTTGGCGGCACGTTCGATGTGGTGCTTGATTCCGTAGTCGTCAGGGGTTTCCCGAAAGGCCCCATCGGTTGTCGACATCAATCCGGCCGGGGTGATTGTAATGGGCTTTCCAGCCCCGTCAGATCCGAGCGCGACGGGTTCAACAACGCTGGCGGGTCGGTTTCTGGCGGCAGCCTTGGCGAGTTCGGGAACCGGTTCGATCAAAAGTCCGGTCCATCCAAAGTAGCGTTCGTAGTAGAGAGTATTGCTTTGAAGGATTCCATCGTTGGCACCGGCCTCGACAAAGATGCCGTGCTTATATCCGACGAATGGTTCGAGCCTTTTGTCGAGCTGATCCTTGGCAAACGACCGGCGATAGTGATGGGTCGCGAGGCGGGAAAGCCTGTTTTTAAGAAAGTTCTTAACCATGAAACGATGTTAGGTGTTCTTTAAATTAGGTGGCGACGATGGGTCCAGAATTTCCGGTTCCAGTTTCGCGACGGCACTCTAAAAATACTAAGAGTGTTTTGGGAGTTGGGCGGAGTGGATGTGTTTGAGGGGGTTGCGGAGGAAATCGATGAAGGTAGCGGCCTCAAGTTCCTGAACCCTTGATTTGAGGGTTTCGGGGGTGTCGTTGAGATAGACATCGCATTCGCTTTGCATGACGATGGGGCCGCCGTCAACGGTCTCGTCGACAAGGTGGAGGGTACACCCGGTTTTTGAATCACGGGATTCGATGACGCTGGCGTGGACCTCGAGATCCATCAACCCGGCGTGCCGGGGCAGGAGGGAGGGGTGGATGTTGACGACCCGGTTTCTCCATTCCCGAACAAAGCGATCAGAGAGGATGCGCATGTATCCGATCATGAGGATCAGCTCGACCCCATGCTCGCGCAGGACCGAACTGACCTCGGCATCGTAGAGATGACGTTCCCGTCGGCGGATGGGGATGTGAATCGCGGGAATTTGCTGTTGGCGCGCTTTGTCGAGAATCCCGGCAGTGCGCCGGTTACTGAGGATACAGCGGATATCGGGGCGGATGATGCCCGCGTCGACGGCCGCGAAAATCGGGATGAGGGCGGAGCCGCGGGTTGAGCCGAGAATGCCGATCGGCGGAGGGTTGACGGCAGGGCGATCAGTTTGCATCGGGACGGAGTCTTTGCATCATTTCGATCCGTTGGGCGATAAGGGGGGCGGTTCCGATATCGGGCCGGTGGATCAAATCGCCGCTGATCCGGCGAATTCGCGCCTCGACCGCTTGTTCGGCCTCGGGAATCGAAGGGGCGGTGGCGACGATGGCGACGGTCCTCGATCCGGTCCCGACGAGTTTTCCGTCGCGGAGATCGACGGCCCCGAGAAAGCAGCCATCGTTTTCGGACAGCCCGTCGGTGTCGAAAGGGAAGCCGCTGGCGGGTTTTTCGGGATAGCCGACCGGAACGAGGTATTTGCAGACCGAGGCGAGGGGTTTGAAGCGGAGGCGGGTGTTTCCGAGGGAACCGAGGAGACAGTTCTCAACGAGATCGGAAAAGTCGGTGTCTAAAACTGCGATCAGATTCATGACCTCAGGATCGCCAAAGCGGGAGTTGAACTCGATCACCCGGACGCCCTTGGCGGTCCCCATGAATCCACCGTAGAGGACTCCCTGGTAGGGACGGCGATTGGCGCGGTGAAGTGCCTCGAGGGTTTGTTCGTTGATGGCTGCGGCGGCGCGGATGTCAGCGGTGGAGAGAAACGGCAGCCGATGGTCGGCATCGGAATAGCTTCCCATCCCGCCGGTGTTCGGACCGGTGTCGCCGACCCCGGCGCGTTTGTGATCCTGTACCGGTGGGAGGTGGATAACGCTTCGGCCGTCGGTGATCGTAAAGACTGAAAATTCGGGGCCGAGGCATTTTTCCTCGAGGACAAAACTGCCCCCGCCATCGACCAGCTCGCGGGCGTAGGCGAGAGCCTCATGATGGTTGGAAAGGTGTTCTCCGGAGACCTTGACCCCTTTGCCGCCCATGAGACCGTCGGCCTTAACGACAAAGTTGTCGCCGAGTTCGGCGAGAAATTCAGCGGCACCGCCGAGGGTATCGAAATGTTTGAACCGCGGTAAGCCGCTGATTCCGTGCGCGGCCATCAGGGATCGTGCATAGCCCTTGCTGGTTTCGATCCGGGCGAGGGCGGCGGTGGGGCCGAAAACGGGGATGCCGATCTCGAGAAGGGCATCGGCGACACCGGCAGCGAGAGGGGCCTCGGGGCCAACAATGGCGTGATCGGCACCGGATTCGCGGGCAAACCGGACAACTTCGCGAGGGGAGAGAATGTCACCGGCAGCGTATTCTGAGGCGAGGGCGTGGATGCCGGGATTGGTTCCGGTTCCGAGGCAGAGGAGACGCGTATGAGGGTTTTTCGAGAGGGCGTGGGCGAGGGTGTGTTCGCGAGCACCCGAGCCAATGAGAAGGATGTTCATCTGTTTCAGTGGGAAGGGGGCGGGATCAGATGTGCCGCGAGTCGGATTCGTCCTTGGCGGTGTAGCCGGTTTCCTGGCGCTGGTGGTTGACGGCGTTCTTTTTGAGGTAGGCCTGATGGATGTCATCGGCCGTCATGCCGAGGACCTGGGCGATCGAGACGAGAAAATGAAAGCAGTCGACAACCTCGACACGGGCGTTTTGTTCATCGAAGTTTTGGTATTTTGCCCACCATTTCCAGGGTACGGAATCGGTTAGTTCGGCGAGTTCCTGTTGGAGGGCGCGGGTGTAGTTGAGGACCCATTGCACCTTGGCCGTCTCGTCCATCGTGGTGGTGTCAACCCCGATACGTTGGTTCAGGGTGGCCTGAAGATCGAAGATTTGGGAAAGTTTATCCATGGAAAGATTGAAGGTCGGGGTGAGGTTGAAGACAAGGTAGATCGACGCTGCGGGCGTCGTGGACGGGACAGCGTTACCATTTTGTTTCGGACGGAGGGTTGTTTTTGCTTTCCTCGTGGCAAGGATACGGCTATCAAATCATTCGTGGTTTTGAGCATTGCATGGTCATTGACCAATTGCTTGCGACCCGCCCTCGGGGTAGAGTGCGGGACAAATTCAACCCCCCGTTTGCTAAAACGGGTCCATTTTCTACATCTCATAACCGTATCGTCCCATGTCGATTGAATCCTCAAATCTCGAAGATGGTGCTGGCAGGCGGGTCCTCGTTTTGAACCGGGTTTGGCAGCCGGTGAACATTGTCGGGGTCAAACGTGCCGTCACCCTTCTCTGCCAAGATAACGCCCAAGCCATTGACACGACTGACGGGTCGTACCGGATGATGTCGGGTGAGGAATGGATTGCGGCCTCGATGGAGAATCCACCGGGTCCGGGTGAGCCGTGCGTGTGCTCGATCAAGATGCGCCTGCGGATTCCATCGGTCTTGATCCTGCGGAGTTTCGACCGTGTGCCCGTTCAAGAGACGAAGTTGAACCGCCGAACGATTTTTGAGCGTGATGGATACCGCTGCCAGTATTGCGGGGAGGTCCACGAGGAGCGGTTTTTGAACCTCGACCATGTGATTCCGAGAGATCAAGGCGGGCGGACGACGTGGGAGAACATCGTGACCTCCTGTGTCCGTTGCAATAGCCGGAAGGCCAACCGCCTACCGCATCAGGCGGGATTTGTCCTGCGACGTCGTCCGACGCGTCCGAAGCACCGGGCATTTGTGAGCATTCTCCAATCGGGGCATCGCGACGATTCCTGGGAACCCTTTATCGGTAAGAACGGAGCGGGCGATTCCTGAGGGGGGCCGGGGGGATGGAGGATGGGAAGGATCGAGGCGATTCGAGTTGCCCTGAACTGAGACCCTGGCTGATCCCCGAGAGTTGGTCTGATCTGCAGGAGATTTGTTTTACGGGTAGTTGGGATCCGCGGCTGGGTCGGTATCGCTCTCCGTTCGTTTTTCGGGGGGTGGGTCGTTCGACCGATCTTTTGGAGACCTCGCTGATGCGGCTGGGGGGCGATTACGTCCGTCTGGAACGTCATTTGATGCGCAATTTCCGCAAGTACGCGCATCAGGACTGGGTCGACGACAATTCGATCTGGCACTGGCTGGCGGTGGCGCAGCATCACGGGCTACCGACGCGATTGTTGGACTGGACCTATTCGCCGATGGTGGCGATGCATTTTGCAACCCAGGAACTGGTCGACTTCAGCAGTGATGGAATGATCTGGAAGGTGAACTATCACCTCGCGGCGAATCTCCTGCCGGACGGGTTGGGGCGACCGCTGCGGGAGGAGGGTTCGAACGTGTTCACGGTCGATTTGTTGACGGACGTGGTCGAGTCGCTGGAGGCACTTGGGCGGGTTGCGGGGGAGGATGCGATCCTTTTCTACGAACCGGCCTCTTTGGATGATCGGATCGTGAACCAGTTTGCGCTCTTCTCGCTGGTGACGCGGGCCGACCTCGCGATTTCGGCGATTTTTGCAAAGCACCCGGACCTTTATGAACGCATCCTGGTCCCGGCATCCTTGAAATGGGAGATCCGCGATAAGCTGGACCAGTCGAACGTGACTGAGCGGGTCCTGTTTCCAGGGTTGGACGGCCTGAGCCAGTGGCTGAAGCGTCACTACAGTCCGCGGTCAAAAGATCCCCGGGTTGAATCTTTTGTTAGGGAGAACAAGGACGCTGAGCTGAAAACGTAACTATTCGACTGTGACCGATTTTGCGAGGTTGCGGGGTTTGTCGACATCACAGCCACGGGCGCAGGCGATGTAGTAGCTGAGCAACTGGAGGGGAATGGTCATGAGGATGGGGAGGACCGCCTCGTGGCAGTCGGGAATGATGATGGGATCGTCGACGAGACCGTCGGGGAGTTCACAACTTTCCTGTGCGATGGCGAGAATGCGTCCCTTGCGGGCCTTGACCTCCTGCATGTTGGAAAGGGTTTTTTGGAAAATCTCGCCGTCGTTGACAAGGAAGATGGAGGGGCATCTTTCGCTGATGAGGGCAATTGGGCCGTGTTTCATTTCGGCGGCGGGATAGCCCTCGGCATGGATGTAGGAGATTTCTTTTAGCTTGAGGGCACCCTCGAGGGCGATCGGGAAAAGGGACTGGCGACCGAGAAAGAGAGCATCATCGTACTCTGCGTAGGTTTCGGCGATCTGGCGGATACGGTCGGCCTGTCCAAGAATCGTGCGAACCTGCTCGGGAACATTGCGGAGGGCCTCGACGTAGCGAACGCCGTCACTGAAGCTCATGTCGCGGAGGCGACCGAGGTAGAGGGCGATCATCGACGCGATCTGGAGCTGCGATGTGAAGGCCTTGGTGGAGGCGACCCCAATCTCAGGACCGGCGTGTTGATAGATGCCCCCATCGGATTCGCGGGCAATGGTTGAACCGACGGAATTGTTGATCGCGAGAACCTTATAGCCCTTGCGCTTGGCCTCGCGGAGGGCACCGAGGGTGTCAATGGTTTCGCCGGACTGGCTGACGACAAAGACGAGGGTATTCTTGTCGAGGGGGGTGTTGCGGTAGCGGAATTCGGAGGCGTATTCGACCTCGACGGGGATGCGGGCGAAGCGTTCGATAAGGTATTCCGCGACGAGGCAGGAATGCCATGCGGTGCCGCAACCTGCAAAGACAATCCGGTCGACCATTCGCAGGTCATGGGGGGTGAGATTGAGGCCGCCGAAGAGGCCTGTGCTGTTGTCCTCGGTAAAGCGTCCGCGCATGGCGTTTTCGATCGCGCGGGGCTGCTCGAAGATTTCCTTGAGCATATAGTGGTCGAAGTCTCCGAGTTCAGCCTCCTCAATACTCCAGTTGACGGTGTGGATGACTGCCTCGACGGCTTCCTGGGCGATCGTCACGACGGTGTAGGCCTCCGGGGTGAGATGAACGAGTTCGCCATCGCTAAGGTAGATGACATTGAGGGTGGCACCGACGAGGGCGGAGACATCGCTGGCGAGAAAGTTCTCCTCGCGACCGACCCCGACAATCAAAGGTGAGCCCTTGCGGGCCCCGACGAGTTCATTTGGGTAGTCGGTGCAGAGGACAGCGATTCCGTAGGTACCCTCGACGTGGAAAAGGGCGCGTCGGACGGATTCGAGAAATCGGTTTTTGCCCTCGAGCGCCTCCTCTTTTTCGAAGTGGTAGTCGATGAGGTTGGAGAGAACCTCGGTATCCGTATCGGATGAAAAGACGTATCCCTTTGAGATGAGAAACTTTTTGATGGAGTTGTAGTTTTCGACGACGCCGTTGTGGACGACGGAAAACCGTCCGCTGGAGCTGAGGTGGGGGTGGGTATTTTTCTCGGTGACGTCACCATGGGTAGCCCAGCGGGTATGGCTGATTCCAACGGTACCGTGGGGGGACGCGATGGTGACGGCATCAGCAAGATTGTCGACCCGGCCGACCTTGCGGATAGTTTCGAGTTGGCCATCCCTAAGAATGGAGAGACCGGCGGAGTCATAGCCGCGATATTCGAGCCGTTTGAGACCTCTGACGAGGAGGCTGGCCGCCTGACTTTTCCCAACATATCCAACGATGCCGCACATATAGATTTCCTTCGACTTCAAACGGGTTACAGTAAAGAAACACGGTATTGCAGGTTTGCCCTTTTCTGACAAGGTCTATACGCCATGAGTCGACTATGAAACAACCCCGAACTCTGAGCGTTATCATGGGGGGAGGTCGTGGAACGCGACTGCACCCTTTAACCCAACCCCGTTGCAAGCCGGCGGTGCCTCTGGCAGGGAAGTATCGATTGGTGGATATTCCGATCAGCAACTGTCTGAACTCGGGGTTGAACCAGATCTTTGTTTTGACCCAGTTCAACACGGCATCTCTGCATCGTCACATTCAAGAGAGCTACAAGTTCGATCCTTTTGGGGGCGGTTTTGTGGACATTCTCTCGGCTGAACAGACGGAAGCAGGCGATACCTGGTATCAGGGGACGGCCGACGCGGTGCGGCAAAATTTGAAGCATTTCGGGGCGGAAAAGAATGACCTTTTCCTCATTTTATCGGGGGACCAGCTTTACCGGATGGATTTCCGGGACATGATTCGGGAGCACATCGAGACGGGTGCCGATGCGACAATTGCGGCGACGCCGGTTCCAAAGTCTCAGCTTCACGCATTCGGCCTGATGCGGGTCAATCCGGACCTTTCGATTGGAGAGTTTGTGGAAAAACCGACGGACGATGCACTGATCGACAGCTTGCTGATCCCGAAGGAGATCCAATCCGGTTTGAAATGGTATCGAGCCCCTGAACCGGCCGGTCTGGCTTCGATGGGTCTATATCTTTTCAATGGGGAGGTCATGCAGGAGGCATTGGACTCGGATCACGCGGATTTCGGGAAGGAGGTGATCCCGGCTCTCCTCGGTAAGAAAAAATTGAAGGCGTACGTTTTCGATGGATACTGGGAAGATATTGGGACGGTGGGTGCCTTTTTTGAGGCGAATATTCGGCTGACGGAGACGGTGCCACCGTTTAATTTCTTCGACGCCGACAACCGGATTTTCACGCGGGCGCGGTATCTTCCCGCTTCGAAGTTGAATAACTGTCGGTTTTCCCAGGTAGTGATCGCGGACGGCTGCATTATCGGGGACTGCTCAATTGAACGGTCTGTCATTGGGGTTCGTGCGGTTGTTCGGGAAAATTGTGATTTGTCCGAGGTCGTTGTGATGGGTTCGGACTATTATGAAGAGCCCGGCGATGAGGGGTCGGCAATTCCGCTCGGGATCGGCGAGGGCACCCGGATTCGCAACGCAATTGTTGACAAGAACGCGCGGATTGGGAGGAACGTGGTGCTGGATCCGGCTGGAAAGCAGACACCCTTTGCGAAAGACGGGATTTTCATTCGGGATGGCGTTCTGGTTGTGCCGAAGAATGCGGAAGTCCCTGATGGCTATGTCTTTTGACACCCCTTCGGATCCAGGCTCGCGGGTCCCGAGGGTGCGGATGGTGCTCTTCGATTCGGACGGAGTTCTGACGGATGGAGGGGTTTACATCGATGAAGTGGGCACACAGATGCGTCGATTTGACATCAAGGACGGTGCCGGGATCGCCCGTCTGGTGAAAGGTGGATGGATCGTTGGGGTGGTTAGTGCATCGTCGGTTGAGGTCGTTCGGGGGCGGATGGAGGGCCTCGGAGCGACCGAAATTCACCTCGGCGTACCGGACAAAGTCGTGTCGGTCGAGGGGATCCTCGCGAAGCACGGGTTGGGTTGGGATGAACTCGCCTTCATGGGAGATGACCGTGCCGACATCGGCGTTCTCCGGCGGGTGGGTCTGGCGGGGGCTCCGGCGGACGCGGTCGAGGAGGTGTTGGCGGTGGTGAACTGGGTGAGTCGTTGTCCGGGGGGGAAGGGGGCAGCGCGGGAGTTTTGTGATTTGATCGCGGCGGGCTAACTTCGGTCCGGGGCGGTGGTGATGCCGGTTTCCTGTCTCCGGGAAAGCTTAGTTTCGGGACGGGACATCAGGCGCACCGGACATCGGGTTTATGGTTATCTCGATGAGGGTAGGAGCGCTGGTTGTCTGGAGCGTGAATCCGCCGAAACCGTATCTGCCGGTTGGTGAAATTTCGCCGACGGGGGAAGGGTCGGGCTTTCGAGGGTTTGAGTCGAAGGCCGGATCGGGGAGGAATTGAAGTTCCGTGATCGACGACGGCAGGG
>CAZFLQ010000086.1:0-9894 GCA_964519935.1 uncultured Puniceicoccaceae bacterium | reverse complement strand
GACCAAACCCAGCAGGATCAGATCCCGAAGAATCAGGATTTCATGGGTTTGGTCCTCGCCTCCCCCGAAGCACCCGCAACGGAGATCAATTCCGCGGATCCACGCTTGCACGATCGCGAGGAGAAAAATCCCCAGAAGCAACCCGATCAAAAATCGGGCAGCCTGTCGCCAACGCGGCGTAAGCAATCCAATTGCCAGAACCAATTCGTAGGCGGGCAGAAATGCGGTCGCAACTTTCGCTCCCCACTCACCGACCAAACGATAAACGAGGATCGATTGATAGAAGCCGACTGGGTCCGCAAGCTTTACGAGCCCGGCGTAGGCAAAAATCCCCGCGAGGATCAACGCGGACGCCACTTTGCAGCCACGGATCGCTGGGGTACGCCCTAACGGTTCCATGCCTGCCAGCCTCCTTTTAATACCCAGACGTTCTCAATCGCGAAGTCGGTTCGCAGACGCGATGCCACCGCCCCACTGGCATCGCAACCCTCGGTATTGCAGTAAACGACCACTTTCACTTCCGGATGCCAACGATCAAAGAACGCCTCGATCCCCGACTCAAATGCTCCTTCGTTGAGCCAAACTGCATCCCCGATCCGACCGGCTTCCCAGGCTGGGCGTTCCCGGGCATCGACCCAGAGAACTTCGCTTTCCAACGACAGAATCTGAGAAACCGTCACTTCTCCGGGGGCTAATTCCTGACTGCTGATAAGCGCCTGTTTTCCATGGAACCACCAGCAGGCAGCGGCCACAACGACCGAAATCAAGACCAACTCAACCGCTCCGATGAAATGCTTTCGGATGCTATCGGAATGGATCTCCATCTTTCCAGACGTGAAATCACGGGCGGGGTAGGCAATCCCAAGATGAAAACTCCCACCTTCCGTCCGCCTTCATCGCACCATCAGATGGGCAAAATAGGTTTCTTCGCTTTCATCCGGGAAACCTACAACCACTTGGACACGACTGCGTGTCTTGGCGGAAAGATTCTCCGGGCGGATGTAAACCAAGGTCGCACCAGTTTCCTCATCAACTTCCTCACGGATTGCAAAGAGCGGATTCTCGCTCGAAATCGAAATCAGCTTTCCCCCAAGATCCGGATTGAGGGTGATTTGAAGCATTTGCTCCTCCAAAGCTCCGTTTCTAGACCAGAAAACAAAGCCGGGGCGAACGGTCAGCATTCTCGGAATGGTGATTTTCAGACGCAGCACGGTACCCGGATCGTCAGAGGCATCGGTCCGGACCACGATGGTCTTTTCCTGCAACCCCTGCCGGTCGCCCAGGTGAAAAACCCCGGAAAGGGTTCCCGCGCTTCCGGGCTCGACGAGGGCTGACTGCAACGCGGTCGTGGTGCAACCGCAGGATGACTTCACGTCGGTAATACGGATCAGGGCATCCCCATCGTTCCGATAGGCAAACTCGAAGGGAAAGGACTGCTCCCCCGGTTTGGTGGTGGTCTCGATAATCTTTTGATCGAAGGTCAATCCGCCAGAAACGGCTCCTGCCAAGGCAATACTGAAGAAGAGAACAAGGCCTATCGCATACATCGCCTCCTGTGGTTACTTCCAGAACTTTTGAAGTCAAACTCCGAAACCACTCAGGGGCATTTCATCTGAACCTGCGATAAGGTTGCGCTACGCGTGTGTGTGTCGCGCTTTGATCAATCGGGGTTCAATTCCTTCCCAGCGCGCAATAACCCAAAGCAACCCCTCCCTCCCTTTCGGGCTTGTTAACGGGACTGCACTTGGGACGAATCCTTCAGACCGTTCCGGAAATCGATGAAATCCCCAAGGCAATTCTCGTAGATCGCAACCGCTGCCGGTTCCGGTTGGATCGGATCGGTTGCAAGGGTCTCCCGCAGCCGTTCCGCAACGGTCTCGTAGGCTTCCGGAGCAACCACCCGCATTGCCCGCAGGGCTGCCCCCAGGGCGACAGAATCCGGACTCGCCAGCCGTCTAACCTCCGCCCCAAAGATATTCGCAACAATCCGCGCGATCGCATCGTTTCTCGAAGCTCCTCCAGTCAGCAAAACCGTATCGGTTTTCAGGCCCATCCAGGCCGTCGAGGCCTTCATGTTCAAAAACTGGCCCTCGACCGCCGCCCGCGCCGCCCTTGAATCACCCGCGATCCCTTCCGCAAAAACACCCGTTCCCCGCACACCAGGTGCCATTCGCGGGCTGATCTCGGGACCGAAAAAGGGCAGGAGAAAATCCCCCCGCGATCCCGGTTCGGAACCGTCGATCGCCGCCGAAAAACCAGCCCATTCCAGACCTAATTCCTCCCGCACCCGCTCACGCGCCAGTGATCCATTCGCAAAACATTGCAGGGTCATCCAGCCTCCGAGGGGATTACCGAAAACGTGCCCAAATCCGTCTGGATCCGTCCTCACCTCCGGCATCGCTGCAAAAAAAGTGTCCGAGGTTCCCAGACTCACGACCGTCTTCCCCACCTCCGCCGCAAACATCCCGACGAGACTACTCGGGTTGTCCCCCGTAAAGGCGATCACCCTCGCCGCCGCCGGGATCCCGAAACGCTCGCCCAGCCATCCCGCCACCGGCCCGAGATCCGTTCCCGAGGCGACCACCTCCGGCAGACGCTCCCCCAAACCCCCGGCCGTCGCTGCAACCAAATCCCCGTCCCAGGTCCCCGTCCACAAGTTCAGGAGATTCATTCCCGCCCCATCCCCAAGGTCAATTGGGGCATCCCGGCCCGCACAGACCGCGGCCAGAAACGAACTCACCAAATGCACCCGCGCTGTCGCCGCCCACCCTTCCGGATCAATCTCGCTGAACCGTCGAATCTGGGGCCCGCTAAATCGCTCGATTGCCACCGACCCGCTCCGCGCACAAACCTCACCGGGACACCCAACCGCAGCTTCGATCGCACGGCACTGCCGGGTTGTCGATCCATCCATCCAGATTGGCGAGGTCAAACGGGAAAATCCGCCCGCAAAAGCCTCCACCAGCGATTGCGCCGCCCCGATCCCTCCGAAGGCCTCCAGACCGGCCTCGTTCAAATAAACCGTCCCGTGCTGCTGCCCCGCCCCCGATACCGACACCACCGTACCAAGCGGCGCACCGTTATCGCGCAATTGCACCAGACACCGTTCGAGCCCCTCCAACCACATTCGCGGGTCAGCGTGAACCTCACCATCGACACCTCCCGGAATGAACCCGTTCGGTGCCCCCCAATGCGGCAGATCGCGTCCAAAGTTGACTGAGGCCCTCCCGACAATTTCTGCGGTGTCCTCTTGTATCAAGATTATGGATACACTTTGAGTCGAAGCATCAATTCCGAGGTGGCATCGCATGGGTCTATCTAAATGAAGGTGTTGATCAGGTTCTCGAGCATTTCCTGCCGACCCGAGGGGAGTTCCGGTTCACCCGCCGCCCGCGCGATCTTGTCAAGGTCGTCGAGGGTCAGCTCGCCGCGCTCGAACTTTGCCCCCGCCTCCCGGTCAAAGCTGGCGTATCGCTGTTCAACAAATTCCGCCAACCTCCCGTCCGCCCGGATCGCCGCTGCGATCTTCAGACCCCGCGCGAAGGCATCCATTCCCCCGATATGGGCATGGAAAAGATCCTCCGGTTCATGCGACTCCCGCCGACGCTTGGCATCAAAATTCAGCCCACCGGTCGTGAATCCACCCATCCCCAGCACTACCAGCATCACCTGCGTGGTCTGGTAGATATTTGTCGGAAACTGGTCTGTGTCCCAGCCGATCAGTTGATCGCCCCGGTTCGCGTCAATGCTCCCGAGCATTCCGGCGTTTGCCGCCACTTGCAAATCATGCTCGACGGTATGACCCGCCAGCTCCGCATGGTTCGTTTCGATGTTCAGCCGGAAATGCTCCATCAATCCGTGCTCCCGTAAAAAGTTCAGACAGGCCGCCGCGTCGGAATCATACTGGTGCGTCGTAGGCTCCCGCGGTTTCGGTTCAATGTAAAACGGTCCCTCGAACCCGATCTTCAATTTGTGATCGACCGCCATCTTCAGGAACTGCCCGAGGTGATCCAGCTCCCGTTTCATGTCCGTATTCAAAAGGGCACCATACCCTTCACGTCCACCCCAGAAGGTGTAGCCCAACCCACCCAGCGCATGGGTGGCCTCGAGCGCCTTCTTCACCTGCGCTCCCGCATAGGCGACGACTGGAAACTCCGGCGACGTCGCCCCGCCGTGCGCATACCGGGGGTGACTGAACAGACAGGCCGTCCCCCAAAGCAGCTTCTTCCCGTGCGCCGCCTGCTTTTCCTTCAAATACCCTACCACCGCGTCGAGCATTTCGTTGCTCTTCGCCAAATCATTCATTTCCGGCGCGATGTCCCGGTCATGCCAACAATAGAAATCGATCCCCATCTTGTCGAGAAACTCGAAAAACACATCCACCCGCCGGAGCGCATTTTCGAGCGAATCGCCCCCGTCGTCCCAGGGCATCAAGGCCGTCCCCGCACCAAAGGGATCTCCGAGGACATTGCGCATCACGTGCCAGTAGGGGGCCGCAAACCGAAGATGCTCCCGCATCGTCTTACCCTCCACGACCGCCTCCGCATCGTAATGCTTGAACGCGAGAGGGTTTCGCGAGGCCGGACCTTCGTAAACAATTTTCGGGGTTTTAAAGTGGTCGCTCATAAACCCTCTATTTTATCCGAACTCGATTTCAAAGGCCTTGCAAAGTCCCTCAAACTCTTTGCAGATTCGATCAAATGATTCACCGAGCTAAAGCCTTCACCTTCCCTCCCGGTGTCCTCTCGGATGCTCTTTTCGAACTGATTCAAATCATCCCCGACACGCTTTTCTGGATCAAAAACACCCATCTGCAGATCGTCGCCCTCAACGATACCTTCGCCGAACGCGTCAACCGTCCCCCGAACCGGATTCTCGGCCTGACCGACCGCGATCTCTACTTCCCCGAATTGGCCGAACAGTTCTCCCGCGATGATTATCAAGTGATCACCAGCGGCACTCCGATCCGCGATAAATACGAGCTGCTGACCCTTTCCGGCGGCGGAGTCGAGTGGCGGCGGACCACCAAGGTTCCGATTCGCGCCAAAAACGGCCGGATCATCGGCACAACTGGCATTTCCCGCCCGCTCGACCCCCGCTTCGAGGGTCTCCCCTCCCCCCACAATGCGATTGCCCGGATCATTCATCTCGCCCGCGAATCCATCGGCACAGGTATCAATGTTCCCGCCCTCGCCCGCGCCGCCGGGATGTCCACCCCGACCCTCAACCGACGCTTCCGCGAGATTCTCGGGATCTCCCCCGGATCGTTTCTTCACCAGTTGCGGATCTCCCGCGCCAGCGGATTCCTCCGGTCCAGCCCCCTCTCCATCACCGAGATCGCCCTCGAGGTCGGTTACGAAAGTCCCGCCGCCTTCTCCCGCGCCTTCTCCCGGCAAATGCACGTTTCACCATCCCGCTACCGGAACGATTTCGGATTTGCCGATCACGAACCATCTCCGCATTAAATAGTGCCATGATCGAGCAACGAGAGGTTTGGTATACCGGCCGCGTCCAGGGGGTGGGTTTCCGCTACCAGACGCTTCAGGTCGCCAAGGGATTTTCTGTCACCGGGGAGGTCGAAAATCTCATCGACGGTCGGGTTCACCTTATTGCCGAGGGCGAGCCGGGGGAACTTGACGCGTTTATCAAGGCTGTCGGCGAGGCCCTCGACGGTTTTATTCGCCAACAGGAGGTTCGTTCCAACCCGTCGACCGGTCGCTTCCGTGGTTTTACGATCTCCGGATGATGCCGATCCAACCATCCTCTGCCGAACCGGTTTGCGAACTCGCCGGGGTCACCAAGATCTTTCGCGCCGGGTTGCGGGGTCGAACCGTCCGCGCCCTCGATACCGTTTCCTTTGCCCTTCCTGCCGCCCAAATCACGTGCCTCCTCGGGCCCAACGGCGGCGGCAAGAGCACCTCGATCCGAATCCTCCTCGGTCTCAGCCGACCCGACGCCGGCACCGTCAGGGTTTTCGGGCATCCCCCGTCTCCCGACTCGCGCCGCCGCATCGGCTACCTCCCCGAGGCCCCCTGGTTTCCCGGCCACCTCACCGCGATGGAAACCCTCCGCCTGAGCGGACACCTTTACGGCATGTCCGGCACCACCATCGATCAAAGAGCAACCGAACTGTTTTCCCGTCTTCGCTTTCAACCCGACGCCGTCCATCGTCCCCTCCGCACCTATTCCAAGGGCATGCTCCAGAAGATTGCCCTGTGCCAGGCCCTCCTTCACCAGCCCGACTTGATCATCCTCGACGAGCCCACCGCCGGGCTCGATCCAGTCGTCTCGGCCGAGATTACCGGAATGATCCAGGACCTTCGCACCACCGGGACGGCGATTCTCCTCTGTTCCCATGATCTCGAACAGGTTGAAAAGATTGGAGAGACCTACGTCGTCCTCCGCGAGGGCCGTGTTTACGAGCAGGGCGGGGTCGGTGACGGACGCGCCCCGCGAAAAGCCTTCGAACGGATCATCGCCGATTCCCAACCCCAAAACGGGAATAACGCCGTATGAGCTCTATCCTTACAATCGCCCGTTTCACGGTCCTCGAATCAATCCGCGCCCAGATCGTTCTCGGCACCGCTGTTCTCAGTCTCGGACTGCTCCTCGCCGCATATTTGCTCCGCGATCTCCATTTCGGCGACAGCCTCCCTCAGTTCCTTCTCGACAGCTTGACCGGGGTCAATCTCGTCTTCGGTGGGATCCTCACCATCACCACCGTCTCCCAGCTCTTCCACCGCGATATCGAAAACCGTTGGATCCTCATCCTGCTCTCCCGCCCGGTCCGGCACCGTGATGTTGTCCTCGGAAAATATCTCGGAATTCTCGCCACCGGCGGACTCTTCGTTGCCCTCAACGGGTTGCTTACCGCCCTCCTCCTCGCCGTTGCCGAAACCGGCGATGGACAGGCGGCTGCCCTCCCCGCGATCCCCGCGATTACCCTCGCCAGCTTCGGTGGGGTCGCCGTCCTCGCCTCCGCCTCGATCGCCATTTCCGCCCTCAGCACATCCCTCTTCACCCACATCATCCTGTCTCTCCTTTTCGGGTTTTCCGGACTGCTCGGCGATGCTGCCCGTGAACTCGCCGAAACCGGCGATACTTCCTTCACCCGCGTCTTTGGCGTCATCGTCTCGCGTATCGTCCCCGATCTCGCCGCGTTTTTCGAGGCCCCGCTCCTCCTCGTCTCCCGCGCAGGTCGGCTTGTCGGTCCCGAACCGGGGCTCGCCCCTTACGCGGCCGCCTTCGTTATCCTCTACCTCACCCTCGCGGTCATCCTCCTGCGGCAGCGGGAACTCTGAAAACCCCGATGCTCCTTCGCCCCTTCACCGTTATCCTCCTCGGCCTCGCCGTTCTTCTAACCGCCGGGATCAACGTCACCCTCGCACCGGCAACTTCAACAACCCCGGTTTCCCAACCCATCCGGATCGGTGCCCGCGCCGGTGCCGCCGCAACCTTGTTTCAGTTTCTCGGCGGTCTCCGCTCTGCCGCCGCCGATGCCGCCTGGTTGCGCGCCACCGCCTCCTGGTCGCGGGGATTCGCCAGTCGGGTCGAACCGGAGATCCGTCTCGCTATTTCCCTCCGCCCCGAGAGGGAACGCTTCTGGAAAGAAGGGGCCGAAACCATCGCTTACGACCTCCCCGCGATGGCGGTTTCCGCCCGCGAGCGCGAGGACGGCATCGGCGGGGTTCCCCGCAGCGTCGTCACCCGCATCCGCACCGAACACGCTCGCCGGGCCGTCACCCTCCTCGAAACCGCTCTCGAACGATTCCCTGATTCCCGCGATCTCCAAACCACCCTCGGACGCATCTGGCTGGGCCCGCTCGATCAACCCGAAAATGCCGCCCCCTGGTTTCGCAAAAGTGCCTTTCAGGATGGATTTGCCGAGGGGCAGCTCTACCTGCGGATCCTCGAAGACGCCGGGCTCTACCGCGAAGCGATCGAGTTCATCGACAACTGGCTCCCCACCCTGATCGATCCCCGCAACCGTCAACGCATTCCTCTGATTGAGGCCTGGAGGGAACAATTGGTCGCCAAAATCGATTGACAAGCACCTTTTAAGTCTTCAAGTTCATCGGTTTTTCACCCAATCAGACCATGAAAGTAGTCTCTTCCATCAAGTCCCTCAAAACCCGCCATCCCGACTGTCAGGTCGTCAAGCGGCGCGGACGCATCTACGTTATCAATAAGACCAACCCGCGCTTCAAGGCCCGCCAAGGCTGAGTTCCGGAACGTTTTCAAAGACCTTTCCCATGAAAGCCGACATTCATCCAAAATACGAGCCGACTTGCTTCGTTGACGTCTCCTCCGGCCGGAAGTTCCTGACCCGCTCCACCATGCGCAGCGATAAAAAGGAAACCATCGACGGAACCGAGTACAACGTCATCGTCTGCGACGTCACTTCCGACTCACACCCGGTCTACACCGGCGAAAAGCGTTTTGTCGACACCGCCGGTCGGGTCGAAAAGTTCCAGACCAAGTTCCGGCGCCGCCGCTAACCGACCGCCTCCTGCGCCCCTTTACCAAAATCCGCCTCCCGGCGGATTTTTTTTTTAGCCCTCCAAGCCGCACCGATCACAACCCTCGATCCTTGCCTTCTCATCGGTATCCTGGCAGATTTTCCCGGCGATGACGGAATTCTTCAAAGAACTACTGATCGGGATCAAATCCCGTTTCGTCCTGATTCTCGCGGCTCTCACGCTCACCATCCTCTCGCCCGTCATGAGTGCAGAATCGCCATCACCTTCATTCGATCAGGAATTTGCCGATGCCTATTCAGTATTCGTCGATGGCGTCGAGGGCGATGAGGACGCTGTGGTCCGCGCGATCAGAGCCTTTCGCGGTCTCTTTGAGCGGCATCCGAACCGTTGGGAGGCCTATGCCTTTTACGGTAGTGCCTGCACCCTCCGCGCCCGCGATGTGATTTTCTTTAAAAAAATGGACTACGTCCGAGAGGGCTTTGGAGCGATGGACAAAGCCGTCCAACAGGCCCCCGACTGTTCCTGGACCCGTCTCGTCCGCGCCATCAACAGCTACCAGGTCCCCCGATTCCTTGATCGCCGTGACCTCGCCCGCGAAGACTTCGACTTTCTAATTCAGGAGGTCCCCAGCACAAGCGCCAAACTCCCCCTCGCCGAAACCCTCCAACAACTGACCTTCTACCACGCCGGGCTCTTCGCCTACGAGGAACACGATGCCCGCGCCATCGACTGGTTGCGGGTCGCCGCCGGGATCGAAAATGGCCCGATTCCCAAGCGCGATCTCGATCAGGCGTTGCAACGCGCGATGAAACGGTTTGAAACTTGAAGATGGAAAATCCAGACATTCTTGACGATCTCGAAAGCGTTCTCGTCTCCGAACGCGAGATCGCCGACCGCATCCGCGAACTCGGACAATCGATCAACGAACTCTACAGGGGACGCGAACTCACCGTTATCGCCGTAATCAACGGTGCCCTCGTCTTTACCGCCGACCTCATCCGGGCCATCCATATCCCCCTTCAACTCGATTGCATCCGGGTCTCAACCTACCGCAACGCCACCCGCCCCCAGGGCCAGCCGAGGATTCTCGATGCCTTCCGGCTCAACATCCGTGGCAGCGACGTCCTCCTGATCGACGATATTCTCGATACTGGCGTTACCATGAGCCATGTCATTGACGAGATCCGCCGCCTCGAACCCGCCACCCTCCGCACCTGCGTCCTTCTCGACAAACGCGCCCGACGAACCGTCAACATCCGACCGGACCTCTACGGATTTCAAATTCCCGACGAATTTGTCGTCGGCTACGGACTCGATTTCGCCGAAAGATACCGTCAACTCCCCTGCATCGGCGTCCTCCGCCCCGAATTGCAAAACCCGCCCGAATGGACCTAGCCCGAATCGACCCTAGCCC
>CAZFLQ010000085.1:0-9962 GCA_964519935.1 uncultured Puniceicoccaceae bacterium | reverse complement strand
AAGGCGGTCGCCCCAAAGGTTGCCCCGATTGAAACCACGATCATCGCGAAGGTCGATGTCGGCTTTGGCAATCAGCTTGCGCTTCGCGGCGAGGGTGCCGGTCTCTCCTGGGAAAAAGGTGAGGTGATGTCATGCCAAAACGGCGACGAGTGGACCTGGTCGACGACCAAGGCCACCAGCGGAATCGTTTTCAAGTTCCTCCTCAACGACGAGGTTTGGATGCAGGGCGACGACCTGACGGTCGCCGCCGGATCCACCAGCGTTTCCGCACCCCGGTTCTGATCCTGACGGATTGGGATTCTCCCTTTCCTGTCATCGCGGATACGCCCCTGACCTCGAGGGCTCAAGTTGCCCTCAAGGTTCTCTGGGCTCTTTCCTCCGCACATTCGAGTCCCTCTTGGAGCTGCTCTCGGGAAATCGAGGTCGTTCCGTCTTCCGACCCCAGAAATTGCCCCGCCACGACCACGCGGCTGAAGGGCAGGGGTAGATTGAATCGGTCCCAGCTCCGCAATTGACGGCTCCGGCTGTAGGCTAACCCGAGAACGCACAACGGCACCCCCGCCCCGTTCGCGATAAAGACCGCCCCTCCTTTCGCACGGTGCCGGGGCCCTCTTGAACCATCCGGGGTCACCGCGAGGTCCAGCCCCCCGACAACCGTTGCGATCGCCTCGCGTGTCCCCCCGACCGACCGCTTTCCCTGTGAACCCCGAACCGAAACGATTCCGACTGTACGGAAAAACGCCGCCAACCATGCCCCGTCGCGACTCCCGCTCACCATCCCCCCAACCCGGTGATTAGGTCGGTAACGTCGGTGCAACTCTGCGGACACGAAAAGGTGATTGTGCCAGAAAGCAATCACTGTCGCCCCCTCACGATCCGAAAACCTCTTCACCAAATCCGGGTCCACTTGAATCCGCAGGCTTCGGCACCAGATTCGCATCACCCGTCCGAGAATCCACAAGGCCCCCAAACGCCACCCCTTAATCTCGTTCACGTCGTCACCCATCATCCTGAACTTCTCATTTCGTCGATTCATTCGTCGTGCTCTCTCCGATCCGTCGACCCGCGATCCACGGATCCGGCAACTGGCCCCACCCCAATCCATCCCAGGCCTCAGGCAACCGCAACACCCGACAGCCAACCCGCGCCGCCAATCGAAACTCGAAATCCGGGTCATCACATCCCCCCACCAAAATAATCCGCCGGACCGAGTCCCATCCGCTCGAATCAAGAGCATCCCCCACCAACCTCACGACCGCATCTGTCATCATCACACACTCGGAACGCTCCCGGTAAACCATCTCATCGAGAACCGACACCGTCACGGCCGACTTTTCAATGAACCCGATCCGGAGGGAATGCGAACGACCAAGGCAATCGACCGCCCGCCAAACCTGACAATCTTCGGTTAACCCCACCACCATCAAATGTCTGTATCGGTGTAATGAATACAATTTTTCCATCAATCGGGCATCGAGAGCCTCGCCCCTGACCTCATCCAAACCAACCCCGAGCATCCGGTCATACAGCCAGCCAGCCGACCCGAGGTCCGATGGTATCGCCTGCGGCTCGCCAACCGTCAACGTGACCTTTGGAAACCACCGACGACGGCGGCGGGGATCGAGCCCATAGACCGAATCCGCCGCCCCCTCGATTCCGACCGGTACAATCAGACCGGATCCGCACTCTGCAATCTTCAAAGCCCCCCGCCAGACCCGCATAATCCCCCCCGTGACCGTTATTCGTCCCTCCGGAAAAATCATTACATTCCTCCCCGCCTCGGCCGCCCTTACCAGTTCTTTCAGGGCAGACGCCCGATTAGCCGAAACCGGCACCGCCCGGAAAACCCCCAGCCAGATTCGCACCCACCAGCGCCGGGCAATCTCTGCATTCACCGCAAATGTCACCTCAAACGGCAAAAAGACGGCCAACGCGGCCGCATCCAGATAGGAGACATGATTCGCGATCACCACGGTCCCGGGAGGACAGGAACACGCGTTCTCCAGCCCCTTCACCTTTGTCCGGAAAAGGACCCGGAAACCCATTCTCCCGATCCAACCGAGAATTCGTGCCCGCAACGGCAACGGGCGGACGAACGGCCGCACCCCGGCCCCGACCGTCCTTTCCTCAGCCCGTTCCATCCGGTCTGTATCTGAAAATCAAACACGCCGTCACCAACTGTCCGAACGCCAGAAGCCCGAAAAGCTGCGGCAGACTTGCCCCGAGGGCATAACCGGCGATGAAGAGGACTTGCGCCACCACCATGCAAAGGGCATTCACAAAATTACTCGCCCCGACCACTCTCGCCCGGTGCCCCGGATCTGATCGCTGCTGGATCCAAGTGTAGAGAGGAACTGTAAAAAATCCCGTCGACAGCGCCAACGCCGCAATCAGCGCGAAGGAGCGCAACGCAACCGGGTCCTTCCAGATTCCCGCGATCCCCCTCAACTCCTCCCCGCCATAACGCCCCCCCTCGGCCAGCGACCACGCCGCCAGCCCAAGACTGATCGCAATCATGACCCCACCCACCAAAACCGATCCGAAGCGGACCTTGCCTCGCAACACGATCGAACAAAGCGGCGAACTGATCGCGATTCCAACCGTCATTAAAGCCAGCAACAAGGTTCCGACCATCGCGTCCCCGCCGAGATAGTCCCGCGCCACGATCGTGAACTGGGCCAGCACCGCCGATCCCATCAACCAGAACCACCCCACCCCGAGAATCGCGATTCGCAGGTCGCGATATCCGAGGGCATCCCGAAAGGCGCCCGCAACCGCCACTACAGGATTCCACCGGATTCGCGTTTCCGGTGCCGTCGGGGGAAGATCATCCGGCATTGCCCGCGCCGCCACAACCCCACTCAGCGCAAAAACGATAACCCCACCCGCCAACCAGAGCATCCCCTGATCCAGTTCAAACATGACACCGCCAATCAGCGTTCCGAAAAGAATTGCCCCAAAGGTTCCCGCCTGGACCCAGCCATTTCCCAACAGAAGTTCTTCCCCCCGGAGCGTCTCCGGCAAAATGCTGTACTTCAGAGGACCAAACGAAGCACTCTGCGCCCCCATCAAAAACAAACAAAACAACAGCACCGGTAAGCTCCCCAGAATCAGCCCGGCCGCACCGACTGCCATCACGACCAGCTCCGTCCATTTCAAAACCCGCACCCCAATGGTCTTGCGATACTTATCCGCAAACTGCCCCGCAAAGACCGAAAACAACAGAAACGGTAAGATGAAGATCGCGCTCACGACGGTCACAAGGATCTTCCGTTCGGTGTCCCCGATAGCCTCCGCCAACCCGTAGGTGATCCACAAGGTAATCCCGATCTTGAAGACATTGTCGTTGAAGGCCCCGAAAAACTGGACCAGAAAATAGGGAAGAAAGCGACGTTGACCCAACAGCCCGAAAAGCCGCCCGCCCATCAAACCGGCTGTTGCCCCCGAACTCATCCCCGCATCAGGTTTCAATTGGCGGATCGAACTCCGCGTCAGCCTCTGGAATCGCTGGAGGGGCCGGTTCATTTTCCAGAATCATGAACGGAATCTGATACACGGGTACCCGAACGCCGTGGCTCACACTCGAACAGCCCGAGCTCAAACCCACAAGCAGAGCGAAAACCATCCAACGAATCATCTTCAGAGAGGATTCGGATTTCCCAACCGAGTCAAACCCGGACTCGCTTCGAGGGGCACCGCAAATCGCTCCCGCCCCCGGAACGCATGCACCCGGTCATAACCTGCCGAGACCAGATTCTCATAGGCGCGCTCAAAACACTGCCCGACCTGCTCCGGTCGGTGGGAATCCGAACCGATCGTCAATCCGATGCCCCGCTCCGCCGCCATCTTCAGAATCGAGGGATCCGGATGCATTTCGAAAACCCCTTTGATGAAACCGCTCGTGTTCACCTCCAGACACACTCCCGTCTCCGCCACCCGATCCAGAAAGGACTCAATCACATCGGCATATTCCCTCGGATCAAAAGGCTCTACCGTCCCATAAATCCGGATCAGGTCGGGGTGCGCCAGGCTATCGTAAAACCCGCTTTCCGCACCCCTTGCCAGAACATCGAAATAGGCACCGATAATCGCCGCATCGGTATCCAACCCGTTCTCCTCGATCCAGTCGCCGAAACCCGGCAGCTGGTGATGTAAGGACCCCAGGACAAAATCAAAATCCTCTCCCGCGACAAATTCGCGCATATCCCGCAGCAGCGATTCCTCCGGAAAGACTTCCGCCTCAATCCCGACCCGGACATCGACCCCGCGCGTTTCTCCGTAGACCCGCGCCCGCCCGATCATCTCTCGATAGCGGGGATACTCCGCCATTCCCATCCTGATCCCCGGACCGCGAAACACCGATTCCGGCTCGATCGGGACGTGGCAGGTGAACGTGATCCAATCGATCCCTGCCTCGACCGCAGCGTCCACATAGTCCTCCGGTTCTCCGACCGCGTGCCCGCAGAGCGGGGTGTGCATATGACAATCAACTTTCATGACTCAAAAACCCTTCAATTCTCCCGCGATCCCATCAAAAGCCACCCCTTTTTCAAAAGTTATTCACAAATCATCTCCCGGTATTTGACACTTTTTCGCAATAATCCGCCTTACCAACAACTTCCGTATCTGACCTTCCCAATCATCTCCGACCTCAAATCCCGCCGTCGTCCCGTGCATAGTTTTCAAAGCGAGTGAACCGACGCATAAAGGCGAGATCAATCGCACCCGTCGGTCCGTTTCGCTGCTTTGCCAAAATCATCTTGATCCGCTCGACCTCATCGCTCCGAAAGTTTTCATCACGGTCATCCGCTTTCGGTCGATGCAACAACAAAACCACGTCAGCATCCTGTTCGATCGACCCGGACTCACGCAGATCCGACATTCGCGGATCCCGCTTGTCCTTTTCCGATTCCCGGTTCAGCTGGCTCAAGACAATCACCGGCACTTTCAACTCCTTCGCCATTGCCTTGACCCCGCGGGAGATTTCCGCGATCTGCTGCTCCCGTGGCACCCGACCGTCGGTCCCCGATATCAACTGGAGGTAGTCGATCACCACAAGGCCCAGCTTCGGAAACTTGGACTTCAGCCGTCGCGCCTTCGCCCGCATCTCAAGAATGTTCAGGCTCATCGAATCGTCGATATGGATCGGTGCCACCTTCAACTCGCGTGCTGCCTCCGCCAGTTTCCGCTGATCATCAGGACCTGCCATCCCGTCCCGCAGGGCATTCAGATTCACCCCCGCCCGCCCGCACAGCAGCCGCATCGCGAGCTGCTCCATCGGCATTTCAAGACTGAAAACCAAAACGTCAACTGGTTCTACACCAGACACTTTCGGCATCGAAGCGAACTCCGCTATGTTCATCGCAAGACTGGTTTTCCCGACCGACGGACGCGCTGCGAGGACAACCATTTCGGATGGATGAAAACCAAAAGTCATCCGATCAAGATCCGTGAACCCCGTTCGCAAACCATAGGCCGTCGCCTTCTTCGCGAGGTAATCCGCCACCATTTTCATGACCCCCTCAAGCGGATCGCGAATCAACTTGGCCGAATCCGAGACCTGGTCCTGGCTGATCTTGAAGATCTCCTCCTCGACCTCCCCAACGAAAACCGACACGTCGTTCCTCCGCTCGTAACACGCCTCAATCGTTTTCCCCGATACCCGGATCAAACGCCGCAACAGATGCTGCTCCCGCACAATGTCGATCCAGTAGCGGGCATGGGCTGTCGTCTCAATCCGCTCCGAGATCGAATTGATAAAGCCAATCCCCCCAAGCTCCTCCGATTTCCCCAATTTTACCAACTCGTCCAACAGCGTGATCTCGTCCACCGGTTGGCCCCGTTTGTACAAAACCAACATCGCCTCGAATAGCACTGCATGCGCCGGAACGTAAAAGGACTCAGGCGTGATCTTCGCATCAATACACTCCGTTATGATCTGCTGACTATCCCGAATACAACAGGCGAGAACTCCCTGTTCGGCATCCGGGCTGTGCGGCATCGCCCGCCCGATTCCGTCCGATCGCTCCTTTTTAAAACCGTCACGCGGCTTGAACTGTTGCGCTGTCTCCACCATCAATTTGAAGCATGTCCCCCGCCGACCGGATAGCGAGAACGAGATATTCGCGAGTTATTCACAACGCCCTGTGAATAAAAAAAAGGCCGCGTGGAAACCCACGCGGCCTCGAGAGAACATAGCTCGCAAGAATCGCGAATTGCCCTCGTCAAAGAGCCGATTCGCCCGTCTCGTCAGTGCGGATGCGAATCGCGTCCTCCACCGGGATGACGAAGACCTTACCGTCCCCGATCTTACCGGTCTTGCCGGCCTTCACGATGGTTTCGACGGTCTTGGCTGCGAGTTCGTCGCTCACCGCAATCTCCAGCTCGACCTTTGGAAGGAAGTCCACCGTGTACTCGCTTCCGCGGTAGATTTCGGTGTGGCCCTTCTGGCGGCCGAAGCCCTTGACTTCGGTAACGGTCATGCCTTCGATCCCGATTTCAGCGAGGGCTTCCTTCACCTCTTCGAGTTTGAAAGGCTTGATGATGGCTTTGATCAGTTTCATATAGGTGTCTTTCTTTTGTGGTCGTAATCCTACGCTTTATTTTCAGCAGGAACAAGTGTGAATCCGGTCAAGCTACTCAACTCGGCTTGATCGCGTAGGCTTCCTGCCCATGCTCGCCAATATCGAGACCCTCGTTCTCTTCCTCTTCCGAAACCCGGATGCCCATTGTCGCCTTCAGGATGAAGAAGACCACAAACGAGAAGATGAACGCAAAGGCACAGACCGACAGTGTTCCGATCAACTGAGTCACGAAGCTCAGGTCTTCACTGCCACCGTTGAAGAATGGCAGGCCAACGGCGAGGGTTCCCCAGATCCCGCAGATCCCGTGAACCGAGATCGCACCGACCGGGTCGTCGACCTTCAACTTGTCAAAGAAGAGGATCGAGAACACCACCAGAACCCCGGCAATCGCACCGATGATAACCGAACTCCAGAGGGTTACTGAATCAGCACCTGCCGTAATCCCAACCAGACCAGCGAGGATTCCGTTCAGCGCCATCGATAGATCCGGTTTGCGAATCACTGCATAGGATGTCGCAATCGAGGCCAATCCCCCTGCCGCCGCCGCCATCGCAGTGGTTACGAAGACGAACGAGACCAGCTCGGGGTCAGCACTCAGGACTGAACCACCATTGAACCCGAACCACCCGAGGAAGAGCAAAAACACCCCGATGGTCGCGAGCGGCATCGAGTGTCCGATGATCGGCTTAATCTTACCGTCAACATACTTACCTTTTCTCGGTCCCAGAAGGAGAACGGCGGCCAGCGCGGCAAAACCACCAAAGCCGTGGACGAGAGAGGATCCCGCAAAATCATAGAATCCCATGTTGTCGAGCCAACCTTCGCCCCACTTCCAGGAACCCGAGATCGGATAGGCGAATGCAACCAGGATGGTCGCACCAAGCATAAATGCCGTCAGCTTGATCCGCTCGGCGACTGCACCGGAAACAATCGTCGCCGCAGTTGCCGCAAACATCGCCTGGAAGATAAAGTCGGCCCATCCAGTCATGCAAAGGCCGGTGCCCCCGTAGGAAAAGTCCGTCCCACCGTAGTCAGCTGTCGATAACGGGCTGCCCATCGCGAAAAATCCCGAGGCCGCGTCCTCAAATCCCGGATACATCGCATTGAAACCCCACGCCCCATAGGTCAGGATTCCCATGCAAATGATGAAGACGTTTTTGAACAGGATGTTCACCGTATTCTTGGATTGAGTCAGACCGGACTCGAGCGTCGCAAATCCGAGGTGCATCAAAAACACGAGGGCCGCCGCAATAACCGTCCAGAGGGTACTGACCGTGAAGAAATCGAACGTCACACCGTATTTCTCAACCAGCGCGAGGTAATCCTCGTCTGGCTCAGCCGCTGCCGCGACTTCCTCGACCGCTTCGGTCACTTCTTCGACCACCGCTTCAGCCTCGGCCTCCTGGCCAAATACCGAACCGGCAGAGAGACCAAATGCCGCGATGAACGCCAGCCAGGTCAGCTTCAGTTTGTTGAGTTTCATATTCATTGTTGGTTTGTGTCTTTGAGATCAGATTGCCGCCTGCAAGAGAAGGGTGTGCGGGCGGCCCCCAGAAGAGGGAACCGTTGTGAGAGCATCCCCCATGCCAGAATCCTCAAACATCGGATTGATTTTTCCGGATTGCCACCAGCGGGGTTCCCACGTCAATTGACCGGCATGAAATTGGGTGATCTCGAAATTCGCGGAAAACAGGATGTCCAGCTCAACAACTGGGACCCCAACGTCCGCCTCGGTCTCGAGGACAGTAAGGAAGAAGCTCAGGAACGGTTTCTTCGAACCTGTGATCGTCTCGCCGAACTCCAGCGCAATGTCTACGTCAACCGTCAGCACAAGATTCTCGTCGTGCTTCAGGGGATGGATACGAGCGGAAAGAACGGTACCATCCGCAAGGTCTTTCGCATGACCGACCCCACCGGGGTTCATGTCGCCAGCTTTGCCAGGCCCACCGCCATCGAACTATCCCACGACTACCTCTGGCGTATCCACCAACGCTGCCCCGCCAACGGCGAGATCGTCATCTTCGACCGATCTCACTACGAGGACATCACCGCTGTCGCCGTCAACAACCTCGCCCCCGAAAAAGTCTGGCGGCGGCGCTTCGACCATATCAACGATTTCGAACGGATGCTTGCCGACGAGGGAACCGTGATCCTCAAGTTTTTCCTCCACATCGACCTCGCCGAACAGAAGGAACGCCTCCAGGCGCGCCTCGATGATCCCACCAAACATTGGAAATTTGACACCAGCGACCTCGTCGCCCGCGAACGGTGGGATCAGTACATGAATATTTACGAGGAAATCTTCTCTCGCACCAGCCATCCCCACGCCCCCTGGTATATCGTCCCCGCCAACCGCAAATGGCTCCGCAACCTCATCATCGCCGAAATTCTCTGCAAACGCCTCGCCGAACTCGATCTCAGTCCGCCCAAGGTCTCCTTCGACCCCGAGGACATCGAGATCGACTGACCCGTCCGGGGGTCCCGACATTCGGGAGGAAATCTGGTGGATCTGCGGGCTAATCACCTTGCTTTCCGTCCCTCGGCCTTTTACTTCTTGTTCACCAGTTCGTCCCAATTCCACCCCTGAAGTACCATGGCCAAATCTCACGACCTCTATTACATCGGGAAGCGCAAATCCGATATGTACGGTCCGTTTCACTGGAAACTGATCGTTGAATGGCACACCCTCGGAATCATCCCCGACTTTGTTTATCAAACCGAATCTGACTCCCAACGTCCGGTTGCCGAACTCGCCACCCAGCGCAGTCTCCCCGTAATCGTTGCGGAAAAAGTTGCCAACCTCCAACAAACCTCCGGCGAAAAGGCCACCGATGGGCAAATCGAGAGTCTTCGAATGCTCGGCTTTCCCCGCACCGACCAGACGATCAACGCCACCGTCGCCGCCTACATTCAGAAACGACTTCAACTCAGTCCCGAACAGATTGATGCCGACACCACCGATGACGCGACCGTCGCCACCACCCTCTCCCCCCGTGCAGCTCTCGGCACCCGTCCCTCGGGGTTTCCACCCCCACCTGACGAACTCGAAAACGAGGGCGAACCCTCCGGCTCGGGCGGCCCGCTCAAAGCAATCCTCCTCTTGATGGTCCTTGCCGCCATCGGTGGGGGCCTCTGGATTGCCCTTTCGCCAAAAACCGCCAAGCCCGACGAAGAACCTTCCGCCACCGAAACCCCTCCACCCCCAGCCGAACGGGCCGACCTTGATCAGGAAGATGTCCCCGCACTGCCTCCAACCGAACCTGCGCCCGAGCCCGTCGCGGTGGAGGCAACTGAGACAACTGACGAACCAATCGAACGGATCAGCGAAACGTCCCCCGACCCGGTCGAACAATCCATCGAGGAACTCATCCCGGAGGA
>CAZFLQ010000084.1:0-9973 GCA_964519935.1 uncultured Puniceicoccaceae bacterium | reverse complement strand
GTCCCATCCCGGGATCGGCGTGGGATCAGTGGATTGTTCAAGGTGTGCATCGCGTTTTTATCCTTTGCCGGATCAGAGTTTCATCGGCATCGAATCACCCGGACCCGGTCCGGGGCCCGGTTCTGGCTCCTCCACTGGTGAACATTCGTCACCGTCGACGTAGATGCCGACGCTCGAAGCACGCGTCAGCGCGTTGGAAAGGAAACCGGTCGCGAAGGCTGCGAACAGGGCGAGAAAGAGCATCTTGCAGGATTTCATTGGATTGTTCATGAATTTTATTTCGTTGATTGTGTGTTTGTCAGTTCAGCCCAGCCACCAACGAGGTCACCGGACGGAAAGATCGAAACCACCTCGGCAAGGGGTTCATCAAAAAGGTTCTGGATCGACTCCCCCGTGTCAGAATCAATCTGCATTCCGACAACGCTTCGGTCCGAATTCCGACTCTTGAGCAGGGCCGCAAAAAAATCACGCGTAAAGGCTTCGAGGCCGGCGTGCCGTCGATGTCCGGTCTCCGGCAGGCTGACCCATATCCAAGGGATGCCCCAGCCGCCGTCCTTCCTGGAAGTAGACAAAGGTCGGCTGCCAGCGTTCGCCGTCCAGCTCCCCACAGGCAACGATCCCCGGAACCCCTGCGAGGTCCGTTGGTTGGTCCCGGAACTGGGCTGCATAAACCGAAAATCCCAAAACCCGTTCTCCCGCCCACCCGACAAAACGGCTCCCGAACTGCGCCCCGCCCGAAAACCCGAACAGCAGGATGGGCAAATCCGATCCATAATGCCCAACGACCGCCTCCAGCAAGGCCGTCCCGGAACCCTGCTCTGGCCAGTAGTAACCGCGCCGATCATCCCCGTAGAGCCCCTCAACCGGCGAACGATAGGCCGTCGCCATCAAGCCCAGCCCGTGTTCCACCGCAAACTCCCGCCAGGCGTTCTCCTCCAACAAGGGTGCCCCGTCCTCGTTCATCCCCGGACACAAAACAACCACCGCCACAGGGTTCTCCACCGTCTCCGTGAAGCGGTGTTCCAGAACCGTCTCACCCGCTGCCAGACACCCAAGCGCCTGAAAGACAATAACGACTCCTGCCATCTGATCAGAAAAGTTCATCGCGAATTGTCCGCCGTTCACGAAATCCTCACCGGATCATCAAGTGAACAAAAAAGGCCTCCTCCGTTCCATTCGGGAGGCGGGTCAATATCCGCACCAGCCCCCGGTCCGGTTCCGTCAGGTCGAGCGGGGTGACTTCCACAACGGTTTCATGCGTCTCGGTATCCACAAAAGACTCCAGTCCAAAGCGCGAACTCTCGGTCGAAATCGATACCAGATCCACCCCAACCTCAGAATTCATCGATACTACAAAGCGCTTCACCATCCGTTCCCCGTCCTTCCCCCAAAAAAGCAGCCCCGGTCGCAACGAGACGATCCTCGGGACTGTCACCCGCAGAGTTAACCGCTTCTCCGCACCGTCGACCGCATCCGTCCGCACCAACACCGTCTTCTCCTGCAATCCCTTGCGATCCCCGATGTGGAATACCCCCGTCAGCTTGCCGCCCTCGCCCGCCGCGATCAGATCCAATTCCAGCTCCGTCGTCGTGCATCCGCAAGACGCCTTCACCTCCGTGATCCGCACCGGTTCCTCCCCTTGATTGCGAAACGAAAATTCAAACGGAAATGTCCGCGTCCCCGGCTCCACCGACGTCTCAATCACCTCCCGCTCAAAGGTCAGCCCCGCAAAAACCGACCCAGCCAATGCAAGCCCCAAACCAATCCCTGCAAAAACACGATTCATAACGGGATCATCCATTACCCCCCCCTTTTTTTAAAGTCAACCCCCCAACAGCACTTTACGGAAACGTCACCTAGGTATTTAGAATTTACATACATTTTACATTTCTGCATCCATTTTTCTCTTACGCATACACCCCCGAAAAACAGTATCCCCAGACATCCTGATCTGGATGGAACTGGAATGGGCCTGACCTTTCGCAAGTCTGATCCTCGACGCGGCGAAAATGCAGGCTGCCGAGATGGATGAAGGCCTGGTCGTAAAACTCATTGTCGAGAAACCCCTCACTGGCAGGGTCCGCGCGTTTCTGCAGCTCCAGACCGCCACCCAGGCGCATCCCCATCTTCTCTATCCGACGGTCAGTTGACCCTCAGCTTCCGCTCGCAATCGGAACGAGGCCGGAGATTTGCTCGAAATGCGCCCGGATCTTTCGAACATAATCGACCGGCTCAGTCCCCCGAACGTATCCGTGCCGCGCCCTCTGGTAATAGCGCGGCTCGGACAACAGGAGCATCGCCTCCTCAGTGTTCTCGAACCAGAGATTCGGGTCTTTCCCCAACTCCCGCGCCAAACGTCGCGCGTCGAGGACATGTCCGAGTCCCGCATTGTAGGACGCCAGCGCAAACCAGATTGTCTCGTCACCGCTCCCCCACTTCAAAACCTGCTCGTGCGCCCAAGAGAGATAGCGAACGCCCGCCCCGATATTCTCGAACGGATCAAAGGGGTCGCGCAATCCCAGCTCCCTCGCCGTCAGCGGCATAATCTGCATCAGGCCCTGCGCACCCGCCCGGCTCTCCGCCCGCGGATCAAAACGACTTTCCTGAAAAATCTGCGCGACCACCAATCTCCAATCGATGTCATGCGTTGCCGCAACCTCCTGCACGACCGGGTCAAAGGGCGATACCTGTCCCGCCTCAACCAGAAGTTTTTGCGCCTCGTGATTCTCCCGCACCGTTTCGGCTGATCCGAAGTACCTTTCGATCGCCAGATTGTAGGGTGCCGATCCCCGCATCTTTCCCCAAAAACCCGCCGATGCCTCTGCTAATTCCGGGTTATTCTCCCGAAACACCCATGCGATTTCCCGAACGTCCTTGAACCGAAGGATCGGCTTGAGGTCCTTGTTCCAAAGCCTCGCGTGGTTGAAGAGATAGTCATCCGCCATCGTTGCCTCCAGCTCACCGGTCGAGACCCTCTGCAACAACTGCTCGGTCTCGGTTGCCTCGTTCGCCAGCCCAATTTCGATCTCAACATCCTCAAGACTCCCCACAAAACGTTGCAGCGTTTGGTAATACGAACTGGTCGGACGGACCGCCACCGTCAGCCCATCCAAATCAGAAATCCCCGCCGGAACCGACTGCCCGGGGCCACCAACGATCATCTCCCGCGCCTCCAGATAGGGTGGCGAAAACCGCCATCCAGCGGCCTCGCGTTCCGGGGTCCGGGAAATAAAGGATCCGATAAAATCGCCGCGCCCCTGCTCCAGAAGCGAGAACATCGCTGCATTTGAGGGTGCCACCACCACCTCGAGGCGAACCCCCAGGTCCTCCGCAAAGGCCTTTCCCATCGCATACTCGAACCCCCGTAATTCGCCCCGGTGCAGAAAATAGGATGTCGAGTTGTTCCGGGTAATCATCCGGATGCTTCCACGCTCCCGAATCGCCTGAAGATCCGTCGTCGATCGCTCCGTCCGATCAAGGCTCCACTGCACCTCCCGGACGTAGGTATCGAGGGCCTCCTTCAGTTGCACCGCCCCCGGTGCCACCGCCCAGGCGATATCCCGCTGCGAGGCCACCCGCAGAAACGGCGCAATCCCCGGTCGGAAGGTCTTGGCAACGTCAAACACATTGCTATCCGTCAGCATCAGATCGATTTGCCCGTCCTCGAGCCGGTCATACATTCCGGTTTGGGTCAGATTCCCGTCCACATAATCCAGCCGCAACACCGGATAGTGTTCCTGCATTGCCAATAGGGTCTCCTCAAACGAGGTTCCCCGCCGGACCGCAACCGGATACCTTTCGAACAAATCTCCAAGCTCTCCACTCCATTCGAGATCCTTCCGCCCAACCATCAATTCGCGCACCTGACCAATCGGCTCCGTGAAGAGAATTCGCTCCGCCCGCGCCGCCGTTACCGTCAGATTCGAGGCGATGATATCAGCCGATCCTGCCTCCAGTTCCAGAATCAAGCGGTCGAACGAATCCACCGTCACCAGCTCCAGCCCCAGCCCGTACTGACGGGCAAACTGCTCAATCAAATCACGTTCAATCCCAAAGGGGCTCCCGTCCCGTGCAAGGAAGCTTTCCGTTGATCGGTGGATCAACAGGCGGAGGCTCCCGTCCGCGAGGATCTCGTCGAGATCGCGGACCGCCGATTCCGCTCTCGTCGTTTGCCCGAGGGTCTCGAAGACGCTTCCCCCGGACGCCGGATCTTCTGGCGTCGGTTCCGTCTCAACCTTCCCGTCCCCGCCGCCGCCGCCACATCCCGTCAAAGATACCAAAAGGAGCAAGGAGACCGCCAAAACCAAATTCCTGATTCCACCAAAACCTTTCCTCGTCCGATCAGCCGAAATCATAAGAACACTCGAAGTCCTAACCCTTAGCCCACCGAAGCCGCCAGTTCAGCCCGCGCCGCTTCCAATAAGGCCGCTTTTTCCATGTCCGGCGGAATCGTTCCAAGCGCCTCACCCATCGTTGCGAGACCTTCCTTAACCTTCAACATGCTGTCCTGATGAAGCGTCTTCATCCCGTCGGCTTTTGCGATCACCTTGAGGCGTACTGCCTCCATCCGCGCATTGATTCCCTTCACGAGGTCCTCGCTCACTGCCATAAGTTCATGGATACCAACCCGGCCCTTGTAGCCTTTGCCACCGCAAGCCGGACATCCGTGCTCGCTCGCCCGATAAATCTGTCCGCTCCAATCGAGCGCTTTCTGAATGATCTCCAACTCATTCCCCGTCGGCTCGTAGGCCACCCGACAGTTCTTGCAGACCCGCCGCATCAGCCGCTGGGCACAAATACAAACCAACGATGCCGAAATCATGAACGGCTCAATCTCCATTTCCGTCAGTCGGGAGATTGACGAAGGCGCATCATTCGTGTGCAGCGTACTGAAAAGCATGTGCCCCGTCAGGGCCGCCTCGATCGCGATTTGGGCGGTCTCATGGTCGCGGATTTCCCCCACCAGGACGATGTCAGGGTCCTGGCGCAAAAAGGCTCGGAGGGCATTCGCAAAGGTCAGGCCGATCTTCCGGTTCATCTGCATCTGGCAGATCCCGTGCAGGGTATATTCGATCGGATCCTCGGCCGTGCGGATACAGACCCCGGGGTCATTGATCTCATTCAAAGCCGAATAGAGAGTCATCGACTTTCCCGAACCCGTCGGTCCACAGTGCAGGATCATCCCGTAGGGACGGCGAATCAGTTTCCGGTACAGCTCGAGATTCTGCTGCGAGAATCCCAACGCCGGGAGCGGAAGGGTCGACTTCTGCTTGTCGAGGATACGCATCACGATCCCCTCCCCATGATTCAAGGGGGCGGTCGAAACACGCAGGTCAATATCGATCCCTTTGCGGGTAAACTGCCGGAAGATAATCCGACCATCCTGCGGCAGACGACGCTCTGCAATATCGAGGTTCGACATCACCTTGAGTCGGGCAATCAGTGCCCGCGTTACCCGGTTCGGCAGGTTCAGCTTGCTCGTACAAACACCGTCAACGCGCGCCCGGACCCGCGTTTCATTCTCAAAAGGTTCAATGTGGATATCGGAGGCTCCGGAAAAATAAGCATCCTCGATAATCCGGTTCGCCAACTGAATGATCGGCGCGGCCTCCTCGTCAGCCCCTTCCTCGATCTCGACATCGTCGACATCCATCCCGACATCCAACTGGTCAACGACGTCTCCGAAACCCTGCACACCTTCGACCGCAGATTTCGACTCGAGAACCGCCTCCAGATCCTCCTTCACCGCGAGGAGGACGTGGACCTTCATCTTCGTCTGAACACGAATGTCGTCGATCAGCTCGATATCAAACGGGTTGTGCATCGCGACTGCAAAGTAGTCGCCGATGATCCCGATCGGCAGGACCAGCTTTTCCTCGCAGTAATCCTGATCGAGCTTTTCGAAGGTAAACTCATCCTTCTCAAAACGCCGCGCGTTGAAAGGTGATACCCGCAGGGCCATCGCCTTACCAACCACGAGGTCGAACTGGCTGACCCGCTGCTGCTCCATCAGGACCCGGTCGAAAGCGTCACCCTGAAATTCCTCCGGCGAATCCTTTAGCTCAGCAACCTGCTCCGGCGTGAGGTGCTTCAGCTCCTCCAGTTTTTTTACGATCAGGAATTGGGTACGCGAGAGGGACATAAGCGTTATGGTGAGAGGTTCAGGCAGTCACTTCAAATTGATCCAGTTCAAAGTGAAAATCGCGGTATGTTATCGGTTTCGAAAGGATCCGGTCAATACCGACCCGCTCGGCGAGGAGCCGCAGATCACTGTTCAGGAAACCACTCAAGAGAATGATCGGCACAACGCGGCTGACCTCCTTCATTTCCCGCGCCAGCTCGATCCCGTTCTTGCCCGGCATCCGGTAATCGACGATCACCAGGTCGGGTAAGATTTCCAGGTATAGTTCCATCCCCTTCGCCGCGTCCATCGCATGAAAGGGTTCCCGCCCCGATTTCCGGACCATTGCACAGAGCAATTGACCGAAATCGGGGTCATCCTCCACAATCAAAACCCGCGACACCATATCCAAACTATCCCCGACCCCTGCGATAAACTCAAGGCGAATCAAAAAGGCGTCAGCCTCGGACCCTCCTGGTTGGATTTTCAGCCCTCACTCTCAGGGCTTCGGAAGAAAATAGGTGTGGCAATACGACACCGGAATTTTGTTCGCTGGCAAGGCGCGACAAGGGAGCATATCGTCACCTTTGACTGAGGAAAAACACCGCTAGCGAACAAAAGAAATAGTCGGATTGCTACAGTTATTTGCTGACAAGCCCTTAACGCCGTCGGTCCACGATCGCCTCCTCCAGCTCCAGACCCGCATGCGCCTTCAGGCCTTTCAGGATCAGGCTGAGGGCAAAGAAAGTGATCACCAGACTCGGAATCACGATCACCGGATAGCTCAAGAGCGTCATCCGTCCGATTTCGTCGTTGAAAGCCTCCGTCCCCGCCTCGCTTCGCACAATCCAGCGCGCCAGTCCAAAATTCAAAACCGCGCTGATTCCGAAAGAGAACGCCAGCCAAAGGTTGCTCTGCTTCAAAACCCGCTCGAAGTCCGCCTCCGTCCCGCGCTCTTCCAGACGTCGGCGGATCTTCTCAACCTCGAAAATTTCCGGCCGAAACAAAAAAACCTCCACCAGCGGCCGCCCGATCCAGTGCGACCCAATCACGACCAGCCCAATGATCGTCGGCACGAGGGCCTCCTTCACCGCCACCCACTCCGGCGGCAACCGCAAGAGCCCGATCCCTCCCATCAGGAGGACGCTGATCAGGCCGAGAATCGAGAAAAAATTCCATTTCCGCCGGACGATTAGATCCCGCAGCCCGTACCCCAGTGGGAACAACAACGCCAAAACAAAGGCCCCGAGAACCGCATCGCTCTCCCCCAAGCCCGCCCGGTTCCGCAAGAGGTCGTCCCCTTTCATCAACACAATCGCCGGGAGAATCACATTAAAGCCAATGTTCAGCCAGGGATTTTCCGGTTTGTCAGCCTTCACTTCATTCGCCATACCGGAAATCAGTCGGTTGTGCCCACAAAGGTAAAGACAATCCGACGCCCAGAATCCAACCTGATATGTCCATTCGTTGCCTGATCTCCGCTGGCCCGACCCGCGAATACTTTGACCCGGTCCGGTTTATCTCCAATCCGTCGACCGGGAAAATGGGATACGCGATTGCCCGCGCCGCCGTCACGATGGGCTGGACCGTCGATCTCGTTAGCGGCCCCTCGCCATTGCCCGAACCCGACGGGGTAGTCTTTTACCCGGTCGAGACCGGCGAGGAAATGTTTCACCAGATCGATGCCCTCTTCGATGCCGCCGACGTCCTGATCATGACCGCCGCCGTGACCGATTTCAAACCGTCCGAATGGGTCCCTCACAAGGTAAAAAAAGAGATCGCTTCCCGCGATGTCAGCTTCGTCCCGGTGGTCGATATCCTTGGAACCGTCGCCCGGCGCAAACGCCCCGATCAGTGTGTCATCGGATTTGCGGCCGAAACCGATGATGTCGAGGCCTACGCTCTCGGCAAACTCCGCTCCAAGAACCTCGACTACATCGTTGCCAACCGTATCGGTAATCCGGATACCGGCTTTGCCGCCGATACCAACGAAATCGTTCTTCTCGGACACGACGACACCCGCATCACCTGGGGTCCCGCCAGCAAAGAACGCCTCGGCTTCCTTCTCGTTGAGCACATCGCCGCCCTTCACACCGGATGCTGAAAAAAAACCGCAACTCGGCCCTTGATCGCATCCTCGGAAAGGTCGACGATCTCGACGAGAAAAATCTCGCCGCCCTCGTCACGCGGCTCAACCGTGAACGACGTCTCCTCGAGACCATCTTCAATGCCATTCAGGATACCATCCTCGTTACCGACACCCGCGGGGTAATCCAGTTCGCCAACCATGCCGCCCGCGCCCTGATCGGCTTCGGCGACCGCGAAACCGGCCAGACCCTTCTCCTCCGGCGGCTCCCCCGGCTCGCCGACGCCCTCGGGGTCGAGGATCTCGCCGACATCGTCGAGGGTTCCGCCGTTTCGACCGAGTTCGGGATCGATTATCCCGAGGCGCGCGAACTCTCCGCCTACCTCGTCCCCCTCGCCGAAACCACCGGGTCTTTTGACAGCGGGGGTTTTCTCATTCTCCTATCCGATATCACTGAAGCCCGCGATCGCACCCGTGAACAAATCGAGTCCGAACGCGCCGCCTCCATCACCATGCTCGCCGCCGGGGTCGCTCACGAACTCGGCAACCCCCTTAATTCAATTCTGATTCATCTCCAGCTCGCCCAGCGCAGTCTCGCCCGACTCAACCCGGATGACGCCTCCACCCACAAAATCCGCAAAGCGGTTGAGGTCTGTCGGAACGAGGTTGATCGACTCGATTCGATTCTGACCAACTTTCTCCACGCCGTCCGCCCGACCGATCCCGACCTGCGCGAGGTCGGTCTCTGGTCCCTCCTCAACGAGGTTCTCGGAGTTCAGGAAGAGCTTTTCCGCAACCGGGGGATTGGCGTCGAGATCGAGATCGACCCGTCGCTGCCATCCATCATTGGCGACCCCAATCAACTCAAGCAGGTCTTCTTCAATGTCGTCAAGAATGCGGCCGAGGCCATGAGCAGCGGGGGCATCCTCCGCGTCCACTCGACCGTCAGCAATAACGAGGTCACGCTTCGCTTCAGCGACGAGGGCGAGGGCATTGACAGCGAGGATCTCGCCCGCGTCTTCCAGCCCTACTTCACCACCAAGGAGGGCGGCCACGGTCTCGGCATGATGATTGTCCAGCGAATCATGAACGAGCACCGCGGTTCAATCTCCATTCACAGCGAAAAAACCCGCGGTACGACCGTGACTCTGCGTTTCCCGCGCTACAGCCCGATCCATCCACTGCTCGAGACCCACAACGAAAACGCCCAAACCGATAGCCCACAGTGACCCTTTCACAGATCATCAGCCCTCTCGGGATCGGCTACTTGACCGGTTTTCGAAAGTGGCAGCCCGGCAGGGACTCGAACCCCAACTAATTGAACCAAAATCAACTGTGCTACCATTACACCACCAGGCTGTGAATCGATTAGAATCCCGAATTTCACCCCCGAGGTCAAGTCCATCGAAAAGGTGGGCTTCATTTTTTTGGTTCGCCGGCCTCCTCTTTTTAACTTCCGCCTGCCGCCCGCCGGAGGTCGCGCCCTACACTCCGCCGGCCGGATTTCTGGGAACTCCGGTCGATGGATATCGCTTCGGTCAGTCGGTCCCCGATCCTGCGGAAACCGCCACTCCGTCGCAACCGGCAATCCCGCAAGATGCGGCAATCTGGTCCGGACAATTCAACGATCCAACCCTCGCCGCCTGCATTAGCCACGCGATTCAAAACAATCCCGATCTCGCCGCCACCGCCGCCCGCCTTGATGCCGCTGCCGCCCGGATCGGACAGACCGATTCCGCCCGTCTTCCGAGCGCCAACCTTTCTGC
>CAZFLQ010000083.1:0-10312 GCA_964519935.1 uncultured Puniceicoccaceae bacterium | reverse complement strand
CCGACTAATAAGTTAACCCGCATACTTGCGATTCTGCTTCCGGTCGGTTTCCTCCGTGTAATGGACAATTCGGAACCCAAAAACGTTGTCGTGATCGGCAGTGGATTCGGAGGCATTGCCGCCGCTATCCGACAACAAGCCAAAGGTCACCACGTCACCCTCCTCGAAATGAGGGACAAACCCGGCGGGCGCGCCTATGTTTACCAGGACAAGGGCTTCATCTTCGATGCTGGTCCCACCATCATCACGGTTCCCTTCATTTTCGACGAGCTCGCCGAGGTTTGCGGCAAAAAGCTCGAAGACTACGTCACGATCGTTCCTTGTGACCCGTATTATCGAATCTATTTTCACGACGGGCGATTTTTCGACTACCGCGGCGAACAGGAAAAACTGGAATCCGAGATTGCTAAATTCAACCCCGACGATGTCCACGGCTACCGCCGCTTTCTCGACTACAGCCGCCGGGTCTTCGACCGCGCCTTCACCGATCTCGCCGACCATTCATTTGATACCGTCTGGGAGATGATCAAGGTCGCCCCTGACCTCATCCGCCTCCGCTCCGAACAATCCGTTTACAAAAGGGTGTCCTCTTTTATCAAGGATCCTTCCCTCCGCCAGGTCTTCACCTTCGAACCCCTCCTGATCGGTGGTAGCCCCCTCAAATCCTCTTCGATCTACTCGATGATCCACTACCTCGAAAAAACCTGGGGTGTTCACTTTGCGATGGGTGGAACCGGTGCCCTCGTCAACGGCCTGATTAAAATGTTCGAGGACGTCGGCGGTACCCTCCACTGCGATGCCAGAGTCAGCGAAATCGAGGTATCCAATGGTGCCGTCAGCGGAGTCAAAACCATCGACGGAAGGCACTTCCCAGCCGATATTGTGATCTCAAACGGCGATGTCGCCAACACCTACCGCAAGCTGATTGCACCCGCCCACCGACGCAAATGGACAGATCGACGCCTCGAGAAAATGAGCTACGCCATGTCGCTTTTTGTGATCTACTTTGGAACCAACCGGACCTACCCCAACCTTCCCCACCACTCCATTATCCTCGGGCCACGCTACCACGGTTTGCTCCGGGACATTTTTGACAAAAAGATCGTCGCCGAGGATTTCTCGCTTTACCTCCACGCCCCCACCCGGACTGACCCATCCCTCGCCCCCGAGGGCTGCGAATCATTCTACGTCCTCAGCCCCGTACCCCACCTCGGCGGGGGTCAGGATTGGGACAAAATCGGAGAGGAATATGCCGACCGCATCCTCGCCTCGATGGAAAAAGAACACCTCGTTCCCGATCTCCGCAAGCATCTCGTCACCCAGAGGATTTTTACTCCGAAAACGTTCGAAACCGACCTCGATGCCTACATGGGAAGTGCCTTCCAGTTCGAACCGACCCTCACTCAAAGTGCCTGGTTCCGCCCACACAACAAATCAGAAGACGTTCGCAACCTTTACTTTGTTGGTGCCGGAACACACCCCGGCGCCGGTCTACCTGGTGTCGTCAGCAGCGCCAAAGTCCTTGACCGCTTCATTCCACCCGTCGCGGTCGGCGCCTGACCGTTCAATCCCCCTCCAAAAACCCGAACAATCGTCGTAACCAGCGGTCGAGCCTCTCCGGCGTTTCACCCAAACGCCCAGCGGCCTCGTCCAGAGGCAGCAACCCCTCGACGACTCCACCTGCGACTGCGTAGCGGCCCACTCCACCGTTTTCCAAAAACGATTCTAAAGCCTCCAGATCCACCGCCTCCAAGTCCCCGAGGATCGCCCGCAATCCCCGAATCTCCATCCCGACATCCCCCTCCGCACCACTCTGCACCTTTCGCAGAAACGTGACCGCATCCTCCCTCGCCCCGCTCCTCCACCAATAGACCGCCACAATCGGCGCAAATCTTGGGTCGGGTGGATTCAATCCCTGATACCAAACGAGGATCGTCTCCAGATCCCCCGCCACCCGCCCTCGGACTCGCTCCAAATCAACCTCAAACTGACTGACCAACGCCATCCTGAGCGCACTTTGCCGCTCGGGCAAAGCTTCCAGAACCGGCCCGAGGGCTTCCATCGCCATCGCCGGCTGGCCCGTCTGCAAGGCCGCCGATGCTAGTAATAGTCGGTCTTCCAGGGAGGTTCGCTCACTCCGGTCGAATCCGCCGTAATCCAAAAAAGTCAACAAACCGAGGACCACCACGGCTCCAACCACCGGCCAACGCCGCAGCTGCCCGGCATCCTCCCCAAACCACCGGAACGATCCCGCCGCCAACACCGCCATCGGTGCCACCAGGGGCAGCCGAAACCGTCCGCTCACATAGTAGATCAAAACCCCTCCAGCGAATGCTGCCATCGTCAACACCAGCCCCCGCACGGTCCCCGGAACCCGTCCCGCCGCCAGTCCTGCCCCCGCCAAAACCAGCAACACCCCCCACCCGAGAGGATTCCAACCCAGCAACGGCTCTCTTTCCGCATAAAACGAATAGGTTTTGTTGTTGTATTGCTCATGCTGATACAAAAGGAGACCCACCTTTCGCGCCAACAGACCCGCAACCCGGAACGGATCGTCTTTCACCTCCTCGATAAAACGGTCTTTGAACCACGCGTTCATCGCATCGATCTCGATCCGCCCTTCTGTCCCCGTCGCCGTTCGGTAGGCCCACTCCCCCTCCGCCCGCGCCGGGTTCGAGGTCTCCATCCCCGCCGGAATTTCGTAGCGCTGGGTCAACCAGGCCCCACTGCTCCCTGTCCGATTGGCCGCCCACAGGTTGAAACTCCCTTGCCATGGAGTCACCCGAAACTCACCTCCGACCGACAGGTTGACGAAACCAAAGACGGCCAAACAGGCACCCGCCATCGCCGGACTGGCAAAAACACGGCCAGCACCACCTTTCTCCCAGACCATAATCACCGCCGACCGCAAGACCAGCAGCGGCAACAAAACCAGAAAATGCGGTCGAACCAAACAGGCCAATCCAAGCAGCACCCCCCCGCGCACCTCCCGCCCCACCGTCCGCTCGTCCCGAACCCGGATTAGCTGATCGCCCGCCCCCATCACCAAAGTTATCCCCAGAGTGATGTCGAGAGGATCTGCCGCGAAAAAGATCGCCACCGGAAAGAGCCCATAGAGTGCCCCCGTCACCGCTGGTCCCCAACCCGGCAAACTTTGCCCCCACAAACGCCTGCTCATTCGCATCACCAGGACCACCGTCACGAGATGGCAGGCGAGGTTGAAAAACCGCGCCACCATCGGCATCCAGAAATCCGGCACCCCGATCAGATATCCAACCGCCAGCACCGCCGCATAACCGGGTGCCCGGTAAAACGGTTCTGACGGCACCTCCCCCGACGAAATCGCCTTGGCCAAACGCAACGTCTCGGCCCCGTCCAACACCGGGTGCATACCCATCGGGCTGGTCCCGTAGGAGAGCATCCAGACCGCCCCATAAAGGAAGGCGCCGAGGAGAACCAGCCTCTCGGCCTTCTTCCATCGGCACTCTCCCTCCGGTTCCATTAATTCCCTCAACCCGCCGTTGCCAACCGCCCCGATGCCGCTTCTTGTATCCGCCGAACCACGACATCCACCGGCATGTGCAACAGTTCAGCTGCCGGTACTCTCGCTTCATGAATCTCCGGAAGACTATCCAACGACTCCGCAAGCACCGGATTCCGGTTCGCCGCCACCTCATCGATCCGCCCCACCGGCGTGAAATAGGGAGCCCCTTTCAAAACATCCGGCGATTCCCGCACGAGATCCCCGATTGCGATTACCGCATCCGCAAACCGGTCCAACTCGTCCTTCCGATAACTTTCTGTCGGCTCAATCATCAAACCAAAAACCTCCGGAAAAGCCACCGTCGGGGCATGGTAGCCAAAATCCAGAAACAGTTTCCCAATCGATGGGATCACCTGCGCCTTCGGGATCCCCGCCGCCTCCAAATGCTGGAAATCCTCATCGTGCAAAGAAATGATGAACTCATGCATCCGCGGAACCGCATCCGCCCCCACCGGCAGGGTTTTGAAATGGGGCCGCAATCGTTCATGCAGGTAGCGCGCCGCGAGGACTGCTACCGCTGACATCCGACGGACGCCTTCTTGACCAAGGCGAAGAAGGTAACTGTAGGCCCGCACCTTATGGGCAAAATTTCCCCAGTGCCGGTGGAAGGAACCAATTGAATGCGGTGGCCGCACCGCACGATAGTTCCCGCCTTCTTCGACAATTTGATATCCCGGCAAAAACTCCACCAGTTTCCCGCTCACCGCGACAATTGCATCCCCCGGCCCACCACCCCCATGTGGAATCGTCCAGGTCTTGTGGAGATTGTTATGGACCGCATCGACCCCCAGACGTCCCAGGTGGGTCCAGCCTGCAATCGCATTCATGTTCGCACCATCCATGTAAACAAGACCACCAACCTCGTGCACCCGCTCCGCGAGGTGCGCAAACTCGTCTTCAAACACCCCACCCGTATTCGGATTCGTGATCATGATACCAGCGATCCGATCCCCGTAACGCGCCAGCTTCGCCTCGAAATCCCGGCGATCAATCCGACCGGTCGCATCCGCCTCCAGCAAAACAATTCCCCCGCCCCTCGCCTCGGTGTATCCCGCCATCGTCGCAGTTGCAAAGTTCGTCCCGTGGGCCGAATGCGGTATCAGCATCAGATTGCGGTGCCCCTCGTTCCGCGAACGGTGGTAGGCCTGAAAAAGCTTCAGACCAACCAACTCGCCTTGTGCACCCGCCACCGGTTGGGTCGTGACCCCCGGCAGTCCAGTGATCCCCTTGAACCACTCCTGAATCTCGTAGAGCACCTCCAGACATCCCTGCACCGCCGACTCTGGTGCTTGCGGATGCGTATCGGTGAAACCCCGCAGTCCCGCCGCCCACTCATTCAGGTACGGGTTGTATTTCATCGTGCACGAACCGAGAGGGTAACACGTTTCCTCCGGCGCGATATTCAGTCCCGCCAAACGCTCAAAATACCGTCCGGTTTCTTCATCACCCAACCCCCGGATCCCCGCCGGATCCCTCCGAACCGCCCAGTCCGGCAACGGCAATGCCGTCGCTCCACACGCACCTCCCGCACCGTATCGACGCTCAAAGACCGCGACCAGCTTTTCGATGCCATCCCCGTCCTGCCGGTCGCTGAAACTGATCTTCAGTAACGACCGCCGCCCCCCGACACGCGCGCTCACGTCGACCCCTGCATGGACCCCCTCCGCCGCCGCGGCATCCAGGAAGTTTGCCACCGGTTCAGGCAGCTCGAGAACCACCTCGTTGAAAACAACCCCTTCCGGAAACGCCGCCCGCACCTCCGGGATCGCCGTCAATCGACCAAACGTTTCCTCCATCTGACGTCTCGCCCCTGACAATGCCCGCTCCAGTCCGGCATCCCCCCGCGACAACAGGGCCGCCCCCGCGAGGGTCGCCACAAAGGCCTGGTTCGAGCAAATATTCGAGGTCGCCTTGTCCTTCCGGATGTGCTGTTCGCGGGTCGAAAGCACCATCACCCGACAATTCCGTCCCGTTCCATCAACCGCTTCACCGACATACCGCCCGGGGGTTGCCCGGACCACATTCTTCACCTCGGAATTGTGCCGCACCGCGAAAAGCCCCAGTCCCGGACCACCGAAATTTGGCCCCAGGGCGAGGTGCTGCGCCTCCCCCACCAGCATATCCGCCCCCTTTTTCCCGAAAGCCGAGGGCGGCTTCAGCCCGCCCGGCCCCAGTAAAAAGGGATCCACCACCGCGATCGCCAGACAACCGGCGGCGTGGATCACGTCCGTTATCGCATCGACCGGCTCGAGGATTCCGAACTGATTCACCTGCGGAAAGATCACCCCCGCGACCGCATCCCCCGATGCCGCCAGACGTTCCCTCAGCTCCTCCGGATTGATCGATCCCGATACGCCGCTTTCCCCGAAAACCTCGAGGCGCACATCCGTATCTCCCAACAAGGTCGCCAGAACCTCCCGATCCTGCGGGAAACAGCTTTCCGCCACAAAAACCGTCGATGCCTTTCGCGACAGGCGCACGCTGCATAGCGCCGCCTCCACCATCGCCGTTGATCGGTCATAGAGAGACGCGTTCACCGCCTCGAAACCCGTCAAGCGGGAAAGCAACGACTGGTAAATCCACTGGCTGATCAGGGTCCCCTGGGATCGCTCCGGTTGATACGGCGTGTAGCTCGTCGCCAGCGACCGCAGACCCGCAACTCTACCCACCACCGACGGCTGCGCCCAATCCGGCAAAGCGTCACCGATAAAGGAAACCGCCTCCTCGTTCCGTCCCGCAATCTCCGCCATCCGCTCCGCCACCGCCTCGTATTCGAGCTCCTCTGGCAAGCCGCTCTCCCCCTCGGCGAACAACATATCCTGATCGATATGGGAATAGAGATCACTCAGGTCGCTGATCCCGACCGCCGCCGCCATCGCCGCGAGATCGGCCTCCGTGGCCGGGATATAGTGACGGGCCAACTCCCGCCGCAAAGCTTGAGGATCAAATAGAAAGGGAGGACGTTCGAAAACCATCAGGGACATTTTGCAATCTTAGATCTCTTCCAGCTCTGTGCAATCCTCGACCCAAAGAATAAGCCCGCAACCTTCAAAAGTTTTTGATCGCCTTCACTTAACCCCATCACTTCCGCCCCCATCACTCGTCTTGACCGTAATGATATCGTGGGTTGCTGCCTCCCGCTGACCAGCCGGACTCACCCGGATGTAACGCGCATTCTTCTTCAGGGCACTCAAATCCGCCGCCCCCAGATATCCCATCCCCGACTGAATTCCCCCGCTCAACCGCGCCACGGTTTCGTCAACCGAACCGCTGACCTCCTTCAACGCCTCAACCCCCTCTGCCGCAATCTTTCGGTTAACATCCTTCTGGGCATGCCCGTAGCGCGCTGCTGAACCCGCCTTCATCGCTTCCTCGCTCCCCATCCCCCGGTATTGCTTGTAGAGCTTGCCGTTGATCTCGAGGATTCGACCCGGTGCCTCCCGACACGCCGCCAATAGCCCTCCGCACATTACCGCATCGGCCAGCGTCAACGCCTTCACGATGTCGCCGCTTTTGGTGATCCCTCCATCCGCGATGATCTGAACGCCGACCTCTGCCGCCACCCGCGATGCCACATACAGTGCCGTCATTTGCGGAATCCCCACCCCCGCAACCATCCGGGTCGTGCAAATCGAACCCGGCCCCTGGCCGACCTTGACCACCTGCGCCCCCTTTTCTGCCAAATAGCGAACCCCTTCCCCCGAGGTCACGTTCCCCGCCACGATCACCAGCTCAGGAAACGCCTTTGCCAACAGCTCGACCGTCTCCCCAACCCCGGAGCTAAATCCATGGGCGGTTGAGACCGCCACCGCGTCGACGCCCTCTTCGACCAGTTTGTTGACATGCCCGAGAATGCGCTCCCGATCGAGGCTGCCGTCGGGCTTCCGAACCGCCGCAATCGCCGCCCCGCAAACCAGCCGAAAACGCCGGTCCCGCGCCGGACGCTGACTCGAACGGGCCTCCTCCATGATCCGCTCGATGTCCGACAGGGTGAACAATCCCTTCAAACAGTCTTCCTCGTCCACCACCAACAGTTTGTGTATCCCGAGATGCTCGTTGAAGAAACGATCCGCTGCCTCGATCGGGTTCGACCCGAGATCCGCTTCCGAGATCGTCTGAACCTGATCACGGGGGGTCATCGCCTCCCGCACCGACCGCGCCGCATATCGGGGCTTGACCACCCGGCCCGGCAACAAACCCAGCAAACGATCCCCCTCTCCCACCACCGGAAAGGTTCGAAACTGGAATTTCTTCCTCTCAACCATCTCGAGAACATCCCCGATTTGGTCGTCCACCTGCACCACAAAGGGCTCTTGAATCAGCCCGTTGACGTGGTTCTTGACCCTTGCGACTTCCTTCACCTGCAGCCGTTCCTCCATGTTGTAATGGATCAGCCCCAACCCGCCCGACAAGGCCATCGCAATCGCCATCGGCGCCTCGGTAACCGTGTCCATATCCGCCGACAGGAGCGGCAGGTGAAGCGGTATTCGATCTGCCAGAACAAGATCCAGATTGGCATTTCGCGGAAGAATTTCCGAATAGCCGGTCCCCAGCGAAATGTCGTCAAAGGTCAGACCGGTCGGCAGGGCCGATTGGAAAAAGCGATCAGCCGGAAGATAGAAATCGAAGTCGGGGGATTGCAGGTACGACGTCATCGTTCACGCAAAAACAACCAGAGCCCAAAGGTCAAGGCGATTACCGGCGGCAACCAGGCCGCCAACGCCGGATCCAGCCAGCCCCGCGCCCCTGCCACCCCGATCATCCGGCCCCCGATCAGGTAAACCATAAAGGCCCCGATCGCCCGCGCCGTACTCACAAACGGATTTCGCCGAACCCCCGCCGCCGCAAAGGGAACTCCGAACGCCACCGCCACCAAACAGGCCAGCGGCTCGACCAACTTCCGGTGATAGGCCACTGCGAAGGGCCTCACGTAGGTCACCTCTCCATCGCCGAAAACATCAACCACTTCCCGCAACCGGAACAACGATAAATCCTGCGGCTTGTCCTGCAGCGATCCGACCATCCGCAGCGAAACCCCACCCGCCAAAATCAAACGCTCCTCAAACGCTACCTCCCCGACGATCGAGGGTCCTCTTTCGTCACGCAATATCTCCCGTCCGGCAAACAGACGCCAGCCTCCCTCCCCGGCATCCCAGACCGCCCGGTCGGCCACCACCCGCGATTGCTCCCTCCCGCTCTCCCCTAGAAAATGCACACTGACCCCCGATGCCTCGCCCGTCTGCGGGTCCAACAGGTTAAAATACCAGATCCGACCCACCCCCGGCAAGGCCACCGCTGCGTTCCGAATCAGCCTTTTCTCCGCTCCTCCGCCAACTTCCGACGCGTCCCGATGCAGAGCATCCATCTGTTCCCGCGCCGACTCCTCCATCGCCGGAACGATCTGCCCCCCTAACCAAAACAACAGCACCGCCAGAAATCCCGCCGCCAGCCAGAGCGGCAAACTGAATCGCAACAACCCGATCCCGGCTGCCCGGATCGCTGTCAGCTCACTTGTCCGGTGAAATGTCCCCACTGTGAAAATCACCGCCACCAACATCCCCAGCGGCACGAGGGTCGGGATATAGCCGGGAATCAAAGTCGCAAAATAGCGCACCACCACCGCCACCGGTGCCTTCGCCTCCAGAAAATCCGGCAGATCGTTGTAAACCTCCTGCAACACTAGCAGTGCCACCACCAGGCCGATGCAAAGGCTGAAGATCTTCAACCACTCCGAAAAAAGATAGCGATCCAGACGCATCCCCTGATACTAGATCAGCCTGCCTGGCAAATCACCCCGCTCAATCCGCTCCGCTACCGCCGCCGCCACCCGATCCCGGTCTTCCCCAAAGGTCACCCCGATCCACGCTTCATCCGTCAAGCGGACCGCTACCGGCGACCCCGCCTCCCGCAGACCATCGACGTAAACCGGCAAATAGTACTCACATTTTGGTGACAAAATTTCCTGGTCAAAAAACTGGCGAATCGCCTCATCCAGCCCGACGACCGCATTCGCCCGAAAGCCAAAGAGATTCATACTCACCGCCGTCGTCGGCGGCAGCACTACCGAATCCTCACCTCCTTCCGGAGTCCCCTCGACATCATCCCCCACCCGCACCAACCCATGGTATTCGTGTAGTCCCAGCAACCGGCCCTCCTCCCCACAAACGATCCCCCGCGACACCCCTCCGTGCTCCGATAAAGTCTGCCCCAGCTCAAAGGCGATCACCGCAACGCTCGCATCCTCGGTTTCATCCCGCAGGAACTCCGCCAGCTCCCGCATCGCCCCCGGGCCATAATAATCATCCGCATTGATCACCCCAAACGGCCCCCGCAACAGATCCCGCGCCACCCAAACGGCGTGCCCCGTTCCCCACGGCTTCGTCCGGCCCAAGGGCAAATGCACCCCCTCGGGCAGACAATCGAGCTCCTGGAAGACCGTCACCACTTCGAGGTCCTTCGGCAGGCGATCCAGAACCGCCGACTGAAACGCATCTGCGAAATCCCGCCGGATCACAAAAACAAAACGCCGAAATCCCGCCGCCCTCGCATGGTAAAGAGAATATTCCATCAAGGTCTCACCATTCGGACCAAACCCCTCCAACTGTTTCAGACCACCGTAACGGCTACCCATTCCAGCGGCCAAGATGAGAAGCGAGAGAGGTTCTTGGGTAGGATTCATGATCGACGACAGGACGGATTCCACTAAACCCCTCCCCCCACCCTTCTGTCAATCCACCCGTTCCCCCGCCCCCATCACACAACAGCCGA
>CAZFLQ010000082.1:0-10412 GCA_964519935.1 uncultured Puniceicoccaceae bacterium | reverse complement strand
CGAGGTTGGAAAGGATCGAAATGACATTGTCGATCTCCTCGGGCCCGCTGATGTCTTTGGGAAGACCGTCGTTGATGTCCTTGTAGGTCAGATAGCCCTGCTGCCGGGCGTGTGAAATCAACTGCCGGATCTGTTCGTTGAGGTTTCCCCCGGCGGCCCCATTGATCTTCTTCGTGGGCAAGTCTTCGACTTCCGTGCCCGTCGACGCATTCTCCGGGTCACCCCCCTTCGCCACCTTCACCGACTTCGCCGACTTCGCCGACTTTCGGACCGGTTTTGCCTCCTCCGAGATGGCCTCCGGGACTTCCTTCGCGACCCCTTTTTTCACCGACTTTTTCTCCGGTACCTTTGGCTTCGCCTCCGCTTTTTTGGCCACCGTTTTTTTTGCCTCCGCTTTCTGGGTCGGCGCTTTCTGGGTCGGCGCTTTTTTTGCCACCGCTTTTTTTGCAGCCGTTTTCTTTACGGCCTTCTTCGCAGGACTCTTTCGGGTTGTCGTTTTCTTCGCCGGCATGGATTCAATTAATTCAATGTAAGGGACGGGAGTTTGCTCTCCGCCGCGCGCAATTCGATACGTTCTTTCTGCAGCTCACGCAGCCGGTCAATTCCACCATCCTCGGGTCCCGACATTCGGTTCATTTCAGCAATGATTCTCTCCCGCGCGATTGAAAGGTGTTTCATGTAGAGCTGGCGGACGCAAGCCTCCGCCTGCGCGACCGGGTCTTCACTTTTAACCTCAAGGGCGTAAGCCTGCGAAAGGTGATGGCGTTCAGCCTCGCTTTCGGGCAGGGAATCGAGCGGCGTTCCACCCGGATCGAAGCCCTCCTGCAGGTTCGCCGTCCACCGCCTAAGCAAGGTAGCGTCCAAAGAGTCTCCAATCACCCAACTACAATCCATAACATCCGCAACTGCCTGCCTGAGTGGCTCAAAATGCAAAAGGAGTAGAAGTAAGTCGTGCGCCGCGTTTGTCAACTGAATTTCTACAGCCGGTCGATCAGGGGTTCCAGCAGTTTCCGGCCCCTCCCGCCGACGGGGGGCATCCCGACGGAGATACCGTTCCCAGTCCCGCCGCAAACTGTCTGGGGCCAACATCAAGGCGCGGCCAATCTCCCCGAGGAGTCCCTCCCTCACGATCTCGCTATCGTTCACAACGATCATGTCAAACAGCTCGCGGACCGCCCGCGAACGATCATTCGGGGTCAATTTTCCGGGCTCCGGCGCGATCTGCCCGACCACGTGCCGTATCCCCGGGATCGCCCGGCCGAGGATCGCCCCAACCGCATCCTTCCCCCCGCTCCGTCCGACCGTGTCGGGGTCCTCGCCCTTCCCAAGGGTCGCAAAACTCAGGTCCACCCCCGCCTTCAGTCCAACCGGAAACAGTTTCAACACCGCCCGCTGCCCGGCATCATCCCCGTCGAGGAGAACCGTCAGTTTCGAGCTGTACCGCTTCGCCAACTGGAGGTGACGGTCCGTGATGGCTGTCCCCTGGCTCGCCACCGCCGTGTTCCACCCCACCTCGTGCATCCGGATTGCATCCAGTTGCCCCTCGACGAGAATCAGGGGTCGGTCATCCCGCGCCGCCTCGCGGGCGAGGTCGAGACCAAAGAGAATCTGGCTCTTGCTGAACACGACCGTCTCGGGCGAGTTCACGTACTTCGCCTTTTGAGTCGGGTCGTCCTCCGGGGTAATCTCCAGTTGCCGCGCCGTAAACGCAACAATCCGCCCCTGCTCGTCACGAATCGGGATCATCAGGCGCCCGCGAAACCGCTCGAGGAGGCGGCTCGAGGATCGCGCCGGAAAAAACAAACCGGACTCGGAAAGCTCCTCACTCGAAAATCCCGCCTTGCGCAAAAAGGTCTCGAGATGCCCCGTTTCCGGAGGTGCAATCCCCACCCCCCAGCGCTCCGCCGTTTCGAGCTGAAACCCGCGCCCCTCAGTCCAATAACCGCGCACAAAATCTCCCAACCGATCCTTCCGCAGAAAGGCCTGTCGGTAAAAATGGGCAACCTCCTGATGGATCGCAAAAAGGCGGCGTCGCAACGAAATATCGGTCTTCGAGGGACCGCCTTCCTCGTATTCCAGCGGTATCCCGTATCGCTCCGCGAGAATTTCGACCGCCTCCGGAAACTCAACGTGCTCAACCAGCTGAATAAACCGGTAAAGGTCGCCGCCTTCTCCCGAGCTGTAGCACTTGAAAACGTTCTTCTCCTCGCTGACGAAAAACGAGGGTGTGTTTTCAGCCTTGAAGGGCGAAAGCCCCTGGAATTCACGCCCCGCCCGCTTCAAGGTCGTGTAGCGACCGGCCGCATCGACCAAACTGACGCGGTTCCGAACCTCCTCAATCGAAGAGCGTTTGATACCCATTCCTCGTATTTCTCCCGGAAATTCTATCGTACCCTCAGGACAGCCAGCTCCTGCTCAGCCGAGAATGCCTCCGGATGCGTCGGGGCCATTTCGAGAAACAACCGGTAATAAACCGCCGCGTTCCGCGCGTTCCCATCGATATCCACGTAGGCCCGCGCCAGTGCCAGGACGAGGTCCGGGCTGTTTGGAATCCGGGTGTAGGCCCGCTCCAGCTCCTCCAGAAAACGCTCCGGCGAACGGCTGTTTTCAACCGCCTTGAGGTAGTCAAAGGTGTAAACGATATTCCGGGGTTCGCGCCGCATCGCCTCCAACGCCGTCGCCTCCGCGTCCGACCAGGCCCGGTTCGCGCGATAACTGCGGGACAGACGATTCCAGACATCCGGCTGGTCCACCCCATCAGCTAGAATTTTCCAATATTCCCGGATCGCCTCGTCGTGCCGACCAGCGTTCGCAAGGTCAATCGCGAGATCAAAGGCCGTCGGCTCAACGTCAACGATCTCAATCGGATCGCTCACCACTTCCTCAGTCGGATTCTCCCCGGAGGAACCCGTATCGTCACCGTCGATCCCCGCCGCCGCCAATTTACCACCCGCCCCGCCACCCGGCACTGCGTCGAGGGCCTCAGTCGATGAATCAACGATTCCCGATCCCCCCGCGACCGCCATCGCCTCCGGATTGAGACCGCCATCCTCATCCTCCCCGCCGACTCCATCCTCGACCGCCAACTTCCCGCCAGTTCCACCCCCTGTTGTCGGATCCACCTCCGTCTCTGTTCCGGGGATGCCATCTACTCCCGCTCCAACCACCGGAACTCCGCCTTCCCCGCCGAAACCCTCCGAATTCACGCCTTCCGGCGCCGGGCCAACGTCGATCACAACCGTCACAGCCCCATCCTCGCCGTCACCGCCGTCACTTTCCGAAGATCCATTCAAATCAATCGCAACATCCGCCGAATCGACCCGGTTCGACCTCCATCGCGCGAGTTCGGGACGCACGTCCGCCAAATAACTGTTGTTGACGATTCCCGGATCAATCGCATCGACCTTCTCCAACCAGTCACTCGCCTCCGCCCACTGCTTCTGCTGGTAGGCCACCGCCAGCAAACCAAGCATCGCATCAACCCGCGCAACGTCGTTCGCATCGTAGGCATCGCGGTAGAAACGTTCCGCCTGCACATACTGATCCAGCGCGAGAAAGGTATCCCCAACTTCGACCCCGAGAACCCCATCGATTTGCCCGTTCATCAAGCGAACTGCGCGGAGGTAGGCGCTGGCGGCATCTTCCCGTCGCTGCATCCTCGAAAGATAGCGGCCTTTCAGGATCCATCCCTCCGAGTTCTCGGGCTGGTTCTGCAAATAGGCCTCGAGCGAGCGGATCGCCGAATCCATTTCTCCCGCCGTCGCGAACTGCCTTGCCGCATCGAGCGCGCGGTCACGATACTCGGGGCCGAACCCGGAGAGACGGTCATAGGTCATCGCCGCCATCACGTAGTCCGGGACCTGCTCGTAAAACTGAGCCTTCAATTCAAGAATCCCGGCGCTTTCCGGATATTTCTGACCACCTTCCTCCAGCAAGAGGATTGCCGCCTCGAGATCGCCCTCATCGGCCTTTTCCTGCGCTTGCGCAAGCAGCTTGGTTATTCGGGTCTCCGGCGAGGAGCATCCCGGGGACAGGAGCGAAAAGGCGATTGCAATCGGGAAAAAAAGCCCCCGGATCGTTTTAAAGAATGTCTTTTTTGTCGGCATCATCAGAAACAGCAGTACCTTACCCTGTTTGCGGATGGCACAAGTGCAATACCACGGTTTGGGAGATTCATATTTTTGGCGAAGGCTCCTCAGCGGTCTTTTTGCCCTCGCAGGACTGCTTCCCGGTGTCGGATTGGGAGAGCAACCTCAGAATCCACCGTTGCCCCCCGACCCGGTTTTTCTGGCTGAAACCTCAAGCATCACCGGGGGAGCCCTCGACCCGCCCGTCCAAGCCCTCATCGCCGCAATCGAATCGGCCCACGGCGAAATCCGTCCCGACCGACTGCCGAGGGTCGGACTGAAAGTTTATACCAACTCCGGTCCCGGTCTCCGGACACCCCTCCCGCTAACCCGCTCGATTATCGAGGCCCTTGTCGCCCGCGGATATGATCGTGATGCCATCTTCATCTGCGACCTCGATGCCTTCCGGCTCCGCGACGCCGGTTATCTTCCGCCGCTCAGTCAAGGGGGCAACCGCTTCGACGGCGTCCCCGTTATCGCCCTCAGTGAATCTGAAAACACCCGACCGGATTGGTTCTATGATAGTCCCCTGCCCCCCACTCGTTTCGGACCCCGCAACGAGCTGACGATCGGCCCAAACGAGGCTCTGGGCGAAGATCGCAAATCCATGCTTCCGGCCCCCCTCCTCTTTGATGCCGATTACTGGATTAACCTCCCGGTCTTCACCGACCACGCTACGCTTGGGATCAATGGTGCCCTCGCCAACATGACCCTCTGGGCGGTTACCAATCAGGAACGCTTTTTCGATAACCGGGTCTCCGCTCCCGCCGCCGCTGCCGAAATCGCTGCCATCCCCGAGTACCGCGCCACCTACGGATTCACTCTCGCATTATTAAACAATGTTCAATTTATCGGCGGTCCTCCCTACGACGCCAATTTTGCAGACGGCATTCCCCTCGCCATCGCCAGCCGCGATCCCGTCGCAATCGACCGCTTTGCCCTCGCCCGCATCAATGCCTGGCGAAACGAGCGGGGCTTTCAACCCATCCCCTCCGACCTCCCCCTCTTCCGCTACGCCGAAAGCCTCAACCTCGGCAACACCCCCCTCCCCCCATCACGTTTCCAAAAAGTCCCCTGACCCCACCGTCCTGCAACACCAGTCGCCATCCCGCGAATGCGGGACCCCCCCCATCCCCCCTTCCCTGAACAAACCATTCAACCCACCGGTTGAATGGTTTGAATGGTTTGAATGGTTTGTCGTTTGTCCCCTTGACTCCCTATTCTCCCCTTAGGTTAATCAGACGATGTCCGATACACAGCAGGCACCGTCATCCGGGGCCGTTTCGATGGATGAGCTCGTCTCTCTCTGCAAGCGGCGCGGTTTTATTTTCCAGTCGTCCGAGATCTACGGCGGGATCAACGGATTCTTCGACTACGGCCCCCTCGGGGTCGAACTCCGCCGCAATATCAAGGACGCCTGGTGGCGCGACTTCGTCCACCGGCGCGATGATATGGTCGGTCTTGATGCCAGCATCATCATGCACCCGGCGGTCTGGAAGGCCTCCGGTCATGTCGACAACTTCACCGACCCGATGGTCGACTGCCGCGAATCCAAACAGCGCTACCGCGCCGACCACCTTTTCTGGGCCGCCGTTAACGTAAGCGGCGAAACCGTTGGCTACGTTTCGACGATGGAATCCCCCGAAATGGAGGCCATCGCCCACAAGGCCGCCATCCGTCTCCTCAAGGAAAAAAAGATCGCGGCCGATTTCGAGGATCTCGTCCTCCGCGACTACACCGAGGCCGACCCATCCCTCTACGACCTCATCCCTTCCCCCGCCACCGGCAAGCCGGGTTCACTGACCCCTCCGCGCTCGTTTAACATGATGTTCGAGACCCATGTCGGCGCCCTCCGCGATGGCTCCTCCGTCGCCTATCTCCGACCCGAAACCGCTCAGGGGATTTTCGCCAATTTTAAGAACGTCCTCGACACCTCGCGGGTCAAGCTTCCCTTCGGGATCGCCCAGATCGGCAAGGCCTTCCGCAACGAGATCACCCCTCGCAACTTCATCTTTCGTTCCCGCGAATTTGAGCAAATGGAGATCGAATATTTCATCGCCCCGGAGGCCGATTGGCAAACCCTCCACCGCGAATGGATCGACGGCTGCATTGCCTGGCTCGAATCGATCGGGATTCCCCGTGCGATGGTCAACGAGGATGTCCACGCCACCGAAAAGCTCGCCTTCTACTCCCGCGCCACGACCGACCTGACATTTCATTTTCCCTTCGGTGAACAGGAACTCTGGGGAATTGCCTGCCGCAGCGATTACGACCTCAAACAACACCAGGAACACAGTGGCAAGGCGATGGACTATTTCGAGGAGAACACCCGCGAACGCTTCGTCCCCCATGTTATCGAGCCCTCTCTCGGGGTCGACCGGACCCTCCTCGCCGTCCTCTGTGCGGCCTACGCCGAGGACGAGATTGATGGTGAAAAACGCAATTTCCTGCGCTTCCACCCCCGGGTCGCCCCCGTCAAGGTCGCCGTCTTTCCTCTCGTCAAAAACAAACCACCGATCGTCGAGGCCGCCCGCCGGATCCAGCGTCGGCTCTCCCGGAGATGGAACGTCGTCTACGACCAGACCGGCGCAATCGGTCGCCGCTACCGGCGCCAGGATGAAATCGGGACCCCCTTTTGCGTCACGATTGATTTCGATACGGTCGAAAAAGACGGCACCGTCACCCTCCGCGACCGCGACTCAACGACCCAGGTCCGCCTGACCGAAGATGAACTTATCGACCGCCTCGAGGCGGCAATCGAAGGCCATGAAGCCTGACCCACTTCACTCCGGCTTCGGGCTCCGCCCGATCGCCGATGCCTCAGTCGTCAGTGCCGCCGTCGGTCGGATCGCCCGCGAGATCGAGCGCGACTTTCCGGATCCGTCCGAACTGGTCATCGTCGGGGTCACCAACGGCGGGGTTCCGTTTTCCGAGGTTCTCCACGCCCGCCTCGTGGAAAGTTATCAACAATCGATCCCCCACGGAATTATCGACGTACTTTTCCATCGCGACGATATCGGGACCAAACCGATCCCCAAGGTCACCTTCCCAACCCGGATCGAAGTCTCCATCGAGGGCATCACAGTCATCCTCTGCGATGACGTTATCCAGTCCGGTCGAACCATCCGCGCCGCCCTCAACGAACTCTTCGACCTCGGGCGACCCGGCCTCGTCCGCCTCGCCGTTGTCGCCGACCGTGGACCCCGCGCCCTCCCCATCCAGCCGGACTACGTCGGAATGGAAATCGACGTTCCCGAGACCTTCACCGTCCACGCCGCCCTCGATCCGGCATCTCCCGAAACCTGGTCCGTTTTCGCCCGATGAACCCCTCACGTATCTGGAAGCACCGTCACTTGATCGGAATTGAATCCCTCGAGGCCAGCGAAATTCTCGAGATCCTCGACACCGCTGCCGCTTTTAAAAAGACGATGGAAAGGTCGGTCAAAAAGCTCCCCTCCCTCCGCGGCAAGACGATCGTCAATCTTTTCATGGAGCCCAGCACCCGCACGCGCGTTGCTTTCGAGGTCGCCGCCAATCGTCTCTCGGCCGATGTTCTCACGATCACGGGAGGCACCAGCAGTCTCGCCAAGGGGGAGACCCTCCGCGATACCGCCCGTAACATCGAGGCCCTCCGCGCCGACATGATCATTATTCGTCACGCCGCCGCCGGGTCCCCGCTTTACCTCAGCAAAGTGGTCGATATCCCCATCATCAACGCCGGCGATGGTGCCCACGAACACCCCACCCAGGCCCTCCTCGACTGCTTTACCCTCCGCGAGCGTCTCGGCGGCTTTGAGGGACGACGGGTTGTCATTCTCGGTGATATCCTTTTCTCCCGTGTTGCCCGCTCCAACATCTGGGCCCTTCTCAAGCTCGGTGCCGAGGTCACCGTGGTCGGACCCAGCACCCTCGTTCCCTATGGTTTCGAGACCCTCGGCGTAACCGTCTCCCACAATCTCCGCGAGGCACTCGCCGATGCCGATGCCGTCATGCTCCTGCGTATCCAGCACGAACGCCAGCAACGCGCCTACTTCCCCTCCCTCGGCGAATACACCAGCATGTTCGGCCTGAACAAACTCCGTTCATCCTGGCTCAAGCCCGGTGCCATCATCATGCACCCCGGCCCGATCAACCGGGGGGTCGAGATTGACTCCGATCTCGCCGACTCCGCCAATTCCGTCATCCTCGACCAGGTCACCAACGGGATCGCCGTTCGCATGGCCGTCCTTTACCTCTGCGCCTCTGTTCAACCATGAACTCGATTACGATTTTCCGCCGGGGACGCATCATCGACCCCTCGACCGCCACCGACAGCGTCGCCGATCTTTTCGTCCGCGACGGCGTCATCGCGGCATCCCTTACCCCGGAGGAAACCGCCGCCGCCACCGTCGTCGATGCCAGTCACCAGGTTGTTTGCCCCGGACTGATCGATACCCACGTCCACTTTCGCGAACCCGGTCAAACCCACAAGGAAACCATCCAGAGCGGGTCCCGCGCCGCCGCCGCCGGGGGATTTACCCGCGTCGTCTGCATGCCCAATACCTCCCCGGTTTGCGATACCCCCGGGACCATCCAACAAATCCTCGCCTCCGCCGAACGCGAGGCCGTTGTCCGTATCCACACCACCGGCTGCCTCACCAAGGGGATGGCCGGGGAGGAAATGGCCCCGATCGGCTCTCTCAAGCGCGCCGGGGTCGTCGCCGTCACTGACGATGGTCGCTGTGTCCAGAACAACGAGATCATGCGCCAGGTCGTCATCTACGCGCGAATGTTCGACCTCCCTGTAATGGACCATTGCCAGGATTACGCCCTGACCGAGAACGCCGTCATGAACGAGGGCGACTGGTCCCTCCGGCTCGGCCTGAAGGGCTGGCCGCGGGAGGCCGAGGACATCATCGTCGCCCGCAATATCATTCTCGCCCGTGCCACCGGGGCGCAGATTCACATGCAGCACATTTCCTCCGCCCACTCCGTCCAGCTCATCCGCGAGGCCAAGGCCAGCGGCATCCGCGTCACGGCCGAGGCCTCTCCCCACCACATTACCCTGACTGATGCTTGTATCCATAATTTTGATACAAATTTCAAGATGAATCCTCCCCTCCGGACCGAGACCGACCGGATCGCCCTGATCGAGGGGCTGCGGGATGGAACCCTCGACTGCATCGCGACCGACCACGCTCCCCACTCCGGCTACGAGAAGGATGTCGAATTCGATTACGCTCCCTTCGGGGTAATCGGCTTGGAAACATCCCTCGGCGTGACCGTCAGCGAGCTTTACCACCGGCAGGGCTTTCCCCTCCCGAGGGTGGTCGAACTTCTCTCCACCGCCGGCGCGCGCGTCGCCCGCATCCCCGGCGGCTCCCTCCGCCCCGGCGAACCGGCCGACATCACCGTCTTTGATCCCGATGCCCGCTGGACCGTCGACCCGGACCGTTTCTTCTCACTCTCCCGAAACTGCCCCTGGAACGGGACCGAGCTAACCGGACGGGTGACTTCGACCTGGGTTGGTGGCCGTCTCGTCTTTGACGGGGAGCAGATTCTTCCAGAATGACCGCAACTGCCCAGTTTCAGGCCATCGTCCTGACCGATGGGCATTGCAACCTCTGTAACCGTTCGGTCCAGTATCTAGTCCGCCATGATCCCGAGCGCCGACTCCGCTTTGCCGCCCAGCAGAGTTCGCCCGGACCCGAACTCCTTCGCCGGGCCGGACTCGACGGCAATCTCCAACCCGGGATCGTCCTCCTCGATCCAACCGGTCGAAACCCGATCGTCGGTGCCGACGCCCTGCCCGTGATCGCCCGGATTCTCCGCCCGCGGGCGAAACTCCTCCGCTTTCTGAGCGTGCTTCCCGGTTTTCTCCGCAACTTCGGCTACGCTGCGATCGCCCGGAACCGGTACCGAATTTTCGGCCGAAACGAGGTCTGTCAGATCGTACCCGGTCCCGGACTCGACGACCGTCTCCTCACCATCTCCGACGTCGAAGCCCTCGGATGAATCCCCTCGCCATTGCCATCTTTCTGACCTGCGCCGCCGCTTCCATCTTTGTCTGGGCGCGGCGACTTCCCGGCGAGGCTTCCTTTGCCCGCGACCGAATGCTCCTTTTCTGGCCCGGCTCGCTTACCACCCTCGTGTTTTTCATTTGGCTGGTCTTTGCCGGAACCCTCTTCGCTGGAATGATCCTCGGACCGCTAATGCCCGAAGATTCTCCCTGGTCACCCCTTTTCGGCACAGTCATTTACCAGACGTTCATCATCGTCGCCGCCTACGGAATCTCCCGCCAGATCC
>CAZFLQ010000081.1:0-10464 GCA_964519935.1 uncultured Puniceicoccaceae bacterium | reverse complement strand
GCCAGATCTCGACCGTGCCACCATCCAATTGGTAGATCCCCGGATTAACACGTTTAAGGTCCGCGACCAGCTCCGCGATGTACAATGTACAAGCCCCCTCGCGGTCGTCCCGGAGGTCGATCTGCGCCGCAAGCTGGCTGCGAATCGAACAATAGCGCCCTCCCAACACCCGAAAACCATCCAACCGGCCCGATTCACTCGGAGAAATTGGAAAAGTCAATTTTGTAAGTCTTTTCTGGATACGCTCAAAATCAGGAGCCTTAACCTCCGGCTCAAGGCCTTTCGAGTGATTGTAAAACACCTCGTTCGCAACGGATTCTTCGAGGCTCGGCTGGAGTCCCGCCCGGATTGCCACTCCCCCGACAAGAATCGACAAACAGGCTGCCGCCCATAGGAAATTTCCCCTCAGAATTCGCGGTCGACAATCAACCATCTTCCCGTTTTCGAGAATTTCGTCGATCTTCGAATCCGACAGGGACTGCGACCCGTAGTAATCACGGATGTCCTGTTCGAGTTTATCCATTTTTATCTACCTCCTCGTCTCGTGGCGTTTTCATTCTTGCTTCGGCGGAAGCAAGTTTCTCCAGTTTCCTCTTCGCCCGGTGAATCAGACTGAGGACTGTATTTCGGGACTGGTCCGTCAATCCGGCAATTTCTTTCGCGGTATAACCCTCCACCGCATTGAGGTAGAGTGCCTCCCGCTCCTCCGCCCGCAGGTGCGCCAAAAGGGTATCGAGGTCCACATGCGTTCCCGGGGTCGTGGCGTTCTGATCGCCGAGCGACGATTCTCCCGCCGACTCCATCGCCTCAAAAAGAATGATTCGCCCCCGACGGACGTGATCAAAGAAAAGGTTGCGAATCGTCGTGAAGAGCAGTCCTCGTTGGGCAACCGTCCCGTAACGGTAATGACACTTGATCCAGGCCTGTTGGACCAAATCCTCCGCATCGTAGTGATGGTGGGTCAGGGCGAGCGCATAACGATAGCCCGCCACGACCATCTCGCGGGCTTCGCCGGGCTTCATGTTGCCTTTTGCCATCACCGTTCAGGCTCCGATTCCGAACTAACCGACTATTCCAGCCGATCCCTCCGCGCCGCGCGAACGCACCCACGCAAACACCGCTACACACAATGCCACCAGGGATGGCAGGTAGTCGGTCCCGACTTTTCCGGTATTTCCACTATACATTTGACCAAAAATAAAGCTCAGGTAGATCCCGGCAATTAAGGCGAAGGCGATCCTAACGTGCCGATTGACCAGCAGCAGAATACCGGCAGCAAGTTCCATAAAGGGCAACCCCAACCCGTATCCATAGAGGAGAAAGCCGGGGATTTCCCGTGCTAAAATCTGCGTCCCCATTGCCCCTTCCGTCAGCGAGTTCGCAAACGCGAAAAGCCCGTTTACGGGGTCGAGATGACCGTCGACCCGGAACTTCTTGACCCCGACAAGCAGGAAATACAGCCCAAAGGCCCATTGCATTACCTTTGCCGCAAAGGTATATTCGTTCCGGTAGAGGGAAGTGATTGCGTTAGTGGGTGAATTCATGATGTGAACTGGTTGACATCAGTTAGAACGTTTCTTCCCGCCGATTGATTGCACCCTTCTGCACGTTTTTTAGAGAGGTTGGGGATCACCCTCAAAAGCAGGCCGTCCCGATCCACACCACCCTCAAAACCGAAACGCTGGAACGGGGTTGACCGCCACCGCTCGCTACTAGGTCGATATTAAGGTTGATTCCCCACTCAATCTTTGAGTTCTTGATCATCCGGGTGCGTTAACGCAATCCACCTGGCGGGCGTAGTACAACGGTCAGTATGCGGGCTTCCCAAGCCTGAGATGGGGGTTCGATTCCCCCCGCCCGCACCAGGCTTGGCCTTCCGGATCAGAGAACCGCAATGGCCACGCCTAACCCATCAACCCGTCACGCCGACCCATCCTCCGCGAGCACCCCAAGGAGCGACCGCAGATCGACCCGACCCTCGTAGAGGGCCTTTCCCACAATCACTCCATCCAACCCGGGAAACTCATCTCCCAACGCCCGCAGTTCCATGATGTCTTCGGGCCCCGAAACCCCACCGCTCGCGATCACCTTGACCGGAACCGACCGCAAGAGTGTCTCCTGCGCCGGGATGTTCGGCCCACCAAGGGTTCCATCGGTATCAATGTCGGTGTGAATGATCGTCTCAACGCCCACCCCGACCAATCGCTGCGCAAGATCCTCCGTCGTCGTCTCGGTCGTATCGACCCAACCCGCTACCGCCACCCGCCCGTTGCGCGAATCGATCCCCGCAACAATCGTCGATCCGAATCGTTCCACCAGTTCGGCAACCCATTCCGGGTCTTTCGCCGCCCTCGTTCCCACAATCGCCCGAACGCATCCCGCCTCGATTGCCGAACGAACCGCCTCCGTCGTCCGCAAGCCGCCGCCCATCTGCACCCGCAGGCCGAGACCGACCATCTTCTCAATCACCCCGAGGTTTTGCGGGGCCCCCTCAAAAGCCCCATCCAGATCGACCACATGGAGCACCTCACTGCCGGCATCCTGCCAGAGCTTGGCCGCATCGAGGGGATCTTCAAAATACCGTGTCTCCTGGTCGGCAGCCCCATGAACCAAACGAACCGCCCGCCCCTCCCGAATGTCGATCGCCGGGTAAATCGTGAATTTTGTATCCATTAATCTGATGCAATTTTGTCTGAAACATCCGGGGCCGAATCCTCTGAATCGGTCGAAAAAACCGGGTCACTCTCACTCTGATTCCCGTCATCTTCGACCCCCGCACCCGAGGCAAAAGGTTGAACCAACAACGTTCCGTCCGAAAACTCGGACACATAACCCTCAGACTTTAACCAGAGAAGATCCCGGCCGAGCTGTCGCAACTGCTTATCGGCCTCCTCCCGCTCTTCGGGGGTAAAGCTCGTATCCATTCCTTCCTTGCTAATGCCGAGAAGTTTGCCGGACAATTCACCCACCTTTGTGCGCGGACTGGCATCCAGAAAATCGATCAAACGCTGCACCGAATCCGCATAGACCGCCCGGGGGTCCCGCATCCGTCGGCGGACCGCACAGACGAAACTGATTCCCTTTTTCCCGCGCTTGTAAATATGGCAGTTGGCCCGGCGCAATTTGCCCCGAAGGTTGTTCGCGGTCTGCAGGGGAAAGCGTTTCTGATCCTCCCAAACGACTTCGATCGACCTCCGGAGGGGGCCATGAGGCATCGCCTCAATCACTTTCCCATTCAATCGCAGCTTCGCAAAGGATTGAACAAACTCCTCCTTCCGCTCCGATTTGAAATACTGCCGGGCCTCCGCCAGCGTCGCGAACTCCCGCTGCGGCTCTGCCGTCGACGCTTCTGCACCATCTTCCGGTTCCGCCGATTCCTCGGTAGCATCTTCGCCCGAAGGTTCGATTGCCTCTGGCACCGTCTCGTCGGTATGATCCCCCGCCTCTGCCACCGTCTCGGATTCCTCCTTCGGAGCATCGTCCTCGGACACTGCCACCTTCGTCTCCTCCGCCGGTGAAACCACCGCCTTCAAACGATAGCGGGTCTGCTTTGACTGTGACTGAACCCATTCGTCAATCACGGCCTGCTCCTTTTCCGAAACCAGCCGATCCCGGAATTTCTCAAAGGACGTATTCGCCACGTTCGTGGCATGGTGCTCCCGCAGCAATTCCTGATATCGGTGATAGTTGGGCGGGCCTATCAGCTTGCCCGTCAACCCACATCGGTGAATCACCTGGAAATTCCCCTTCGGCGGATCCACCTCCACCTCGAAAGGCTCCAGACGACTTTCCAGTTCAGCCGCCAGGGCGTGCTCGATCGCCTCGGACTCGTTCAGAAAGGGCACCTTCGAGGGCAGAGAAAGATAGAGTTTCGAACCGAGGCCTTCCCCTTCCGCCAAGGGTTCAACCACAAAGACGAACCGATCCGCCTTATCGAGAAAAATCCGCGCCAGTTCAAACAGCTCGTAGGTGCGCAACGATGTCTTGAATCCTTTCATGAGGATCTCGAAAGGCTCGTCCTCGGGGTAAAAATCCACCGCCACCACCGGCTTGAACGGCGCCGCTTCCTCAACCGGGCGACGGTCGCGGGCGGGACGCTCACTGCGGCGGTCCGGTCGCGTTCCCCCGTCGGAACCCCCATCGCGCCGACGTTCGCGTCGCCCCCCGGCGGGGCGCTCACGACGTTCACCCCGGTCCGATCCGCGCCCCGGGGTGCGTTTTTCGGCTTGCGAGGACCGACCGGCACCGGGCATTCCGGCACCCCAGGCGGGCCCAAAGGAAAGGTCTTGGAGGGCGGAGAGATCCAGGGTGTTGTCTCCACCTTCAGAATCCGGTGTCTGCGGATCGGTCATAAAGATACGGATAGATCGAAAGCCCTATTCATGAACGCCCGCCCCGCCCAAGTGCAAGCCCTCAGATCGACCGCGCCCGATAAGGTCCGCTTTGAATTGACAGCAACCCCTCCATTCGGACAAGTCAACTCATGGCCTCGGGCGCATCCTCCACCTCCAACCGTGACCTGTCCCGTTTCCAGAGGCGGGCGCACCGTGCCGTTCGCCGCCAACACCGCGACGAACGCGCTGAAGATTACGTCGAAACCATTTTTCGTCTCGAATCATCCGGGCACGCGGTTCGCGTCGTTGACCTCCAGGAGCGTTTCGGGGTCTCCCATGTCACCGTCATCCGCGCCCTCGCCAAACTCGCTGATGACGGTCTCGTTGATCGCGGTTCCGAGGGAATTGCCCTCACCCGCGCCGGAACCAATCTCGCCGAGGCGTGCTATCAGCGCCACGCAACCGTCGAGGCCTTTCTCCTCGCCCTCGGTATCAATCCCGAGACCGCCGCCCGTGATGCCGAGGGGATCGAGCACCACCTCAGCGAGGAATCCCTTGCCGCCCTCCGCGATTTCCTCGCCAACCGACCGCAGAAAACGGTTTGATTCCCCACCCGTTTGGCACCTTCATATCAAAATGCCCTTATTAAAAGTCATTCTCGGCCTCTGCGCCCCTCTCGTCCTTGCCCTCTCCGGCTGCAACTCGGTTCCAATGCCGAAGGGAACCGTCGACGATGCCCGAACCGCTCGGTTCGTTAGCCCGGAAAAATCTCCCGGCACGACTTTTGCCGATGCCGCCCACGCCAGCATCCCCGTCATTCGGACGGCAATTGAGGAGGAATTCGCCGCATCAGGCATAACCTTCACCGACGGATCTTCCGATCTCGCCATAAACTACCTTCTCGTCCTTCAGGAAGGTGCCACCACCCGGATGGTTGGGGATTACTACGGATCCTCCTCGTCCGATATCCTTCGTGCCGCCCACGCCCACGGGGACACCTCCGGCAGCGATGACAATTATCTTCCCGAGGGTGCCATCCTGATTGATGTCATCGATGCCAAAACGAACAAGCTGATCTACCGCAACTTCGCCTCAGGTCCAATCACCAAAGGGATGTCTGAAAACGAGAGAGATCTCCGGATCCGCGAGGCTGTCAGCGCGGCCCTCGCCGATTTTTTTGGCTGATACCCGCCGCCGCCGACCGCCGCAGATGCTCCGGACTGATGTTTCTCCCCGAAAGCAAAACCTGCTGCACCCCACAACGGAGAGCGAATCCCGTTCCCCCTTCAACACCCTCGCCCACAGTTGACCCTGCCCCCGCTCCCGGCACCCCGATGCCCGGCCCGCTTCCCCCCTTTCACCAACGAATGGTTGAACTGCCCGGCGGCCCTTTCCAAATGGGCACAAACGACCGCGATGGGTGGGCCGCCGATGGGGAGGGTCCCGTCCGCGAGGTCCGGGTTGACCCCTTCGTGATCGACCCCACAACCGTCACAAACGAAGCCTTTGCCGCCTTCATCGAGTCCACCGGTTACGTTACCGAGGCGGAACGCTTTGGCTGGTCCTTCGTTTTCGCGATCCTTCTCCCCAAATCCAAACAACGCAAACTTCGCGACACCCAGACCGTTCGCGGACTCCAGTGGTGGTATGCTGTCGAAGGTGCTTTCTGGCGCAAACCGGAGGGCCCCGGCAGCAACATTCTCAAACGGATGGATCATCCGGTTACCCACGTCTCCTGGAACGATGCCGTCGCCTACTGCCAGTGGGCAGGAGTCCGCCTCCCCACCGAGGCCGAATGGGAATACGCCGCCCGCGGCGGAATCGAACAAACCCGCTACCCCTGGGGAAACGAACTCACCCCACAGCGCAAACACCGCTGCAATATCTGGCAGGGCCGCTTTCCTACCGAAAACTCCGCCGAGGACGGCTTCGTCGGGACCGCCCCCGCAAAATCCTTCCGCCCAAACGGCTTCGGACTCTACAATGTCTGCGGGAACGTCTGGGAATGGTGCGCCGATTGGTTCAGCCCGACCTGGCACCGAACCGCCTCGACCGAGAATCCCCTCGGCCCCGCTGAGGGCTCCTCGAGGGCCATGCGGGGCGGCTCCTTCCTCTGCCACGACTCCTACTGCAACCGCTACCGGCTCGGTGCCCGCACCGCCAACACCCCCGACAGTACGACTTCAAACTGCGGCTTCCGCACGGTTCGGCCCCGGTAATTCCGGTATTGCAGTCAGTTGATCCCCCGCTACGCTCCATCCTTTTTGAGCCTCGCAACCCCATCCGGGATCGGACTCAGGGAATACCTTTACACCTACGACGAACAACATCAGATGAGCGATCTATCGAAATACAGAAACATCGGGATCTTTGCCCACGTCGACGCGGGCAAGACGACGACGACCGAGCGCATTCTCAAGCTTACCGGCGTCATCCACAAAATGGGCGAGGTCCACGACGGTGCCGCTACAACCGACTTTATGGAACAGGAACAGGAGCGCGGAATCACCATTCAATCCGCCGCCACCACCTGTTTCTGGGACGACCACCGTTTCAACATCATCGACACCCCCGGGCACGTTGACTTTACGATTGAGGTCTATCGCTCCCTCAAGGTCCTCGATGGGGGCATCGGGGTTTTCTGTGGCAGTGGCGGGGTCGAACCCCAGTCCGAGACCAACTGGCGCTACGCCAACAACTCGAAGGTCGCCCGCGTTATTTACGTCAACAAGCTCGACCGGATCGGTGCCGATTTCTACCGCGTCGTCGATCAGATCAAGCGCATCCTCGGGGCCACCCCCCTCGTCATGGTCCTTCCGGTCGGTACCGAAAGCGATTTTAAGGGCGTCGTCGACCTCCTCACCCGAAAAGCCTGGATCTGGGATGATTCCGGAGATCCCCTCGCCTTCGAGATCACCGACGTCCCCGCCGATATGGCCGACAAGGTCGAGGAATACCGCGAGAAGCTGATCGAGACCGCTGTCGAACAGGACGACGATGTCATGGAGGCCTACCTCGGCGGCGAAGAGCCCGACGTCGAAACCCTCAAGCGTTGCATTCGCAAGGGCACCATCAACCTGTCCTTCTTCCCGACCTATTGCGGATCATCCTTCAAGAACAAGGGTGTCCAAAACGTTCTCAACGCGGTTGTCGACTACCTCCCCAGCCCAACCGAAGTCCCGCCCCAGCCGGAAATCGATCTCGAAGGCAACGAAACTGGCAAGTTTGCCATCGTCAAAAGAGACGCTCCCCTCCGCGCCCTCGCCTTCAAGATCATGGACGACAAATACGGTGCGCTTACCTTCACCCGGCTCTACTCCGGGACGATGGAAAAGGGCCAGTCGATCTACAACACCGCCACTGGAAAAACCGAACGCGTCGGCCGGATCGTTCAGATGCACGCCGACGAACGGAAGGAAATCGACAAGGCCGAGGCCGGTGACATTGTCGCCCTCCTCGGAATGAAGGCCGTCCAGACTGGACACACCCTCTGCGATCCCGACAACCCCGCCACCCTCGAACCGATGGTCTTCCCCGATCCGGTTATCTCGATCGCCGTCAAGGTCAAGGATCAGGCTCAGAGCGAGAAAATGGCCAACGCCCTTGGACGCCTCGTTTCCGAAGACCCCTCCTTCCGGGTTGAGACCGACGAGGACTCCGGCGAAACCATTCTCAAGGGGATGGGCGAACTCCACCTCGACATCAAGGTCGACATTCTCAAACGGACCCACGGGGTCGAGGTCGAGGTCGGCGCACCACAGGTTGCCTACCGCGAGACCATTACCGCTCCCGTCAGCGATTCCTACACCCACAAAAAGCAGAGTGGTGGTTCCGGTCAGTATGCCAAAATCGACTACAGCTTCGAGCCCCTCGAACCGGGTACCGGATTCGAGTTCGAATCCAAAGTCGTCGGCGGCAACGTCCCCCGCGAATACTGGCCCGCCGTGGAAAAGGGCTTCAAGTCGTCCCTTGAAAAGGGTGTTCTCGCGGGCTACCCCTGCCTCGACTTTAAGGTCATCCTCTCCGACGGTGCTTTCCACGCAGTCGACTCCTCCGCGATGGCGTTTGAAATCGCCGCCCGCGCCGCCTACCGCCAGACCGTCCCGAAGGCCGCCCCCGAGATCCTCGAACCGATCATGAAGGTCGACGTCTTTTGCTCCGAGGACAATATGGGCGATGTCATCGGCGACCTCAACCGCCGCCGTGGGATGATCAGTTCCCAGGAGCCCAGCAGCACCGGTGTCCGTATCAAGGCCGAATGCCCGCTGTCAGAGATGTTTGGATACATTGGTACTCTCCGTACAATGACTTCCGGTCGCGGCCAGTTCTCAATGGAGTTCTCCCACTACGCCCCGACCCCGCGCAACATCCGCGAAGAGGTCATCAAGGCGGCCAAGGAGCGCGAAGAAGCCAAACGCAAGTAACGTTCCCCGGCCCCGCTTCTTCCAACGCCTTTACCCAAGCCCGCCGGACACCCTCCGGCGGGCTTCTTTTTTGAACACCTGCCCGAAAATATGTCCACTTCCAACCCCCAACATCCCGCCTCCGATTCACTTCCGCTCAGGATCGTCCTCATCGGGGCCGAATGCACCGGCAAAACCACCCTTGCCGCTGCCCTCGGCGAGGCTTTTGACGAGCCCTTTTCCCCCGAATACGTCCGCCTCTACGTCAATCAATTGAACCGCCCCCTCAACATCGACGACCTCGACCCCATCGCGCACGGCCAACGGCACACCGAGGATCAGGCCTTCGCCGAGGCGCGCCGGTTCGTCTTCCACGACACCAACCTCCTCTCCACTCTCATCTACGCCCGACACTATTTCGCTGCCCAACAGGATTGGCTCGAGACCCTCTTCCAATCCCGCCCCTACCACCACTATTTCCTCTGTGAACCCGATTTTCCCTGGGTCGCCGACCCCGGCCAACGCGAAGGCCCCCATACCCGATCCGCCCTCCAGGAAATCTTCCGACAGGAATTGATCTCCCGCAACCTCCCCCACACCCCCGTCACCGGCCCCCTCCCCGAACGAATCGCCTTGATCCAGGGGGTTCTTGCTTCCCTAATTAAACCCACTCAAGCTCCTTTTCGGGATGTGAAAAATGTGATCCCTGAACCGCCTCTCTGATCTCGCGCACCGGAGCCCAAACGTCCTCGATGTCGAAAAGGCGGGAGCGAAAAATGTAAAAGTTTAAGGCCCGCCGCCTTGGCAGTGCCCCATCCACGACCAACAGGTTCAATCGTAGCGGCTTGCCGCAGGCGTTCAGCGGGCAGGCGATTTGTCGACCGAGCATCCCGGCTCCAACATCAACTCAGAACAGGTGCTGCCAATCCGGCCGCCAAGGCCAGAGCACGCTGACGGCGATCAAAGGTCAGGAACTCCGGAATTCCCAAAACCAGTGCGGCGGCGACATGCAGAATATCCAGGGAGCGCGTTCCGAGCGTCTCCGAGTTTAAAACGCTGAGCCGCTCCGCTTCAATCGTCAGATCCATCAATGCCAAGGGCGCATGAACCAGGACACCCGACGCCAAGTCGGCCAGCAGTGCGTTAAGCGACGCATCACGCTGCACCGGTGAAATTTCCTTTCTAAAGACCCGCAGGCGCAAGGCGTTTCGGAATTCCAACTGGTGCAACCAGGTCACGGGCAGGGGTAATGTCTGCCGCTTCATTCGTGCCGCCGCGAAAACCGTATGCGCATCCGGAGCATACAGGGAGCACAGAAAGCCCGTATCGGCATAGGCCTTCATCGTTCTCCGCGGGATTCGGACACCAGGTCGGTGCTGGTGGTGGACAGCACGTTTTCGCCGTAGGCCTCCTTGATTCTGGCCAGGAAATCCGGCTTCACGATCCGCCGCTTGCGTTCCTGTGGGGAGATCACAGCCACCGGTATTCCACGCCTTTGCACCTCGACGGATTCGCCGGCGGCCACCCATCCCAACACAGTGGTCGTGTCATGTCTCAATTCTCGAATTGAAGTTGTTTTCATAGGTGACACAATGCCGTGACACATAGTGGCTCGTCAACCCTTGAGGACAGCGCGAACGACCCCATACCCGATCAGCCCTCCAGGAAACCTTCCGGCAGGAATTAATCTCCCGCAACCTCCCCCACATCCCCGTCACCGCCCCCCC
>CAZFLQ010000080.1:0-10740 GCA_964519935.1 uncultured Puniceicoccaceae bacterium | reverse complement strand
CAACCCCGCAAAGGATTCGGGAGATGTTTCCGGATTTGCCGGACGATTTCGAGGGTCTCTTCTTCAGATCACTGATGGAAAAGATCCCTTTCTCGATCTATTTTAAGGATCGGGCAAGCCGCTTCATCCGTGTCTCGAATACCTTGGCTGAAAAGTTTAACACGACTCCTGAGACCTTAATCGGAAAAGATGATTCGATGGTCTTTGGGCCCATGCATGCAGCCGAGGCCCGGCAAGACGAGGTTCGAGTGATGGAGACGGGGGTTCCCATTTTCAATAAGGAGGAAACCGAGGATAAGCCAGATGGATCGATCTCGTGGGCGAAGACAACCAAAATTCCCCTTCTGAATGACGCCTGTGAGGTCATCGGAACTTTTGGTGCATCCCACGATATCACAAAACGAGTTCTCGCCGAGCAGGCTCTCCGCCGGGAGCGCAAGCTCTTGCGCACACTTATCGACATGCTTCCGTTCCGGATTTTTATCAAGGATCGGGAGGGTCGCTACCTGCTTTCGAATGCCGTGCACTGTGCTACCCTTGGGGTTTCCGACGACTGCGATTTAATTGGTAAAACGATTCTCGACTTTCGCAATGATGACGGCGGACGGCGCAGTGACAAACGGGATCGATACGTGATCGAATCGGGTGAACCTCTTTTTGATAAGGAGCAACCCGATCTCCTGAATCCGGGACAAAATCGTTGGGTCGTCTCCAGCCGAATGCCCATTAAGGATTCTGATGGCAAGGTCGAGGGGCTCGTCGGGGTCAGCATTGATATTACGAAACGTAAACACGCGGAGATTGATCTGCTTGAACGCGACCAGAGGATGCGGGAGGAACTCGATGTCGCCCGCAAACTACAAGAGGCCCTCCTGCCTGCTGGTGACTGGGTCGATGGCGCGATCTTGGTGCGAAAAACCGATCCGTTCGAAATCGGTTTTCACTATCAACCTTGTGAGCAGCTTGCAGGCGATTTCATTCATTTGATCCGGATCGATGACCGCCGGATGGGTCTCTTGATCGCAGATGTAATGGGACACGGTGTTCGCGCCGCTCTGGTCACATCGATGATCGCCGGATTGGTCCGAAAGCTTGAGCCGATTGGAAATTCTCCCGGCCGATTCATGACGGAACTGAACCGTGGAGTGTCCTCGATGGTTCAAAACACCCGGAATTTTCTTTTCGCGACCGCTTTCTATGCGGTGATTGACGAGGTTGATCGGTCTATTAGTTGCTGCAATGCTGGTCATTGTGCACCGATTTGTGTTGGAAATGACGGCAGCCATCCGCTGGAAACGGAGCCTGGCCCAGCTCTCGTCCTGAATCCGAATTTCGAGTATCTCGAGTGCGTGCGAACTGCCCACGCCGATTGCCGGTTGTTCTTTTTCACCGATGGAATCGTTGAGGCGGTGGACGTAAACGGTGAGGAATGGGGACGTCAGCGACTCCGAGCCACGCTTGAGGCGACACGCAATCTTGATCTTTGTGAGCAGATAGCTGCATCTGTTGCTGATCTAAAGACTTTCTCCAATCGGGATCATTTTGACGACGACCTTTGCCTGGTCGGGGTCGCTCCCGTTCCCTCGTGACGCGGAGCCGGGGGTAGACGTAATTTAACTTGCCCGCAGAGGTCATTTTAGGATTCCTTGTCGGGTTAATGGATCGACCAAATGCACTGCTCGCTTTCGAAGACGGAACCGTTTTTCACGGGACAGGTTTCGGTGCCTCCCGGACCACCGTCGGGGAGGCCGTCTTCAATACTGCGATGACTGGATATCAGGAGGTTCTGACCGATCCCTCCTACACCGGCCAAATCGTCACAATGACCGCCCCTCAGATTGGGAATTACGGAATAAATGCAGAGGACGAAGAATCCGATGGGCCCAAAGTGGAGGGATTTGTGGTGCGCGATCTCTCCCCGATTTCCTCGAACTGGAGGAGTCTCGAATCCGTCCAAAGCTACCTCGAACGTTTTGGCATCCCTGGAATCGAGGGTATCGATACCCGTGCTGTAACGAAACGCCTACGACTCGGCGGCGCGCTCAAGGCATGTCTTTCGACGGAAGGAATCAGCCCCGAGGAGGCGGTTTTAAAAGCGCGCGCGTGGCATGGTCTCGAGAATGTGGATTACGTTCGGCAGGTAACCTGCGGGGAAATCCGGCCTTTTGAGGTTGATGTCCGGGGGATCGAAAATTTCTCGGTTCCGGGGACGAGAGTTCCCTCTCCGGTCGCGAACCGCAGACGCTTCAAGGTGGCGGCAATTGATCTCGGTGCCAAACGAAACATATTCCGACGTTTGGAATGGCATGGGTTTGACGTCTTCGTGGTTCCGGCGACAGCGGGATATGAGGAGATTTGCGAGCTCGGCGTCGATTCCGTCTTTCTTTCAAACGGACCGGGTGATCCCGATCCCCTCGATTACGTCCACAAGACGGCTGCCCGCCTGATCGAACATTACCCGACATTCGGGATTTGCATGGGAAACCATATCCTGACCCACGCCCTCGGTGCCCGGACCTTCAAACTGAAATTTGGCCATCACGGCGCAAACCAACCGGTCCAGAACCTCGAGACCGGAAAGGTTTCAATCACATCGCAGAACCATGGATTTGCAGCTACGCCCGAGGAGCTCGAGAACCGCGGGGCGATTGTTACCGAGGTCAACTTGAATGACGGTACGGTCGAGGGGCTTCGCCATAAGGATCTGCCGGTTTTCAGCGTACAATACCATCCCGAGGCCGCTCCCGGACCTCATGATTCCGACCACCTCTTCGACGCCTTTTACGCGCTGGTCGAAAAGCATGTCGGATGATGCCAACAGGGCGATTCGCGCCTTGATCGCTGCGAATCCGAAGAGGGCTATCTCTTACCGCGATTTTACCCGCTGGGCACTCTATGATCGCGTCCACGGCTATTATCGAAAGAAGCGGCAGCGGGTTGGAGTCAAAGCAGGAACGGATTTTTACACGAATCTGGCGTTTCGATCCGTTTTTGCCCCTTTGGTGATTGCGGCGATTACCGATTCCCTCCCCGACTCGCCATCCAACTACTGTTTCGTTGAGATTGCGGCAGAGCCGGAGGGAGGACTGATTCGGGAGGGGAACCCCCACCCCTTTGCCGACGTCGTCCAGATCCACCTTGATGACCCGGTTCAGATCCCACCAAAGGCGGTCGTTTTCGCAAACGAATGGCTCGATGCCCAACCCTTTCATCGGTTTCGATTTGCGGATGGCGACTGGCGTGAGGTCGGGGTTAGCGCGACCGCTGACGATACTCTCGAGGAGTGTCTTCTCGGGGGTCAGAGCGATGCGCTGGCGGGCATCCGCGAGTCCCTCCCCTTCCCTCATCCGGAGGGCTACACCCTCGATCTCTCACTCGATGCGGAAAACATTCTCGCCGAACTTTTGGCATCTCCCTGGCGGGGACGGTTCGTTACCGTTGATTATGGGCATGCGTTTGAATACCTGATTCACGAGATCCCACAAGGAAGCGGGCGAGCCTACTATCGCCACAGGCAAGTTAGTGATCTCCTCGCCCGACCGGGAGAACAGGACCTGACTTCCTCGGTTTGTTGGACGCGTATCCAAAAAACACTTACAGACTGGGGATTTGTTAATCTTTTTCTTTATCGGCAAGAGGAGTTTTTCATGAAGCGGGCCTCATCAGCGGTCGCAAAAATCGTCGAGTCCGGACCCGTCGGCTATACGCCGGAACGAGCCGGTCTGCTCGGTCTGCTCCACCCCGGCCAAATGGGGGCGCGGTTTCAGGTTCTCGTCGCTGACCGCGTGAATGACGATGTTGATCGAAGATGAAAGCCTACACCCTCCTCTCAACCGATCACGACGCCCGGAGAGGTGTTCTCCACACCGCCCATGGTGATGTTCAAACTCCGTTCTTCATGCCGATCGCAACCGTCGGGGCGATCAAGGCAGGAATTCTGCCGACTGAGATTCGGGCGATGGGATTTGAGCTGATTCTTAGCAACACCTATCACCTTCACCTTCGCCCGGGGGAAGATCGGGTAAAGGCGTTTGGTGGGCTCGGCCACTTCATGGGTTGGGACGGCCCGATCCTGACGGATTCGGGTGGATTCCAGGCCTTTTCTTTGGCAAAGATCAACCAGATCGACGAGTCCGGTGTCCATTTTCGCTCACATCTCGACGGTAGTGCGCAGAGTCTTACTCCAGAATCGGTTATTCAGATCCAGGATCACCTCGGGATTGACATCGCAATGCAGTTGGATGAATGCACACCCTATCCGTGCGCGGCTGCCGAGGCCCGCGAATCGATGGAGCGAAGCCTCCGCTGGGCGTCCCGCTGCAAAGAGGAGTGGCTGCGGCGGGGCGCAGCGGAGCGTCTCCACCTCTTCGGGATTAACCAAGGGTCCTTTGATCCGGCCATGCGGGTTGAATCAGCCAAGGCTCTCGTCGATCTCGACCTCCCCGGCTATGCTGTCGGCGGCGTTGTTGTCGCCTTTGATCGCACTCCCGAGGTTCTCGAGGCCACCCTACCCCACCTCCCGACAGATAAACCCCGCTACCTGATGGGGATCGGCACGCCGCTCGATATTCTCGATGCCGTCGAACGTGGGATCGATATGTTTGACTGTGTCCTCCCGACCCGGAACGGTCGTCATGGAAAAGCCTTTACGAGCTGCGGTGAAATCAATCTGACGGCGGCAACCTGGAAGGATTCGGATCTCCCGATCGATCCGGACTGCGACTGCCCTGTTTGTGCTTCCTATAGCAGGGGCTACCTGCGCCACCTCTTTCAGGTCAATGAGATTCTCGGCATGCGACTGGCCACCCACCATAACCTCCATTTCTACTCTAACTTGATGAAGGGGATACGAACCGCTATCGGCGAGGAACGATTCTCTGTCTTTCGATCTGATTTTATTGAGGCCTATCAGAGCAAGGAGGCTGCCCCGATATGAGGATGAGCGATTATGACTTTGAGCTCCCTCCCGAACGGATTGCCAAAGAGCCCCTCGAACCTCGGGACAGCAGCCGCCTCCTCGTCGCCGACCGCCGCAGCGGGGAAATCAGCCATCGCCGGTTTTTTGATCTTCCTGATCTTCTCCGGGCGGGAGATTGTCTCGTCTTCAACAACACCCTCGTTGTACCAGCGAGGCTCAGAGGGGTCCCCGTCGGGTCGGTTGCGGCGGTCGAGGCGCTCCTGACCCGCCGGACTGCACCGAACCGATTTGAGGCCCTCGTTCGACCCGGCAAGCGATTTCAGATCGGTGCGCGTTTTCGCCTTGCCGATCGCCTTGACGCTTTCGTGACGGAAATTCAACCCGACGGAACCCGTGAACTCGAGTTCCCGTTGTCAGGCCCGGAGCTCGACGGAATGATCGACACAATCGGGGAGGTTCCACTGCCGCCCTACCTCCGCGGCTCGACTGCCCGGGCCGACCAGTATCAAACGATCTACGCCCGTCATCGCGGGAGCTGTGCCGCCCCGACCGCCGGATTGCACTTTACTGAAAGCGTCTTTGAACGCCTCCGTGCCGCTGGAATCCGCCTTGCCGAGGTTACCTTGCACGTTGGGCCCGGAACCTTTTTGCCGGTCAAAACGGAGGATCCGACCGAACATCAAATGCACAGCGAGGAATATGTCCTCGATGCCGCCGCCACCACCGAAATCAAGTCTGCCCGCGCGGCCGGTGGACGGATCATTGCAGTCGGGACGACCAGTGTCCGGGTTCTCGAGACCTGCGCGAGACCCGGCGGAAATCTCGAACCATCCCATGGCGACACCGATATTTTTATCCACCCCGGCTACAAGTGGAAAATTGTCGATGGCTTGATCACAAATTTCCACCTTCCCCGCAGCACCCTGATCCTGCTCGTGGCTTCTTTCGTTGGGGACGAACTGACCCATCGAATTTACCAAACGGCGATTGAGCAGGACTATCGTTTCTATAGTTTTGGTGACGCGTCTTTGCTGATGCGCTAAGAGCGATTCAAATCCGGAGCTCGCTTGTCCGGTTTAATCATTGCCGGTCCAACCGAGCATATTTTGGAGAATAGACCATCTTGGCGCAGGGTTCACCCGCGCCCTGCCGAGAATCCAGTAGTCGTACCGGGCTTGAATGGCACCGTCCTGTTTCTCGATCAGGAGCCATTGATTGATATACGACTGGAAACCACGGTCGTCACGGGCCAGTGGATACGCTAATTCGAAGACTCCCCTTGCCGGCGGCACAAAGACAGAGATCCCGGAGTTAGCCATCGTCCAGGCTGAACCCGCCTCCGCCGAGACCAGCAGGAAAACCTGACCACTGACGACCTTGTCGAGGGCGGTACCAACGTTGTCGAATGGAACCAATGGTGTTCGGGGAAAGAGGGTATGAATCCGATGCAGAAACGGGCTTGGGTGGACATAGCCGATTACGGTACCTTGGTTCAGTTTCAAGGCTTCAATCGGATCAAAGTCAGACGCCTTCGCCTTTTCCTTACTAACTAAAAGAGCTAATCGAAGAGATAGGTAATTCTCTGAATAGGTCACGCGGTCGATCTCTGAGAGGGTAATCGGTATCCCCGACATCAGAATGTCGAGGGCTCCTGATTCAAGCGCTTCCCTTCCAGTTTGGAAAGTAACTGGGTAAAGGTGTAGGGCCACCCCCAAACTACCCGAGAGCCGCTGAGCCGCCTCAATATCGTAACCGACCAAGTCGCCGACGCGGTTTCGAAACGACCAAGGAAGGTTCCCGGGAATGTAGCCTACCTTGAGTTTGCGGGAATCAGACTTGTCGACAACTGATTCGGAGACAGCGGATAGGGAATCGGATCTGCCAGAAAAAAATCGTGAGAACCAGCTCCTTGTCTTGTCAACCTCGCCTCCCGCTTCAGAGTCAGCCTCTGGCAGCGATTCGTGAATCGTGGCAATGAGTGGGGTAGCAAGCGAAAAGTCCATAATCCGATCAGCGTGATTTTCGGAAGAAGGGACGATCTCCTCGAGTGCCCAACCGGTGATCAAGACCATTCCAAGGGTAAAAATAAGGATTATTCCAGAGCCCGTAAGCACACGCAGGAGTTGGAAACGGATCAGACCCAAAAGAGAACTAACCGCGATGAGCGTAAAGCATATTAACTCCATGCACGCGAGCAGAGTGGCAAACCGCCCATTGACGATGCCTGAAACGACGTACAAAGAATAAAGATCTTCGGGAAGGCCTTTCAGCGATAACATGTAGGGAACAGCTATATCGATTCCTCCGAAAAAGACAGGCATCGCGGTAAGGACGGTTCCGGGATACTCCCCGAGGGGAATCGGTTGGCCGATGTACCACGCGCCAAAAAAAATAAACAGGAGAGCAATCAATTTCCCCATATTCGGGAAGTTGAAAGTAACCGGGACGAGAATGTCGACATAGTAGCCAGCTTCCGTTTGATCCGGAAAGCGCTCCTTAAACAACTTCCGGCAATCCTCCATCAGGAGCGAAAGTACCACAAAGAGATTTCCGGTGGTAAACGCAGTGATCAGGGCGTTCTGGGAACACTTAATGACGTCTCGAATCCGAAATCCCGTCAACGTAGTCATCAGAATCGGAAAGACCACGAATGTAAGAAACAGGCTGGCGGCAATATAGGTGAGAAAAAACGCCTCCAGTTTCCCGATCTCCTCAGCGTTTAGGGTCCCGAACGCGGAAGCAGTCAGGCCAAAAACTCCAAAAGGCGTCGCTTTGACCACAAACCCGGTAACTTTCTGGAGGGTCTTTGCGATGGTCGAAAAGAGCTCGAGAACCGTTCCCTTCGACGGGACTGCAATCAGCGCAAGTCCGAAAAGAATGCTGAATAGTACAACTGCAGGAATCGCGCTACTGGCAAGAGCTTCAAAAGGATTGGAAGGCACAAACAACTCTACGAGCGATACCTGCTTAGGCTCGGAGAGGATCCCGGGATTAAAGAAGGATGCCGATTCACGATCCGGGAAAGTCGTCGCCATCAGTGCCACGATAGTGAGTCCGATTCCCCAGAATAAAAGTAAAACGACGCCTGCTCGCCGCGCGAAGAGCCCGGCCCGCTCGTAGGTTAAGGATCCGAAACCTACAATCAGAGAGAAGAAGATGTAGGGAAGGATCGTCATTTGGAGTAGGCGAACATAGACGATTCCAATTGCCTCCAAAGGTGCGGCCAGTTCTCCGAAAAAGAGGCCCACGACGACCCCGAAAAGCACCCCGAGTACAATCTGGAGGGTGAAACGTTTCCTTATTCGAATCCGCGGATTGAGCCGAAACTTCATCTTAAAAAACTTTTCCGCTGTTCCGATCAAAGAGGCAAGTTCAATAGGATCGATTCCCGAATTGTGTCGTACGTGAACCGTGATCAGGATCCGGCTTTAATGATTGAAGCTACCACCGAAATACGTGTGCGCTACGCCGAAACCGACCAGATGGGCGTCGTCTACCACGGCAGCTATTTCCCCTGGCTGGAACAATCCCGTATCCATTTATTGGATACGATAGGGGTTCCCTACCGAGAGCTTGAATTGGAAGACTTCCTCCTGCCCGTTCTCGAAGTCTCTTTAAAATACCACCGACCTGCCCGCTTCGATGACCGGGTCACGGTCACCGCCCGAATTCCCACTCCGATCGGGGTTCGGATCCAGATCGAATATCTCCTTCACATGGGGGACATTCTACTCGCCGAGGGTAGAACTCTGCATTCTTTCATCAATCGCGCGGGGCGCCCCGTGCGTCCACCGAAACGGCTGGTCGATGCGAGCGAAAGGTTTTTCAGATGATCCTGGATCCTAAGATATCCCCTGCACCCTTTCGGCTCGCCCCTGCTGCCCGTGCTCCTTCAATATATCGGGATGGAAATTCTGACGGCAACACTTTGTGACTCCGCTGCCGACTATGGCGGCAAACTTTGCGTAATGGGTGCGTTCGACACCATCTTTGCCCGAAAATTCCCGACCATGCATCCCCAGTGCGCGATTGCCCTCCGCTTGATGATGCGTCCGGAAGACCTTGGTGAACACCGCCTTCAGCTCGAATTTGTCGATCCCGACGGCCAACCGTTTATTGAGGCAGAGCGCGCCCCGAACGTTCCTTTCAAGGTCGAATCTCTTCCCGAAAACAGTTACTTCCTAACCCGCAATCTGGTTTTCAATTTTCAGGGCTTTCCCGTTCCGGCACCTGGTCAGTACGAAATCCGGGTTCGGATCGACGACGTCACCGAAACAATTATCCCTCTGCAGTTTATCGACACCACCGGTCTACAGCCGGGCCAGTGATTCGCGACCCGTCTGTGGGCTTGGTGCTGACGGGCTGTCGACTACTCAATCTCAAAGACCGAGGTGAAGCTCGGATCGAACCATTTGCGATGGTACCGGACGCACTGCCCGTCCGTGAGGCCGGATAGAAAATCGCAAACCATCCGAGTCAGTGAACGGAGATCAGGTGCATCTCGCAGGTTGGCGTGCTCCTTGTCTGGAACAACCTTGAGGCCCTCTCCGTCCGCGCTGTAGTTATCGACCAATGCCTCGAACAACTGTGATATGATTCGTCTCCCCTTGAATTCCAGTTGCTCCAACTGCTGGGACCTAAAAATCAAACCGGTCGCGAGACGCTTGTAGAGCAAAGCCTCCTCGAGACAGGCCGGATCGATCTCGAGGTTCAGGCAATAGCGATTAGACCGATCCGAGAAAGGACCTCCCGTTTCTACCAGTCGACAGCCCCGGATGAAATCGCCTACCTTGCCGTTCACCCGTCGCTCAACTGTGCCGTCGCGGATCACGCGCTGAAGGTTTTGCAAACACTCGGCCTCACTCGACGTCAAGGTCTCACCGTCCGCCCAATGTTCAATCGTTCCGGGCGTGATGTAGCGGGCCTCGACTCCATCGACGATGTCGTTAAGTGAATAGGCGGCATCGTCCGCCCAGTCCATGATTTGACATTCGATGCTCCGGATCGTGTTCAGACCGGGCAACATCTCGAGCTCGCTTGGCAGTAACTCGCTGCCGAGCGCGAAAGCCCGAACCCTTTCCTGATCGTCATAAATGAAATGGTTCTCAGGGTGCCGGTGTGACTCGGCGACCCGTTCGCGATACAGCTTCTTGTATTTGAGGATACCGTCGATAAAGGCTCGGGTCGGACTCATCCCCCGGTTCTTCTTCGGACGGTCCCAGATCAGTTCGGTAACGATACGGAGGGTCTGCCCGTTCCCTTCGAATCCGCCGTGTTGCGACATCAGCCGGTTCAATGTTCGCTCACCGATATGGCCAAATGGAGGGTGACCGAGATCATGGGCAAGGCAGATTCCCTCCGTTAAATCCGGATCGATGAAAAACGTGTCTTGCAAATAAGGAGACAAAACTTTCAAAGCCTTGCAGATCGAACGCCCGATGCGCGCGACCTCAATCGAATGGGTCAGCCGTGTCCTGTAAAAATCAAATTCCCCCGACTGGAAGACCTGAGTCTTCGATTGAAGACGTCGGAACGCGTATGAAAACACCACTCGATCACGGTCTACTTCGAAGGGACTGCGGTAGTCCTCTTGCAAACGACCACCGTTGAGGGTCTCAAAATCGAAGTCCCCGTAGAATCCGTTCATTTCCATAATTTTCGTAAAAACGTTTGTCCTTGTGAAGCACGCGAGACAACATCGAAGTTACCTTCTCATCTGGCGGACACCAATTAATGAAAATGACAACCCCGACCGAAAACACGACACCGGCTTCGTCTTTTGGGGAAAGGATGTGTTTGTGGATCCGCAAGTTATCCGATCC
>CAZFLQ010000079.1:0-10859 GCA_964519935.1 uncultured Puniceicoccaceae bacterium | reverse complement strand
AAATCCGATCCACCCCCGGCGGTCGCCGCGAGCGGCGCCCCTACAGTGGGCGGTCGCCGCAAGCGGCGCCCCTACGGTGGCGGGAGCATCCTGCTCGCGCATCCCCAGACGCAAAAGAGGGGGGGCCAAAGCACCCCCCCCCGGAAACAAGTTGGTCCCGATGCTATGCCCCTTGAGGCTCGACGACTGGTTCGATTGCCTCGACGGGATCAACTCCCGCCGGTTCGCCTTCGGGAGCGTCCAGCAAACCTTCACCCCCAAGGGTGTCGATCCGCAGGAAGCGATACCTCGGCAATCCGGTTCCAGCCGGGATCAGGTTGCCCATGATGACGTTTTCCTTGAAGCCGGTCAGGTAGTCCTTCTTTCCGAGAGTCGCCGCATCGGTCAGGACACGGGTCGTTTCCTGGAAAGACGCCGCTGAGATGAAGCTTTCCGTCTCGATCGATGCCTTCGTGATCCCAAGCAGGACTGCCTCAGCCTCGGCAGGTTGCCCACCGGCCTCTTCGATCCGCTCATTCGCGTCCATGAAGTCGAAACGGTCAATCTGCTCACCCCAGAAGAAGTCGGAGTCGCCGGGATCCGTAATCCGCACCTTCCGCAGCATCTGCGCGAGGATCGTCTCAATGTGCTTGTCGTTGATCGTGACACCCTGCAGTCGGTAGACCTTCTGAATTTCCGAAAGAAGATATTCCTGGACCGCCGTTGGTCCGAGGATTTCCAGAATCTCGTGCGGATCAGCCGCCCCTTCAGTCAAGTGCTGGCCCTTTTGGACGTAGTCACCGGGCTGCACGATGAGATGCTTGCCATGCGGAATGAGGTGTTCCTCGGTATTCTCGTCGTCCTTCGTCAAGGCACCACCGGCCTTGACCTCTTCCACGCTGAGGCGTGTGACATAGACCCGCTTCTTTCCGCGAATGGTTCCACCGAGAACAACCCGGCCATCGATCTTCGCCATTTCGGCCGCTTCCTTCGGCTTCCGCGCCTCAAAAAGTTCAGCCACGCGAGGGAGACCACCGGTGATGTCCTGGGTCTTGGACGCCTGTCGGGGAGTCTTTGCGATCCATCCGCCGCGGAGAACCTCGTCGCCCTCTTCGACAACGACCTGCGCCGCCACCGGGATCGAATAGGTTGCAAGTTCCTTACCGGCCTCGTCCACGATCACGACCATCGGATTAAGGTCTTCCTTGTGCTCGATCACCACGTTGGTGACGCCCTTGGTTTCAGCATCCTGCTCGCGCTTGATGGTGACACCCGGGATCATGTCGTGGAATTTGATCGAGCCACCCTTCTCCGAGAGGATCGGCACACTGTGAGGGTCCCATGCTGCCAGAATCTGACCTTTCTTGACCTCTTGTCCATCCCGAACCGGAAGAATCGATCCGACCGGAATGCGGTAGTTCTCGATCTCGCGATCCTCGGCATCGTAAATCACGATGGATCCGGTCTTGTTCAGAACGACCAGACCACCGTCGGCCGTTTCAACGGTCCGAAGATCATCCGAAAAAGCGATCCGTCCACCGCGGCGGGCGGCAATCTTCGGATCCTTCAGGACCTGGCTGGCGATCCCCCCGATGTGGAAGGTCCGCATTGTCAGCTGGGTTCCGGGCTCCCCGATCGACTGGGCGGCAATAATCCCGACCGCACTGCCAACCTCGACGACCGCGTTCGTCGCCGGATTGATGCCGTATTCGAGGGCGGTGACTCCATTCCGCTGGCGGGTCGTGAGAGGCGAAAGCACCTTGACACGCTCGACCCCGAGGGACTCGATTTTTTTGGCGGTTTCCTCGGTCATCAACTCGCCATCGTGGACGAGGTATTCGTCCGGCTGGAGCGGGTTGCGGACCGGTTCCGCAGGGTAACGCCCAACCAGCCGTTCGGAGAGGCCAACGATGACTTCGTCCCCGTCGGTGATCGCCTTCTTCCAAACTCCGTTGCGTTCCCCATCGTCGATCATCGTGACGATGCAGTCCATCGCAACGTCGCAAAGTTTCCGGGTCAGGTAGCCGGCATCGGCAGTCTTCAGGGCGGTATCCGCCAGCCCCTTACGGGCACCGTGGGTTGAGATGAAGTATTCGAGAACCGTCAACCCCTCCCGGAAGGAGGACAGAATCGGCCGTTCGATGATCGCCCCGGAAGGTTTTGCCATCAGTCCGCGATTCCCGCACAACTGTCGGACCTGCGCCTTGTTACCCCGCGCCCCGGAGTTCATCATCACCCAGACCGGATTGACGTTGTCCTCTGTCGAGGCTTCCTCGAGCACGTGGTAAACCGAAGAAGCGATGTCATCGGTCAGCTTCGACCAAATCGCGATGATTTTGTTGTAGCGTTCGCCTTGGGTCAACTGCCCCCGACGATACTGTGCCTCGACTGCGTCGATCTGCTTTCGGGCCTCCGCAATCAGCCTCGGCTTTTCCGGCGGAATGATCATGTCCTCAACCCCCATCGAAACGCCCCCGCGGGTCGCGTACCGGAAACCGAATCGCTTTAAGGCATCGAGGGTCTTGATCGTCTGTTCCTTCCCGGCGAGGTTGTACGTCTGCAAAATCAGGTCGCCGAGCTTTCCCTTCGGAGCAAGTCCATTGAAAAACCCAATTTCGTCCGGCCAAATGGTATTGAAAATGATCCGGCCGATCGTCGTCCGGATAATCTTCTTGTTCGGGTTCCCGAAAGGGGTCTTCGTGCCGTAGTCAGGGTTCTTGAAATCGACCCAATCGTGGTTGCCGATGGCACCGTCAGCCTCGGCCATAATCGCCTCGGCGGCGTCCGCGATCAAAGGGACCCGGCGGCCTTCGGGGATGACTTTCTTCGGTTCGATCGTCAGATAATACGACCCCATAACAATATCTTGCGATGGCGTCAAAATCGGCTTTCCACTGGAGGGCGAAAAGATGTTGTGGGTCGCCATCATGAGAAGCTTTGCCTCCATCACCGCCTCGATCGAAAGCGGGACGTGAACCGCCATCTGGTCGCCGTCAAAGTCAGCGTTGTAGGCTGTGCAGACCAGCGGATGGACCCGGATCGCATCTCCCTCGATTAGAACCGGCTCGAAAGCCTGAATCGAAAGGCGGTGCAGGGTCGGTGCACGGTTCAGCAGGACCGGATGGCCCTTGGTAACCTCTTCAAGGATATCCCAAACCTCCGGCGAGCGCTTTTCGATCATCTTCCGGGCACCCCGAACGGTGTGAACAAAGCCCAGTTCCTTCAGGCGGCGAATGATGAAAGGCTCGAACAGGACCAGCGCCATCTTCTTCGGAAGACCGCACTGGTTCAGGTTCAGGTCGGGCCCGATCACGATCACCGAACGACCGGAATAGTCGACCCGCTTTCCGAGAAGGTTCTGACGGAAACGGCCTTGCTTGCCTTTCAGCATATCGCTGAGCGACTTCAGCGGACGATTGCCCGCCCCGGTTACCGGTCGACCGTGCCGCCCGTTGTCAAAGAGGGCGTCGACCGCCTCCTGCAACATCCGCTTTTCGTTGTTGATAATCACGTCCGGAGTCTTCAGCTGCAGGAGGTTGCGCAGACGGTTGTTCCGGTTGATCACGCGGCGGTAAAGGTCGTTCAGGTCGGAGGTCGCAAAACGCCCGCCTTCGAGGGGGACGAGCGGACGCAAATCCGGCGGAATCACCGGGACCGACTCGAGGATCATCCACTCCGGCTTCGAACCGCTCGCAATGAAACCCTGGATGACCTTCAGCCGCTTCGAGAGCTTTTTCTTGATCTGCTTCGAGCGGGTGGCGTGCATTTGCTCCTGCAGCTCGTCAACGAGAGGGTCGAGATCCAGTTTTTCGAGGGCATCCCGAAGAGCTTGCGCCCCCATCCTGGCGACAAAGGCATCCTCACCATACTCGTCCTGCGCCTGGAGATACTCTGTCTCGGTCAGGAGCTGACGCTCCTCAAGGGGTGTCCGACCGGGATCCGTCACAAGATAGTTCTCGTAATAGATCACCCGCTCGAGATTCCGCGCGGTCATGTCGAGGAGCAGGCCAAGGCGACTGGGCATACTCTTCAGAAACCAGATGTGCGAGACCGGGACCGAAAGCTCGATCTGGCCCATGCGTTCCCGCCGGACGCGGGATACCGTCACCTCGACGCCACAGCGCTCGCAGACCTGTCCCTTGTATTTGATCCCTTTGTATTTGCCGCAGGCACATTCATAATCGCGGACCGGGCCGAAAATTTTCTGGCAGAAAAGGCCTCCCGGTTCTGGCTTGAAGGTGCGGTAGTTGATGGTCTCAGGGTTCTTGACCTCACCACTGCTCCATCCCCGGATCGTGTCCGGCGATGCCACCGTGATGCTGACGCGGTTAAAGGATTCTTCCTGGTCATTGGCCAGGGGTTCGCGAATTGCTTCCGTACTCATGTTGATATCTCCTCCGGATTAGAATGAAAGCGCTTCCTTTTCCCGACGGATGTCGAGGCAGAGCGATTGGATTTCCTTCATCAAAACATTAAACGACTGCGGCGTCCCGGCGGTCAGACTACGGTCACCCTTGACGAGTGATTCGTAAATCTTGGTCCGTCCTTGAACGTCGTCGGATTTCACGGTCAGCAGTTCCTGCAGGGTGTAGGCGGCCCCGTAGGCTTCGAGAGCCCAGACCTCCATCTCCCCGAAACGCTGGCCCCCGTATTGGGCCTTACCCCCGAGCGGTTGCTGGGTGATCAAACTGTAGGGTCCCACCGCGCGGGCGTGAATCTTTTCCGCTACGAGGTGGTTCAGCTTCAGCATGTAGATGTAGCCCACGACGATTCGCTGGTCGAAACGCTCCCCGGTCCGGCCATCATAGAGGTATTCCTTCCCGGATTCGGGCAGGCCGGCCTCACGCAGGTAGCCCTTGATCCGTTCCTCGGTGATACCGTCAAAAACCGGGGTCGCGACCTTCAGTCCGAGCTTCTTGCAAGCCCACCCAAGGTGGGTTTCCAACACCTGCCCGACGTTCATCCGGCTGGGAACCCCGAGTGGATTGAGGCAGATCTCGATCGGGGTGCCATCCGGCAGGAAGGGCATGTCTTCCTCGGGAACAATCCGGGCAACCACCCCCTTGTTTCCGTGCCGACCAGCCATCTTGTCACCAACCTGAATCTTCCGCTTGGTCGCAATGTAAACCTTGACCGATTTAATCACACCCTGCTCGATGTCCTCACCCTGCTCGACCGCCGAAACCTTCCGTTCGCGGTCGGATTCGAGTTCGTCGAACTTGGCCTGATAGGATTTGACGATCTCCATGATCTTGATCCGGACCGGGCTGGGATCGATCTCGATGTGACGCGAGACCGATGCGAGACGCCGCAGAAGGGTCTTCGTGATCTTCCGGTTCGCCGGAATGATAGTATCACCGGTCGACCCATCCTTGACGTCGAGGGGGATCTTTTCCCCAAGGAGGATGTTCGAGAGCGATTCCGTCAGTTCCTCCCTCAAACGGTCGGACATCCCGCGGATTTCCTCGTTGATCTTCTTGATCTGCCGTCGGCGTTCGGAGGCGGAGAGCTTTTCGGCATCACCTTCGACCCGGCTGGAGATTTTTACATCCATCACGATGCCCGTCGTGCCGGAAGGAACCGTCAGCGAAGAGTCCTTCACATCAGCTGCCTTCTCCCCAAAGATCGCCCGAAGGAGCTTTTCCTCCGGGGCCAGCTCGGTCTCGCTCTTCGGGGTGATCTTTCCGACCAGAATATCGCCCGGTTTGACCTCGGCCCCGACCCGGATAACGCCGTTGTGGTCGAGGTTTTTGAGAGCTTCCTCGCCGACGTTCGGGATGTCATAGGTGATTTCCTCCGGTCCCAGTTTGGTGTCCCGCGCGATACACTCGAAATCGTCAATATGGATCGAGGTGTAGACGTCGTCCTTAATCAGTTTTTCGCTCAGGAGAATCGCGTCTTCGAAGTTGTATCCGTTCCATGGCATAAAAGCCACGAGGACGTTTCGACCGATCGCAATATCGCCTTCGTCGGTCGCCGCCCCGTCCGCGAGAAGATCGCCCGGCTTGACCTTGGTTCCCCGCGTTACGACCGGTCGCTGGTTGAAGCAAGTACCCGCGTTTGAACGCATGAACTTGCGCAGATCGTAGACATAGATCCCTTTCGCCGGATCGTGCCGGATCTGCTTCGCCGCGCGGACCGAGATCTCCCCGTCCGGGGTCACCACGATCCGTTTGGCATCCACCTGGGCGACGACGCCCTCGGATTCCGCCACGATCACCGTGCGACTGTCGCGGGCCACCCGGCTCTCGATCCCCGTTCCAACGAAGGGTGCCTCCGTCTTCAGAAGCGGAACCCCCTGACGCTGCATGTTCGATCCCATCAACGCCCGGTTCGCGTCGTCATGCTCGAGGAACGGAATCATTCCCGCCGCCACCGAAACCACCTGTTTTGGGGAAACGTCCATGTAATCGATCCGATCCGGCTCGATTTTCGGATCGATTTCGAGAATCTGGTCACGATAGCGACAGGTGATCTTGCCCTTGAAATTGCCTTTATCGTCGATCTCGGAGTTTGCCTGTGCGATCACGTGGGGCTCCTCCTGGTCGGCGTTGAGATAAACAATCTCGTCGAGAACACGTCCTTTACGAACAATCCGGTACGGGGTCTCAATGAAACCAAACTCGTTGATATGGGAGTAAATCGAAAGGGAATTGATCAGTCCAATGTTGGGACCTTCGGGCGTCTCAATCGGGCAAATTCGACCGTAATGCGAGGGATGAACGTCGCGAACCTCAAAGCCCGCCCGTTCCCGGTTCAATCCACCCGGTCCGAGCGCCGAAAGCCGCCGTTTGTGGGTCAGCTCGGCCAACGGGTTGATCTGGTCCATGAACTGGCTGAGCTGGGATCGGGCAAAGAAATCCCGGATCACCGTGCTGAGGGCCTTCGGGTTGATCAGCTTTTGGGGCGTAATCGAGTCGACGCTTTGGTCAAGAAGGGTCATCCGCTCGCGCACCAGACGTTCGGTGCGGGACAGGCCGACGCGGCACTGGTTGGCGAGCAACTCACCCACAGTCCGAACCCGCCGACTGCCGAGATGGTCGATATCGTCGATCGATCCCTCTCCGTTCCGAAGCTTGATCAGGTATTTGGTCGACTCGACGAGGTCTTCCTCCGTCAGGGTGCGGACCTCAAGATCGGTTTTCAGATTGAGCTTCTGGTTCAGCTTGTATCGGCCGACCCGTCCGAGGTCGTACCGCTTTGGATCCTGCAAGACCCGCTTGAGAAGCGCACGAGCACTCGAAACTGTTGCCGGCTCCCCGGGACGCAGCTTTCTGTAAATGTCCTTGAGTGCCTCCTCCTCGTTGCGGGTGGGATCCTTCTTGAGACAGCGAACAATGATTCCCTCATCGACCGATGTGTCGATGACCGGAATCCGGTCGATTCCGGCTTTCTCAATCGAGCGGATAACCGTCTTCGAGAGGGGTTCAAACGCCCGCGCAAGAACGACGCCCCGCTCTGCGTCGACAACGTCCTCGACCAAAACAAAGTTCGAGACGTTCTCGTTCGCGAGGAGGTCCGCAACGTTGTGTTCCTCGAGGGTGTAGAAAAGGTCGAGAATTTCTCCGTCCGATCCGTTCCCCATTGCCCGGAGAAGGGTCGTGATGAGGAACTTGCGCCGCCGCCGGCGACGGTCGAGATAGACGTAAAGGAGATCGTTCTGGTCAAACTGAACCTCTACCCAGGTTCCCCGGTCGGGAATCACCCGAAAGGAATGAAGGGTCTTTCCGCTCGGAGGCACCGTCGCTTCAAAACAAAGGCCCGGGGACCGGTGAAGCTGGCTGACGATGACGCGCTCGGCCCCGTTGATGATGAACGAACCACGGGTCGTCATCATCGGGAGTTCCCCCATATAAATTTCCTCGTCCTTATTCTGATCTTCCTCCCGCAGACGCAGTTTGACGTAGAGCCCGACGCTGTAGGTCATGCTCTCGCGAATGCATTCGATCTCGGATCCCTTTGGCTCGGTCAGTCGATAGCTGAGATACTCGAGGCTGCAACGATTGTCGTAGCTCTCGATCGGGAAGATCTCCCGAAACACCGCCTCCAGACCAACATTTGCACGCTGGTTGGCGGCGATTTCCATCTGAAGAAATTCGGTGACGGAATCGATCTGGTTCTGAATCAGATTGGGCGGATCGATAATTTCCTTGAGACTACCAAAGTTGATGCGGTTGGACATGACGGCTGTGTGGGACGGTTCTGGGTGGGTTCAGGATACGGACAAGCACTTCCGGGTGGAAGTGCGCAAAAACAGCCGGGCGCGCCGGAGCCTCGAATGGCTCCGGCCAACCCGACCGGGTAAAGCTATATCTGTGTAGGATGACTTCGTAGCTTACTTGATTTCGACCTTGGCACCAGCGGCTTCGAGCTTCTTTTTGATCTCTTCGGCGTCGTCCTTGGTCGTCGCCTCCTTGATCGGCTTGGGGGCTCCCTCGACGAGATCCTTCGCTTCCTTCAGCCCGAGACCGGTAATGGCACGGACTTCCTTAATGACAGCAATCTTGTTGCCGCCAAAGTCAGCCAGGATGACGTCGAATTCGGTCTTCTCTTCAACCGGAGCAGCGGCCTCGCCGGCAGGCGCACCAGCCGCAGCAACTGCAACCGGAGCAGCGGCGGAGACGCCCCACTTCTCTTCGAGGTCTTTGACAAGACCGGCGATGTCGAGGACCGACTGGCTGGAGAGCCATTCGATGACTTGTTCTTTAGTGATGTCGCTCATGATGATTCCTTGAATGACAGGCGCCCGTGAATCGGACATTTAAGGGATTCCCCCCTGAACGGTTCTTTGGATTTTTAGGTTTCGGGTATCCCCGCCCCCGGAACGTCCGGTCGCGGGAAAGATTTTTCGCTTTCGGGTTCTCAGTTTTCCCCGCCTTCTTCGCGAACCTTCGCCTGAAGAACATTCAGGAAGTTCTGGGCAGCAGCGTTGAAGATACGGACCGTTTGCGTTGCCGGCGTGTTCATCAGGCTGAGGAGCTGGGCCCGGAGCGTCTCCAGACCTGGAAGCTTCGAGAGGGCCTCGACCTCGTCAGCGGTGAGAAGACGGTTTTCGAGAACCCCGGATTTGACCTCAACCTTTTCCTTGTCCTTGGCGAACTTGAGAAGGATCTTGGCAACCCCCGGGGCATCCGTTCCGCCCACGACAATCGCAGTTTGACCGCTTAAAAAATCACCGAGATCGGGCATTTCACGGCGCTTTGCGGCAACGTTCAGAATGCTGTTCTTGATGACGTGAAACTCAGCCTCGCGCTCTGCCAGCAATGCCCGCAACTGGGCCGTTTCATCGACCGTCAGCCGATTGAATCCGGTCAGATAGACAAAGTCGCTCTTTTCGAGATGCGATTCGAGTTCGGTAACGAGAAATTCTTTTTCAGGTCTCATGTTCGGTGAATCCCCTTAGATGTTGTTGAAGACAGATCCGTCCAGTTTGACTGAAGGCGACATCGTCGCACTGACTGCGAGGCTGCGGATGAACTTGCCTTTGTAGGTGTCGGGGCGGGATTTTGCGAGAGAGTCGATCGCCGCTTCGGCGTTACCGACCAATTGCTCGGGGTTGAAAGAGCGCTTTCCGATCACGATCGCAATGTTTGCGGTTTTGTCCATTTTGAACTCAACCCGACCAGCCTTGACCTCGGCAATCGCGCCCGAAACATCGTCCGCTACCGTGCCTGACTTAGGGTTCGGCATTAACCCGCGCGGTCCAAGAACGCGGGCAATCTTGCGAACCTCTTTCATCGCAGCAGGTGTCGCCACGGCGACATCAAACTCCAGCCAGCCCTCCTGGATTTTTTCGATATATTCATCCAATCCGGCAAAGTCTGCCCCCGACTCAAGTGCCTCCTCAGGCCGCTCCGTAAAGGCGAGAACCCGAACTGTCTTGCCGCTGCCATGCGGCAGCGAGACAGTGCCCCGCACCATATGGTTCGACTGACGTGGATCCACCCCGAGATGAACGGAAAGCTCGACGGTTTCATCGAACTTCGCCTTCGGCATCTTTTGGAGACGTTCTACCGCCTCGACAATCGTCCCCGCAGGACCTTCCCCGCGGACATCAATCGCTTCTTTGTATCGTTTATTCACTTTAACCATGGTTTTGCTCCCTCGAATCCAGAGGTTCATGCGCAACCGGAAGGTGACGCGACACCGTGCCGCGAACCTCCGGAAATTCGTGTCTTCAGTCCTCAATGACCTCAATGCCCATACTCCGGGCGGTTCCTTCGATCATCCGCATCGCCATCACATCATCGCTCGCGTTCAAATCCTTGCGCTTGATGTCAACGATCTCCTGCAACTGCTTGCGGGTAACCTTGCCAACCTTGTCACGGTTCGGTACGCCCGATCCCTTCGCGATCCCGGCAGCCTTCTTCAAAAGAACCGGGGCGGGAGGCGACTTCATGATGAAGCTGAAGGATCGATCCGCGTACACCGTGATCACAACCGGAAGGATGGTTCCGGCCTGCTCTTTCGTGCGGGCGTTGAAGTCCTTGCAGAACGCCATAATGTTGACACCCTTCGCGCCGAGGGCCGGTCCGACCGGCGGGGCGGGGTTGGCGGCACCAGCGGGAAGCTGGAGCCTGATCTCACCAATAACTTTCTTTGACATAGCTTGTTTTTCTATTCCTCAACCCGCTCGACCTGCCAGTATTCCAGCTCGACCGGTGTAAATCTTCCAAAGATGGATACAGATCCCTTCAACCGCCCACGGTCGGGATCCATCTCGTCGATCCTTCCGGTAAGGTTTGCAAAAGGTCCGTCGTTGATCTTAACTTCTTCCCCGACTTCGTAGGAAATCTTCGGCTTTTCCTTGCCCTCCGCGTCCTTAACCTGATCGAGAATCCGATTGATTTCAACTTCCTTCAGGGGGACCGGGTGGTCGC
>CAZFLQ010000078.1:0-10950 GCA_964519935.1 uncultured Puniceicoccaceae bacterium | reverse complement strand
CGCTTTTGGGGGTTCGTCGCCGAGGTGGCGGTTGTGGTCGAGGTAGGTTTGAACGTAGTCGGCGATGGCTTCCTCGAGGGATGTGGGTGGGGTGGTGTAGCCGGTGGCGTGGAGGCGGGAACAGTCGGCGCGGGTGAAATACTGGTATTTTCCGCGAAGGGATTCAGGGAGGTCGATGAATTCGATATTTTCGGAGACCCGGCAAGCCGTAAAGAGAGCCCGGGCAAGGTCGATCCAGGTGCGGGCCTGGCCGGAACCAATGTTGAAAAGTCCCCCCCGATGGTAGTTGAAGGCGAGATGAAGGGTCATCCCGACGGCGTCCTTGACGTAGCAGAAATCACGCATCTGACAGCCGTCGGCGTAGGCGGGGTGTTCGCTGCGAAAGAGGCGGATGCGGCCCTCGTCACGAACGGTTGCGTAGGCCTTGTGAACCAGGCTGCGCATCTCGTCCTTGTGGTCTTCGTTCGGACCGAAAATGTTGAAATATTTCAGACCGACATTTGTATCCAGAATACCATTACGTTTAGCGAAGAGATCAAAGAGGTGTTTGGAATAGCCATACATGTTGAGGGGACGAAGGGTTTCGATGTGTTCGTGCCCATCGTCCATTCCGGCGGAACCATCCCCGTAGGTGGCGGCGGAGGAGGCGTAGAGGAAGCGGGCGCCGATCCGTTGTGCCCACGCGCTGAGATCGACGGTGTAGCGGTAGTTGTTCTCGATCAGGTAGCGGGCGTTTGTTTCGGTCGTGGCCGAGCAGGCCCCGAGGTGGAAAACGTGGGTGAAGGTACCGAGGGCAGCGGGATTGGAGGCAATCCGGGCGGCAAGGGTATCGGCCTCGAGGTAGTCCTCGAAGCGGAGGGGGACGAGGTTGCGCCATTTTTCGGATTCCCCGAGAAAATCCGCGATGACGACGGACTCGCATCCCCGACGATTAAGACCCCAGACGAGGGCACTTCCGATGAAGCCGGCTCCGCCGGTGACGAGAACGCGCGGTGAATCAGCCATGGTTTAACTGCCGGCAAGCTCGATCGAGCGATCCCGGGCGCGGAGCACAGCGGAGGTAATGATATCGCGGAAATGGTGTTGACCGAGGATGCGGAGAGCGGCCTCGGTGGTGCCACCGGGCGAGGTTACGCGGTTGCGAAGGTCCTCCGGGTCGGCGGGGTCGGCTTCGAGCAACCGGGCCGATCCGATAACGGTTTGCCGGGCGAGAACGCGGGCGATCCGAGGTTCCAGTCCAGAGGCGATTGCGGCGGCCTCGAGGGCGGCGGTAAACTCAAAAACGTAGGCGGGGCCACTGCCGCTGACGGCGGTGATGGCGTCGAGATCGGATTCGGTAACCGGAAGGACTTTCCCGAGGGCACCGAGGATGGATTCGAGGCGTGCGAGATCCCCGGGCGATGGCGTTTCGCGGGCGGCCCAGGCGGTGATCCCGGCCCCGACCTGACCGGGGGTGTTGGGCATCGTGCGGACGAGACAGCGGGCGGAACCGAAGACGGTTGCGAGTCGTTCGATGGTCGTGCCGGCGAGGATGGAAATCACGAGAGTGTTGGTGGCGGCCTCGCCAACCCTCGCACCGAGGGCTGAAAACTGCTGGGGTTTGCAGGCCAGAAGGATGGTATCGGAAGACTGGACGAGTTCCTCAAGATCGCGGACAAAGGCGATTCCGGTGCGGGCGGCGAGTTCCGGTCCGGTGTCATCGTCGCCGCAAGTGCAGGCGATTCGTTGGGGTGGGAAGACCCCGCCGCCGACCAATCCGGAGACGATCGCCCCGGCCATCCGGCCGGCGCCGACGAATCCTAGGTCGAAGGTTTTTTCCATGGTTGAAGACACCCGGTGAGGCCTAGCCGGCAAGGAGTTCGGACTCTGGCCGGGCGAGAATGCGAATGATGGCGAGGGTTCCGGACGGGTCCTTCTTTTGTTTCAGAACGACCTCTCCCCCGAGATTCTGGGCGGAATGCTTGGCGATCGTCAGGCCCATGCCCCGCCCGACTCTACGCTTGGTGGTAAAGAACGGGTCGAAGACAGTTTCAAAGATCTGGTCAGGAATTCCACAACCGTTGTCCTCGACCTGAAAGATGGCACAGGGCCGGTCAAAGCGGTCGGTTTCGAGGGCAGTCTGGATGCGAATCATCCGGTCAGCGGAGGGCATCCCTTCGTAGCTTTCCCAAGCGTTGCGGATGATCGCGCAAAGGGTGTTCTCAAACATTTCAGCATTGGTGAATACCTCTGCCTCGGCACCGTTCGCGTGTTGTACGTCAACGTGATCGGGGAGCGTGTTGAAATCGTTGGCGAGGCGTTCGATCGATTTTGAGACGAGATCTCCGATCGGGACGGGGGCGGTGGCAAAGCTGCGGGAAGAAGTCATGTTGCCGAGCCGGCCGATCAGGTCGACCATCCGTTTGACGGCGCGTTCGACTGCATCGAGGTTTTTTTCGGTTTTCTCGTCATCGGACGGGTTGAGACGAATCAGTTCGAGGTAGCCGATAACAACGCCGAGGAGGTTGTTTAAATTGTGGGCAATGCCCTGGGTGACACTGCCGAGGAGGGCTGCCTCGCGGGCCTCGGCGAGGCGTTCCTGGAGTTCGAAATTCTCGCGGTTGAGCCGTTGCAGGCGGAGCTGGGTCCGGACACGGGCAAGGGTTTCGTCGAGATCAATCGGTTTGGCAATGTAATCGACCGCCCCGGTGTCGAGCCCGGTCAGGCGGTCGATCCTGGAGGATTTTGCGGTGATGAAAATAACGGGAATGGTCTCGGTCTCCGGCATTGCGCGGAGGCGGCGGCAGGTTTCGATCCCGTCCATCTCGGGCATCATGACGTCGAGGAGGATGAGGTCAGGGGGGGTCTTGGAGACAACCTCGAGACATTCGACTCCGTTGTAGGCGAGGAGAACGTCGATGCCGTTTCGTTCGAGCTTGCGCTGGAGGATCTTGATGTTGATCGGCTGATCGTCGACGATGAGGACTTTCGGGTTGGTTGTCATCTTTCTCCGTGGGTACTCTTATGAACCATTGTTTAATGCGCAAGGGCGAGATTTTCGGGCAATCGCGATTTTGAGGGCGATTCCGATGAGAATCAGGAAGATCGAGTAAAACTGACCACGGCTCATTCCGAGGATCAGGGAGATCCCCGCATCGGGTTCCCGGAAAACCTCGGCGCCGATTCGGACGACCCCGTAAAGTATCAGAAATTCCGAGACGATGGCCCCTCGTGTGCGGAGGGCACCCCGGTGGATGCGCCACTGGCACCATGCAAAGAGGAAGAGCCCTTCGAGGGCGGCCTGATAAAGCTGGGAAGGATGGCGGGCGACGATTTCGAAACGGCCGGTGGCGTGATTGGCGATGGCGGGGCTATCGGGGAAAATGACGGCCCAGGAAACGGTTGAGGGGGTGCCCCAGAGTTCCCCATTGATAAAATTGGCGATCCGTCCAAAGAAAAGTCCGGCGGGGGCGACGCTGGCAATGCAATCGCCGACGTGGAGAAGGTTGACCCCGGACGTGCGGGCGAACCAGACGAGGGCGAGGGCGACCCCGATGATGCCACCATGGCTGGCCATACCTCCCTCCCAGACCTTGAAAAAGGTCAGGGGGTTGCTAAAGAGATCCCCAAGTCCGTAGAGGAGCATGTAGCCGAGCCTTCCCCCGAGAAGAACCCCGATAATCAGTGCGGTGAAGAGAGCTGAACGCTGGTCGGCATTGATCGGGGTGAGGCCCTTTCTCTGGTAACGCGCGAGCATCCACCAGGCGACGCCGAATCCGGCGAGATAGGCGATGCCATACCAGCGGATACCGCCGAGGGGCCAGCCGTCGGGAAATTCGATCAGAAACGGGCTGAGGTCATGAACCCAGTGGGCAGCAAGGGGAGGCGGTGTTGGCATAGGAGAGGATGGAACCTTTGACGCGTCGGTCGGACGCAAACTATTTCCGTTTGAAAAACCGTCGGGGACTGGCGGGTTGGACGGAACGGGGAAGGAGGATGCGGTTTGAGCTACCGCCGTAATCGAGGGTGTAGAAAATGCGGTCGCGGTTGGCGGTCAGGATCGGGAGGATGCCACGAAGTTCACGTTTTGGCATGAAGGAAAAGAGGACATTGCGTTCTCCGTCCCGTCCCTCCCCGCGCATCACGGTAGCGCCGAGCCCGGCCTCGCGAATCTTCGCCGCGATCGTTCGAACCTCGTCGCCCCCGATGACCCGGATCGTCCCGATCGTCACGTCGACAGCGCGGGCGATGACGATGAGTAATCCGACGCCGATGGTTTCGAGAAATCCCACAGGTTTCGTTTTTGGGGGAGTCAAGTGCGGGTTTCAATCGGGAACTTTGCGGGCAGGATTGAATTTGGGTGGGACTGAAAATTGCTCTGGTTTCGCATCATGGTTTCTCCTAGAACCCCGTCTATGTCGAAAGCTCCCGTTTCCGCGATTTCACCAACCCGTTCGGAAGACTACCCCGAGTGGTATCAGCAGGTCATCCGCGCGGCGGAGTTGGCCGAGAACAGCGCGGTTCGCGGGTGTATGGTGATCCGTCCATGGGGTTATGCGCTGTGGGAGAATATGCGGGATGTGTTGGACCGGATGTTCAAGGAAACCGGACACCGGAACGCTTATTTTCCGATGTTGATCCCGCTGAGTTTTCTGCAAAAGGAGGCGGAGCACGTTGATGGTTTTGCGAAGGAATGTGCGGTCGTCACGCATTCGCGGCTGGAGCTGAATGCGGACGGCAAGCTGGTGCCGGCGGGACCGCTGGAGGAACCGATGATCCTGCGGCCGACCTCGGAGACGATTATCGGGGACGCCTACGCGAACTGGGTTCAATCGTACCGTGATCTGCCGATTTTAATCAACCAGTGGGCAAACGTTTTCCGCTGGGAAATGCGTACGCGGTTGTTTTTGCGAACGGCCGAGTTTCTCTGGCAAGAGGGGCACACGGTTCACGAAACCCGGGAGGAGGCCGAGGAGGAGACCCGTCGAATGCTCGGGATTTACGAGACCTTTGCACGGGATTTTCTGGCGATGCCGGTATTGACCGGACGCAAGTCGGACCGGGAGCGGTTTCCGGGGGCGGTGGATACGCTTTGCATTGAAGCGCTGATGCAGGACAAGAAGGCACTGCAGGCGGGAACCTCCCACTTTCTGGGCCAGAACTTTGCTGAGGCAAGCGGGATCAAGTTTCTCGGACGGGAGGGGAGGCAGGAGTACGCCTGGACGACCTCCTGGGGGGTTTCTACCCGATTGGTGGGAGCGCTGATCATGACGCATTCGGACGATGATGGGCTGGTGTTGCCACCGCGGGTTGCGCCGACCCATGTTGTCATCATTCCGGTGATTCCGAAGGAGAAGGATCGCGATCTGGTTCTCGCCCATTGTCGCCGCCTCCAGTCCGAGCTCGTGGCGAAAGACTATGCGGGGGCACCGGTCCGCGTGGAGTTGGACGAGCGCGATATGCGGGGAGGGGAGAAGGTGTGGGGTTGGATCAAGAAGGGTGTCCCGATCCGGGTTGAGGTGGGGCCGCGGGATGTCGCTTCGGACTCGGCCTTTGTCGGTCGCCGTGATCGGCCGGCGAAAGAGAAGGAAAGCATCTCGCGCGAGTTTTTTGTCGAGCGGACGCCCCTGCTACTGGATGAGATCCAAAAGGCACTGCTGGATCGGGCGTCGACGTTCCGGGAGGAAAACAGTCAGTATTTCGAATCCGAGGAAGCGTTTCGGGAGTTTTTTGCGGCGGAGGGGGGCGGCTTTGGCTACGCGATGTGGTCGGGGGATCCCGCAGTCGAGGAGCGGTTGCAGGACGAGCTGAAGGTAACGATCCGCTGCCTGCCGTTTGATCAGCCGGAGGATCCCGGACCCTGTATTTTTACGGGAAAGCCGGGCCGGTTTCTGGCTGTTTTCGGGAAGGGGTACTGACCGCATTCGGTTGGAAATGATCTTGGGGCGTTCAATATGAGACGATTACAGGAACAGGGCACTATTATCCAGATCGCGGGGATCGTCGGGATTGTTGTGGGCCTGTCCTACATGATCTCGACCTTTTCGAACCTCCTGATTCCGCTGGTTGTGGCGGTGTTTGTCTGGTTCCTGATCAATGCCCTGATCCATGCGGTGGAGGGGGTTCGGATCCGCGGTCGGAGGTTGCCGCGTTTGGTCTCGGCGTCGATTGCGATTGCCCTGATTATCGGAACGCTGATTTCGGTCGTCAATCTGGTGACGACGAACATCGCGATGGTTGTGAGGGAGGCACCGTTTTATCAGGAGCAACTGATCAAGTTAATTGGAAAAGCCTACGAGCATTTCGGGATGGAGGAGCCTCCCTCGCTGGAGCGAATCATCGGGCAATTCAATTTCCGGACCCTCGCGCGGGACCTCGCCTTTGGGGTCACCGCGATCATCGGAAACGCCGGTTTGATTATGGTTTACGTGATATTTCTTTTTCTGGAGCAGAGTAGCTTTACCGGAAAGTTGAAGGCACTATCAGGGCGGGAGGACCGCCAACGGGAATGGGAATCGGTAATTGATCGGATGGGGGCGGATATCCGGAGGTATATCGGCATCAAGACGCTGGTTAGTCTGTTGACGGGGGTCGTGAGCTACATCGTGATCAAAATGGTGGGGATCGATTTTCCGTTTTTCTGGGCCTTTCTGATTTTTCTGTTGAACTACATTCCGACGATCGGATCGATCATCGCAACGACCTTTCCGACGCTGGTGAGCCTGATTCAGTTCGAGGATCTGGAGATTTTTGCGGTTACGGGAATCTCGCTAACGACGATCCAAGTGGTGATCGGGAACATCATCGAGCCGCGTCTGATGGGAAACACCCTGAACCTGAGCCCGCTGGTGATTCTCCTCTCGCTGGCCTACTGGAGCTACACCTGGGGCGTTTTTGGGGCGTTTCTCTGTGTGCCGCTGACGGTAGTGGTGATGATTGTGCTCTCGAATTTCAGGCTGACGCGTCCGATCGCCCTGATAGCGTCGCGTGATGGGATCCCGACCCGGTTGATTGAGCGGGAGGGTTAAACGGGGATGATCGTGACGGTGACGGTGAAGGAGGCGGCGGTGCCCGGGGGGACGGTCGGTCGGCGGCGGCCGTCTCCACTGCCATTGGGGAGACCATACCACGGTTCGATGCAGTAGAACGGGCTGTCCGGGGATTCGGTCCAAAGAACGGTGCAAATGTCCTCCGGGGAATCGGCCGTGGCGACAATTTCGATTGAGAACGGGGCACCTTCAGCGCGGATTTTGAGGGGGGCGTTTCCGGTCGCAGCAAGGATGCGGTTTGAAATCGAGGCGTCGGCGAAGGAGAGCGGAGATGGAGCGGGCTCGGGATCGAATTCCCCGTCGTCGCGGTGTCGCCAGGCGGCGGTAGAGGCGTGTTCGATGATCCAGTCGCGGCGGGTGAAATTTTCCGCGAACGGGAGGGCAAAGTAGAAGTGATGCCCCGGTGCCCATGGAATCGGATCATGGCCGAGGTTTTCCAACAAGAGTCTGACCCGCAGGCGAGTGGAATCGAATCGATAATCGATCCCGAATCGATGTTGAAACGGATAGGCGAGGGAGGCGATCTCGTCGGGGATCCACTCGGCGGCAAAGCCCTCGTCGGTCTTTTCGGTCAGGCGGGTCTTGCCGGAGCGAACAAAGCCATGCTGGGGCATGGGGAGGGTTTTTCCATCTGGGGCGGTCCAGTGTCCGGGATTTCCGTCCACGTGTGACCGACCGGCGAAAGGGAAGAGGATGGGGTTGCCGCCGCGGACCCTGGCGATGTTTTCAAGGTCAGGATCGGATGGCCAGTGGAGAATCGGGTAGCCCATCCACGACCATTCGGCGAGGCGTGCGCCGGCGGTGGGGAAAGCCGAAAACACGCTGGAGGATTTGTTCCAGGTTAGAAAAGGAAGACCGTCGCGGGTGGATGGTTGGAGCATTTGGAGAGAATGAGGGAATCCGGTTTGAAATGCCAAATCTATAACCACAGGATTTGGCGCAAAGGGTTCGAAACCGTTTGCAGTTTGAGAGGTCTGCAATTTGGCTGTGTTGACCATTAACTACCTCATGAACAAGATTCTAATCACATTCCTGTCCTTGTCCCTCCCGATTTCCCTATCGGCCGAACCGATGGAGGCTGTTGAGGCCGGTGAAACGGTCGGAGTAGACGCTGACCTGATTGCGGAGATGAAGGCAGTGGCTGCGACTGAGGCGGTTGTTGCGGTGGTTGAGCCTGAGGGCGGGAACGAGTCAGCGGGCGGGGACAGCGGGGAGGTTTCAGCGAAGGGGTCTGATGCGGGAGCAGAGGAAGGCGAGGTTGAGGAGGAGCCCCGGACGGATTCGGAGCGGGCGCAGAAACTGGCTGAGACGTTGTCGAGCGAAAACAAGCTTTTTGATGAAATTCAGCGCCGGAACCTTCGTGACCAGGTGGCCGAGATCCGGCGGTTGGAGACCGAGGCGAAACTGCGGGAGAGTCAACTCAAGTCGGAGCTGGCGGAGGCGGAGGAGGCCCTTGTTCGGAGGGAGATCGAGAGTAAGTTGATGCGTTCGGAGGTTGAGGCTGAACTGGCCGAACTCGGGGCGGAGAACCGCCGCATCACGGTTGGGCTGGAACTGCAGCGCAAGCGTCTGGAGGTGGAGACGGCTGCCTTGATGGAGGAACGTCAGAAACTGAATGCGGAGCGTTCCTTGCGGGAAGAATCGCTTCGGACGGAGCTTTCGGAGATGGAGGCAGCCGCAGAGCGCCGGGCGACGGAAATAAAGGCGCGCGAGCAAGCGGTTCGTGAGCATGAGCTGGATTTGCAGGAAAAGCAGCTCGCCTTCCAGTCGCGGGCGATGGATCTGGATTTGGAATTGAAGGAGATCATGACCGAGCGGCAGAAGGCGCAGGCGGCCCTCGATGAACTGGAGAGCCGGCTTGCTTTGATCCGAAAGGAGCGTGCGCAGGATACGGTTGTCCCGACCCATTTGGAATACCCTCAGGATCCGTTTGCGGATGGGGTTTTGCGCGTATCGGACCGTCGGATATCGTTGAATGGACCGATCATCTCGGGCACGGCAGACTATGTGAACCGACGTATCCACTTCTATAACAACAAATCGAAGGAGGCACCGATCTTCATCGTGATCGACAGTTCTCCGGGCGGGTCGGCGATGGAAGGATATCGGATCCTCAAGGCAATGCAGGCAAGTGATGCCCCTGTACACGTTGTGGTTAAATCCTTTGCGGCAAGCATGGCGGCGATTATCACGACCTGGGCTGACCGCAGTTATGCCTTCCCGAATGCGGTGATTTTGCACCACCAGCCGATGACAGGGTCGTTTGGTAACGTTACCGAGCAGCGCGAGGCCCTCGAGACATTGGAGGAATGGTCGCGGCGATTGTTGACCCCGGTGGCCGCCAAAATGGATCTGTCGCTGGAGGAGTTGTACGGGAAGATGTATGCGAACAGCTCGACCGGGGACTGGGACGAGTTTGCAGACCGGGCGGCTGATTTGCGTTGGGTGAATGCGATCGTGACGGAGCTGCGCGAGGAGGGGATCGTCGAACAACCGACCGACCGGGCCCCGGTTCCCTGGTGGTATGGGATGTTTGGGGAGGCGGCGGCAGAGGATGTTGCACCGGTGGCGCGGGAGGTTCCGAAGAAGCTGGAACTCCCTCCCTTGCGGCCATTTGACGCCTATTTTATTTACAATGCGGACGGGCGTTACGTCTGGTGATCCCAAGGTCGAGCCGGCCGGTAACGAGGCGAGCTTCCACCCTCCGGCGAACGGCCGAAAGGTTCTGGTAGCCCTTTCCGGAGGGGTCGACAGCGCGGTTTCGGCTCTGCGCCTGAGAGATGCCGGGTTCGATGTTTCGGCGGCCTACATCCGGACGTGGATGAACGAAGACGAACTGGGGGATTGTCCGGCGCGGGAGGACATTCGGGACTGTGAGGCGGTCTGTCGACACCTCGGGATCGATTTCGAGGTTGTTAACCTCGTGGGTGACTACCGCGAGCGGGTGGTCCGTTATCTGGTCGAGGGGTATCGACGTGGGATCACCCCGAATCCGGATGTGATGTGCAACCGCGAAATGAAGTTCGGGGTTTTTCTGGACTATGCGAGGGAGGCGGGATTCGGGGCGGTCGCGACGGGGCACCATTGTCGGAAACGGGGTGGTCCGGGAGAGCCAGAATTGTGGGAGGGGGCGGACGCGGGGAAGGATCAGTCGTATTTTTTGGCACTGATGACACCGGAGCAACTGGTGGCGGCGCGCTTTCCGATTGGCGACCTGACAAAGGCGAAAGTGCGGGACATGGCGCGCGAGGCGGGCCTACCCGTTCATGCCAAGAAGGACAGCCAGGGGATCTGTTTTCTCGGAAAGGTAAACATACAGTCGTTTTTGTCCGAATATATTCCGGACGCTCCGGGTCCGATCGAAACGACGGATGGGCGGGTGATCGGGGAGCATTCCGGATTGCACCATTTTACGATTGGGCAGCGGAAGGGAATCGGGGTCCCCTCGAACACCGACAACGAGTTTTTTGTGGTGGCGGGAAAAGACCATGACCGGAATGCGCTGGTGGTGGCCTTTGATTCGGATCAAACCTCACCGCTTTACACCGACGAGGCGATTGTGGACCGCTTTAGCTGGTTGTGTCCGCCACCGGCGGAAGAGACCCTGTCGCTGGACGTGCGGGTCCGGTATCGGGACGACCGAACACCGGTCGCGATGACTTTCCGCGGGGATGGCAGTGCCCACCTGCGTTTTGCAGAGATCCAACGGGGTTTAGCGAGTGGGCAGATCCTGGCAGTTTATGACGGGGGGCGACTGATCGGCGGGGCGGTGTTCCGGTGAGGGGCGCGAAAAGGGATTGCAAATCCCTTCTCCATAGGGGGATGGAGCGGCGGGTTATGGAGCAGGGATTTGTAATCCCTGTGGGTGTGGGGCTGTGGGGCGCGAGAAAAGGGATTGCAAATCCCTTCTCCATAGGGGGAT